>NZ_JAEMQX010000045.1 GCF_016463645.1 Sphingopyxis sp. | reverse complement strand
AAATTCTACCTCTGCCTCGACGACGACCTGCTGCGCATCTTCGGCCCCGACACGCTCTTCTCCAAGATGATGAACAAGAATCTGGAGGACGGCGAGGCGATCGGGTCGAAGTGGCTGTCGAAGGCGATCGAGACCGCGCAGAAGAAGGTCGAGGCGCGCAACTACGATATCCGCAAGCAGGTGGTCGAGTACGACAACGTCATGAACGACCAGCGCAAGGTCATCTATGAACAGCGCGGCGAGATCATCGACAGCGAGACCGTCGACGAGGTGATGGCGGCGATGCGCGCCGAAACGGTCAATTCGATCGTCGCCGACGCGTGCCCCCCGGGCAGCTATCCCGAGCAGTGGGACGTCGAGGCGATGAAGGAGCGCACGGCGAACATCCTCGACCTGGCGCCGCCGATCGACGACTGGATGCAGGAGGATGCGGTCGACGCCGAAATCTTCGAGGAGCGTATCCAGCAGGCGGCCGATGCGGTCGCGGCCGAGAAGGCGGGCCTTGTCGACGCCGAGACGTGGCAGGGGATCGAAAAGTCGATCCTGCTCCAGACGCTCGATCATCACTGGAAAGAGCATCTCTCGACGCTCGACGCGCTGCGTCAGGTCGTGTTCCTGCGCGCCTATGCGCAGAAGCAGCCGATCAACGAGTACAAGCAGGAGGCCTTTGCGCTGTTCGAGCGCATGCTGCAGAATATCCGCGAGGATGTGACGCGCACGGTCGCGCGCATCGACCTGCGCTTCGAGGAGCCCGAGCCGATGCCGCTCCCCGACCTGCCCGACTTCCTGACGACGCACATCGACCCGTTCACGGGCGAGGACAACAGCGGCGATATCGATGCGGGATCGCTGGGCGTGATCGCGAACACGCTGCCGCCGATGCAGGTGCCGAAACCCGACCTGCCCGAGGGCGAGAATCCCTATGCCGCGCTGGAGATCAGCCGCAATGCGCCGTGCCCCTGCGGTTCGGGCCGCAAGTACAAGCATTGCCACGGGGCGATCTGAGCGATGCCGCCGCGCGCCGCAGGGCGCGCGGCAAGTCCTTGATGTTACCGTATCAACCCGCACCACGAGTCCGCTTGCCAAGGTGCACGGGCGCGATTAGCATCGCCTTCATAAGCTTGACGGCCGCGTAGCCAGACAAGCGACGCAGCAGGCAGGAACGATGGGCCGCGCGCGCCCCTGTATCGGCGCGGGCGGCCGGACGATGGCATGTTGCGTGGAAAGGGCCGGGGCATTTCCTTCTTCGACGAGATGACGGGGCAGACGAGTTCCGGTCAGGCGGGCGAGGTCCGGTCGCCCTATCGCGAATATTCGGAGTGGTTCGCCCGCGAGGATACGGCGCGCATCCATCGCAAGGCGCAGCAGGCCGAGGCCTTTTTCCGGACCACGGGCATCACCTTCAACGTCTATGGCGAGGACGAGGCCGACGAGCGGCTGATCCCGTTCGACGTCGTCCCGCGGATCATCTCGGCGAGCGAGTGGCGCCGCCTGTCGCGCGGCATCGAACAGCGCGTGCGCGCGCTCAACGCCTTTCTCCACGATATCTATCACCGGCAGGAAATCCTGCGCGCCGGGCGCGTGCCGGTCGAACTGATTTCGCGCAACGAGGCTTTCCTGCCGATGATGATGGGCATGGATCCGCCCGGCGGGGTCTATACGCATATCAGCGGTATCGACATCGTGCGGACCGGCGCCGACGAATTCTATGTACTCGAGGACAATGCGCGGACGCCGTCGGGCGTGTCCTACATGCTCGAAAATCGCGAGACGATGCTCCAGATGTTCCCCGAGCTGTTCGCGAAGATTTCGGTGCGCGAGGTCGGCGACTATCCGCTCAACCTCCTGAAGTCGCTTGCGGCCTGTGCGCCGCCCGCGTGCAACGGGACGCCGACCGTCGCGGTATTGACGCCGGGCATCCACAACAGCGCCTATTTCGAGCACAGCTTCTTGGCCGACCAGATGGGCGCCGAACTGGTCGAAGGGCATGATTTGCGCGTCGTCGACGGGCGCGCCCAGATGCGTACGACGCAGGGCTATACGCCGATCGACGTCGTCTATCGCCGCGTCGACGACGATTTCCTCGATCCGCTGAATTTCCGGCCGGACTCGGTGCTGGGCGTCCCCGGAATCTGGGACGTCTATCGCGCCGGCGGCATCACCATCGCCAATGCGCCGGGCACCGGGATCGCCGACGACAAGGCGCTCTACAGCTATATGCCCGACATCATCGAATTCTATACGGGCGAAAAGGCGCTGCTTCCCAATGTGCCGACGTGGCGCTGCAGCGAGCCCGAGCATCTGCGCGAAGTGCTCGACCGGCTCCCCGAACTGGTGGTGAAGGAAGTCCATGGCTCGGGCGGCTATGGCATGCTCGTCGGCCCGGCGGCGAGCAAGAAGGAGATCGCGGCGTTCCGCGCCAAGCTCGAGGCGAACCCGCGCAACTATATCGCGCAGCCGACGCTCTCGCTCTCGACCGTGCCGATCTTCACCAAGGCGGGGCTCGCACCGCGTCACGTCGACCTTCGTCCCTTCGTGCTGATGTCGCCGCAGGGTATCCGGATCACACCCGGCGGGCTGACGCGCGTCGCGATGAGCAAGGGGTCGCTGGTGGTCAATTCGAGCCAGGGTGGCGGCACCAAAGACACCTGGGTACTGGACGACTGATGCTCGGGAAAACCGCAGGCAGCCTCTACTGGATGGCGCGCTATCTCGAACGGAGCGAAAACAATGCGCGGCTGATCGATGCGGGCTTTCGCATCGCGCTCACACGATCGAGCACGGCGCGGTCCGAATGGCGATCGGTACTCGTCACCGCAGGACAGGATTTCGCCTTCCGGCAGGCGCAGGGCGAGGATTATACGTCGCAGCGCGTCGTCGATTTCCTGCTGCGCGATCCGGCCAATCCGTCGAGCATCCTTTCGGTCGTCAAGCGCGCGCGCGACAATGCCCGCACCGCGCGCACCTATCTGACCCGCGAGGTGTGGGAGGCGGTCAACACCAGCTGGATGACGCTGGGCGCCCTGCTCAAGCGGCAGGTACGCGAGGACGATCTGCCCGACGTGCTCGCGGCGATCCGCCAGCAGAGCGCGCAGGTCGGCGGAACCTTTTCGGGCACGATGCTGCGCAACGACGGCTATAATTTCGCACGGCTCGGCACCTTCCTCGAACGCGCCGACAACACGGCGCGCATTCTCGACGTCAAATATTATCTGCTGCTGCCGTCGGTCGCGCATATCGGCAGCTCGATCGACAATGTGCAGTGGGAGACGATCCTGCGCTCGGTATCGGCGCACCGCGCCTATCACTGGCTCTACGGCGCCGAGATAAGCGCGCTCAAGATCGCCGAGTTCCTGATCCTCTACAAGCAGATGCCGCGCAGCCTCGCCTTTTGCTGCGACCAGATGAACGACAATCTGGGTCTGCTCCAGCGCACCTATGGCGAGGAGACCGAGGCGATCCGCATGGGGACGTCGATCTGTCGCGACCGGTTGTCGCGCCCCATCCAGTCGATCTTCGACGGCGGGCTGCACGAATTCATCACCGATTTCCTCCGCGCCAATGCCGCGCTCGCGCGGCAGATCGAGCGCGATTACCGGTTCGTGGAGTGAGTATGCGGCTGAAGGTGGAGCATAGCACCCATTATCATTTCGACGGCCATGTCGCCTATGCGCTGCAGCAATTGAAGCTGACGCCGAAGGAACGGCCGGGGCAGCAACTGATCCACAATTGGTCGATAGAGATCGGGGGCGGGACGCGGCAGTTCCACTACACCGACCATCACGGCAATGGCGTCGACCTCGTGTCGGTGCATGGCGGCGCGCCCGAACTCGTCATCCGTTGCACCGGCGAGGTCGAACTCATCACCTGGGACGGGGTGATCGGGCCGCACCGCGGTGCGATGCCGCTCTGGACCTTCCTCCGCCCGACACCGCTGACGCGTGCGGGACGCGGGGTGCGTTCGCTGACCGCCGAACTGGGCCGCGATTTCGCGAACGACATCGAGCGCGCGCACGCGCTGTCGGGGCTGATCCTCGCGAAGCTGCCCTACCGGATCGGCGTGACCGACGCCGAGACGACCGCCGAGCAGGCGCTCGCGGGCGAGGGCGGCGTCTGTCAGGACCATGCGCATATCTTCATCGCCGCGATGCGCCACCTCGGCCACCCCGCACGCTATGTTTCGGGCTATCTGATGATGAACGACCGGACGCATCAGGATGCAACCCACGGTTGGGCCGAGGCGTATTTCGAGCATATCGGCTGGATCGGCTTCGACGTGAGCAATGGCCACTCACCCGACCGGCGTTATATCCGCGTCGCGACCGGCCTCGACTATCGCGACGCCGCCCCGGTTCGCGGGATGCGCTATGGTGCAGCGCAGGAAAATCTGGTTGTCCAATTGCAGGTCCAGCAATAGGTGGGCCGGGGACGGCGAAGAAAATCCGGCGGGGAAAACGGGATTCGATGACTTATTGCGTTGGCATGCGTTTGAACAAGGGGCTGGTGTTCATGTCGGACACCCGCACCAATGCGGGCGTCGACGATATCTCGCAGGTTCGCAAGATGCGCAGCTGGACGGTGCCGGGCGAGCGCGTGATCACGCTGATGTCGGCGGGCAACCTCGCGACGACGCAGGCGGTCGTCAGCCTGCTCGACGAGCGCACCAAGGCGCCCGAAGACAGGCATCCGTCGATCCTTGCCGCGCCGTCGATGTTCGCCGTTGCGACGATCGTCGGCGAAACGCTGCGCAATATCGTGATGCGCCATAGCGACGAGGGGCCGGCGGCGGAATCGCTGTTCCGCGCGTCGCTGATCGTCGGCGGGCAGATCCGCGGGTCCGAACCCCGGCTGTTCCTGATCTATCCCGAAGGCAATTTCATCGAGGCGGGCGAGGACAATCCCTTCTTCCAGATCGGCGAGACGAAATATGGCCGGCCGATCATCGTGCGCTCATACGACCCGGCGATGTCGTTCGAGGATTCGGTGAAATTGCTTTGCGTCTCGTTCGATTCGACGATCCGCGCCAACGCCGGTGTCGACCTGCCGATCGACCTGAAAGTCCATGAGCGCGACGATTTCACCACCGTGCGCGAACGGCGGTTCGAGCGCAACGATCCCTATTTCGAAAGCGTCGCCGACGGCTGGGCCGAGGCGCTGGGAATCGCGCTCGCGGAGCTTCCCGACTTCCATTTCTGATCGGCATCGGCCACCCTCGTCCGACGACGAACAGGGGAAGGATCGCCATGTTGCGCTGGATTGCCGCCGCGCTCGTTCTGACAGCCAGTCCGGCGGCGGCCGAAGAGGCGGGTTTCGACAAGGCGCTGAGCGATTTCCGCGCGCTGCATCGCAGCGAGGCCGGCCGCGCAAATATCGCGGGAAGCAGCTTCTATGTGGTGCGTGACGGCCGGACCGTCGTCGCCGACCATCTGGGCGAACAGGACGCCGACGCGCATGTCCCCGTCGACGCGCGGACGATCTACCATTGGGCGTCGATCACCAAGACGATGACCGGGATCGCGATCATGCAGCTTCGCGATCGCGGGCTGTTGTCGCTCGACGATCCGATCGTGCGATATGTGCCCGAACTTGCCGCCGTGCATAACCCCCATGGCGACACGGGCGCGATCACGTTGCGGCAGTTGATGAGCCACAGTGCGGGATTTCGCAGCGGCACCTGGCCGTGGCGCGACCACGACTGGCAGCCGTTCGAGCCGAAGGGCTGGCCCCAGCTGGCGGCGATGCTGCCTTACACGCAGGTCGAATTCGAACCCGGCAGCCGCTTCGGCTACTCGAACCCCGGCATCGTCTATCTGGGACAGGTGATCGAACGCCTGTCGGGCGAGGATTATGAAGTCTATATCGACAAGAACATCCTGAAGCCGCTGGGGATGCACGACAGCTATTTCGACCGTACGCCGCCGCATCTGCTGCCGCACCGGTCGCACAGCTATCATGTCCGCGAGGGCAAGCGCATTGCCGCGCCGTTCGACGTCGATACCGGCGTGACGGTATCGAATGGCGGGCTCAATGCCCCGATGCCCGACATGGCGAAATATGTCGCCTTCCTGCTCGGCGATCCGGTGCGTCAGGCCGATCATGATCTGGTGCTCAGACGGTCGTCGATCGAGGAAATGTGGATGCCGCAGATCGCGGCGGGCGACGATTTCACCCAGGGTCGCATGGCGAAGACGACGCAGAGCGGCCTGTCCTTCTTCATCGATCGCGGTGCGGGGGTGCGTTTTGTCGGTCACAACGGCGACCAGAACGGCTTTCGCGCCTATCTCAGCCTGTGTCCCGACCAACGCGTCGGCAGCCTGCTGGCCTTCAACACCGAAACGCGCGGCGTTCAGAACAGCCCCGCCAATCGCGACACGGCGGAATCGCGGATCGCGCTTGCGACCGACCGGTTGTGCGAGGCGCTCGCGCGTCGTTGAAAGCGGGATTCCGGAACGGGGAGGCCCGGAAGGTACGCGACCTTCCGGGCCTGGTTGTTCCGGCCGTCAGGGAGGGGAAGGAGCGGCCGGAACCGGGGGCGCTCCCTCTATGGCGCCCGCCGCCTGTCCGCTCAATCATACGAAAGCATGACCGGGTCTGTCCGGAGGGCTTGGCGTGTCCCGGATTTCAGCGGTTCTTCCGTCCTTCGATCAAACCGTCGACGAGGCTCGGGTCGGCGAGCGTCGAGGTGTCGCCGAGCGACCCGAAATCATTCTCGGCAATCTTGCGCAGGATGCGGCGCATGATCTTGCCTGAACGCGTCTTGGGAAGCGCGGGGGTCAGGTGGATATGGTCGGGGGTCGCGATCGGGCCGATCTCGGTGCGGACCTGTTGCTTGAGCGCGGCGGCGACCTCGTCGGTCGGTTCGACCCCGGCGTTCAATGTGACATAGGCGTAGATGCCCTGACCCTTGATGTCGTGCGGGAAGCCGACGACCGCGGCCTCGGCGACAAGGTCGTGGAGGACCAGCGCGCTTTCGACTTCGGCGGTGCCCATGCGGTGGCCCGAGACGTTGATGACATCGTCGACGCGGCCGGTGATCCGCCAGTAACCGTCGGTGTCGCGGCGGCAGCCGTCACCGGTGAAATATTTGCCCTTGTAGGTCGAGAAATAGGTCTCGGCGAAACGCTGGTGATCGCCGTAGATCGTCCGCGCCTGCCCCGGCCAGCTGTGGGTGATGCAGAGATTGCCCTCGGCCGCGCCGCCGGTCTGTTCATCGACGAGGACGACGCCCTCGGCATCGACAAGCTGCGGGCGGATGCCGAAGAAGGGCCGTCCCGCGCTGCCCGGCTGCATCGGGTGGGCACCGGGCAGGGTGGTGATCATGATCCCGCCGGTTTCGGTCTGCCACCATGTATCGACGACGGGGACGCGGCCCTTGCCGACGACCTGGTGATACCAGCGCCATGCTTCGGGATTGATCGGCTCGCCGACGCTGCCGAGCAGGCGGAGCGACGAGAGGTCGTGCCGCGTCACATAATCGTCGCCCTCGCGCATCAGCGCGCGGATCGCGGTTGGCGCGGTGTAGAGGATATTGACCCTGTGCTTGTCGACGACCTGCCAGAAACGGTCGTGGTCGGGGTAGTTCGGCACGCCCTCGAACATCAGCGTCGTCGCGCCGTTCTGGAGCGGACCATAGACGACATAGCTGTGCCCCGTGACCCAGCCGATGTCGGCGCTGCACCAGAATATCTCGCCCGGGCGGTAGTCGAAGCCGTACCAGAAGCTGCTCGCGGTCCACACCGAATAGCCGCCGACCGTGTGGAGGACGCCCTTGGGCTTCCCCGTCGAGCCCGAGGTGTAGAGGATGAAGAGCGGGTCTTCGGCATTCATCGGCTCGCAAGGGCAGTCGGCGCCGACATCGGCGGACAGCGCGTCGTACCAATGGTCGCGGCCTTCCTTCATCGCGACATCGCCGCCGGTGTGGGCGATCACCAGCACCGCCTTGACGTCGACACGCTCCAGAGCCTTGTCGACATTGGCTTTCAGGGGAACGGTCTTGCCGCCGCGGAGGCCCTCGTCGGCGCAGATGACCCAGTCGCTGGCGCAATCCTCGATCCGCCCGTGGATCGCCTCGGGCGAGAAGCCGCCGAAGACGACGCTGTGCACCGCGCCGATGCGCGCGCAGGCGAGCATCGCGACCGCGCCCTCGGGGATCATCGGCATATAGATGGTGACGCGGTCGCCCTTCTGGACGCCCATCTTCTTGAGCGTATTGGCGAAACGGATGACGTCGGCGAGCAGCGCCTTGTAGCTGATGCGCCGCGTCTCGCCGTCGGGCGCGTCGGGTTCGAAGATGATCGCGGTGCGGTCGCCATGCCCCGCGGCGACATGGCGGTCGAGGGCGTTGTGACAGAGGTTGAGGACGCCATCCTCGTACCATTTGATCTCGACCGGATCGAACGACCAGCCGGCGATTTTCGTCGGCGGGGTGATCCAGTCGAGACGCCTGGCCTGTTCGGCCCAGAAGGTGTCGGGATCGGCGATGCTCTGCGCATAAAGCCGGTCATAGTCCGCCGCGCTGCAATGTGTATTGGCTGCGGCATCGGCCGGAACGGGAACGAAGGGCTCGGACGGCGGCAATTCGGACACGGACGACTCTCCCATTCGGGTTTGCATTGTTCGCCCGCTGCGATAACCCGCGAGCCGCAAGTTGCAAGGCGCATGCGCGCTTATGAAGGGACGGAATATGGTTCAACTGGGCCAGGAGACGGGTGAACTGCTCGACAGGCTCGGCGTCGACCCCGCGCTGTGGCGCGAGGGATCGATGCCGTCGGTGACCCCGCTCACCGGCGAACAGATCGGCATGGTGCGGGTCGTCGACACGGCGGCGATCGACGCGACGCTCGACCGCGCGAGCGCGGCCTTTCGCGCGTGGCGCCACGTCCCGGCGCCGCGCCGCGGCGAGCTGGTGCGGCTGTGGGGCGAGGAGCTGCGCGCCGCGAAGGACGATCTCGCGAGGCTGGTGACGATAGAGGCGGGCAAGATTCCGTCCGAGGGCGCGGGCGAGGTGCAGGAGATGATCGACATCTGCGACTTCGCGGTCGGGCTGTCGCGGCAACTCTATGGCCTGACGATCGCGACCGAACGGCCGGGGCACCGGATGATGGAGGTCTGGCATCCGCTCGGCGTCGTCGGCGTGATTTCGGCGTTCAACTTTCCGGTCGCGGTGTGGGCATGGAATGCCGCGCTCGCGCTCGTCTGCGGCAACAGCGTGGTGTGGAAGCCGTCGGAAAAGACGCCCCTCACGGCTTTGGCGACGCAGGCGATCTTCGCGCGTGCGGCAGCGCGCTTCGGCGATGTGCCCGAGGGCCTGTCGCAGCTCCTGATCGGCGGGCGCGAGGCGGGCGAGGCGCTGGTCGACGACAAGCGCGTGGCGCTCGTCTCGGCGACGGGCTCGACGCGCATGGGCCGTGCGGTGGCGCCGCGCCTGGCGCAGCGTTTCGCGCGCGCGATCCTCGAACTCGGCGGCAACAACGGCGTGATCGTCGCGCCATCGGCCGATCTCGACCTCGCGCTCCGCGGCGTCGCGTTCGGGGCGATGGGGACCGCGGGGCAGCGCTGCACGACGACGCGGCGCCTGTTCCTGCACGACAGCATCCATGACGGCTTCGTCGGGAAGCTGAAGGCGGCCTATGCCAGCGTCGGCGTCGGCAATCCGCTGGAGGGCGAAGTGCTCGTCGGGCCGCTGATCGACCGCGCGGCCTATGAGATGATGCAGGACGCCCTCGCGGCTGCGAAAGCCGCAGGCGGGATCGTCCATGGCGGCGAGCGCGTCGGCGAGGGGGCGAGCTTCTATGTCAGACCCGCGCTCGTCGAGATGCCCGCGCAGATCGGGCCGGTGCTGGAGGAGACGTTCGCGCCGATCCTCTATGTGATGCGCTATTACGACCTCGACGCGGTGATCGGACAGCACAACGATGTTGCGGCGGGTCTGTCGTCAGCGATCTTCACGACCGACATGCGCGAGGCCGAACGCTTCCTCGCCGCGAGCGATTGCGGGATCGCCAACGTCAATCTGGGAACGAGCGGGGCCGAGATCGGCGGGGCGTTCGGCGGCGAGAAGGAGACCGGCGGCGGCCGCGAGTCGGGGTCGGACAGCTGGAAAGCCTATATGCGCCGCGCGACGAATACCGTGAATTATTCGGATGCGCTGCCGCTGGCGCAGGGAGTCAGTTTCGAAGTCTGATGTTCCCCTCCCGTGAACGGGAGGGGAGAGGTCTACGCCCGCCACCCATAGCCTTCGTCCAGCGCGACGATTTGCCCCGTCGAGCCCACCGGCTCCGCCTTCCCGTCGGTGAGGAACGCCAGCATCGCGGCGTCGCTCACATCGACATGCGCGAGCGTGCGCTTGTCGTCTGGGGTTCGTGCGACCACGACGCCCGCCTTCGGGGCGCCATCGCGACCGTAGAACACCGTATAACTCTCGATCGTCGCCGGTCCCGCATAATCCTCGACCAGCTCGGGGACCGGACCGCGTTTCGCTTCGGCTTCGGCCTGATAGTCGAAGTCCTGCGGGAAGCGTGCCGCCGCGATCGGCTCCTTCGCCAGCACGACGCAATGATTGTCGGTCGCGAAGCCGCCATTGGCGAAGAGGAAGCCGGTGCGGCCTTCGTGGCGCAGTTTTTCGACCATCGAGACCACCGCGTGGCTCATGTAATTGGCGATCGGGCCGCCGCCGAAGGTGAGGCCGCCGAACACGCTCGCGGGGCGATCCCACGGCCAGCCGAGAATACGCCGCGCCATCTTGGGCACGCAGGGAAAGCAGCTGTAGAGTTCGACGCAATCCAAATCCTCGACCGTCATCGCGTTGAGTTCGAGCGTGCGGGTGATGCTCGTTTCCATGCTGACGCTGCCGTCGTAGCGGTCGCGGTGCAGGATGCTCGCCGGTTCCTTCGCGGCGGCGCCCATGCCGACGTAGATGAGCCGGTCCTCGGATATGCCGCGGCGGCGCGCTTCGGCAAGGCTCGCGACGATAAAGCCGGCGCCCTGGTTGACCGACGAATTGGCGACCATCAGCTTCGAATAGGGGAAGGCGATCGGGCGGTTGCGCTCGTCGATGCGGAGAATGTCGGCGGGCGACGCGGGTTTGCGGATCCACGCGCCGTCGTTCGCGGCGGCGACTTCGGAGAAGCGCGACCAGATTTCGGCGCTCTCGAACTGCGCGTCCTCGAGGCTTTCGCCCCATGCGGCGCGCGTCGCATTCTCGTAAAGCGGATAGACGTCGACCGGCGCGGCGAGGCCGTGCTTCTGCGCATAATCGGGCTCGCGCCGTGTCGCGACCTTGCGGATCGCATTATAGCTCTTGTCCTCGCCGCTCGCCGCCTTGGCGGCGCGGCCCGCGGCGGTGCGCAGGGCTTCGCCGCCGACCACCGCCGCCAATTTGACCTCGCCCGCGCCGATGCGGTTCGCCGCCTCGTTGAGCAGGCGCACCGGCGTATCGCCGTGCGGTGCGGCCGACTGATAGTTGATCGCGGGATTGGCGCCGATGGCGGCGGCGAGCGGTTCGCAAAGCTTGCCGAGATGATGAAAGCTGATCTGGTCGACGATCGCGAGGCTGTCGATCCCGGCGAGCGGCACGCCCGCGTCTTCGGCAGCAACTTTCAGCGCCGCGACCATCAGCCCGAGCGAATCCAGCCCCGCGTCGGGGTCGTCGGGGCGATCGTTGACCTGCCCGACGCCGATGATGACGGGGATGCGTTCGGGATCGGTCATCATGTCAGCGCGCTTTCCATTCGGGCTTGCGCTTCTGGGCGAAAGCCAGCGGGCCTTCGCGCGCGTCCTCGCTGCGCATCAGGACAGCGCGCTCGCGGGCGTTATGTTCCCAATAGGGCGCTTCGGCGGCGATACGCCCCTGATCGATGCCGAGCGCGACGCGCTTCGACGCCTGCACCGACAGCGGGGCGTTGGCGGCAATCTTTTCGGCCAGCGCGATGGCGGTGGGCATCAGGTCGGCGAGCGGCACGACATGGTTGACGAGGCCGAATTCGGCGGCGCGCGCGGCGGGGATCGGGTCGCCCGTCAGCATATATTCCATCGCAAGCTTGCGCGGGAGCTGCTGGGCGAGGCGGAAGGCGCCGCCCGCCGCGGCGAACAGCCCGACCTTGACCTCGGGCAGCCCGAATTGCGCTTCGGTTGCGGCGACGACGATGTCGCTCATCAGCACGATCTCGCAGCCGCCACCGAAGGCGAAGCCGTTGACCGCGGCGATGACCGGTTTCGAGATCGGGTGCGATACCATGCCGGCGAAACCCCATGCCTGCTGGGCCGGATCGTCGGGCTGGAGGCTTTCGCCGCGCGACAGCGCGACGAGGTCGGCGCCGGCGCAGAAGCTCTTGTCGCCCGCGCCGGTGATGATCACGGCGCGGATGTCGGGGTCGTTGTCGGCGGTTTCGAGCGCGGTGCCGATGCCGACATGGACTGCCGCGTTGACGGCATTGCGCGCCTCGGGCCGGTTGATCGTGACGATCAGGATGTGGCCCCGGCGTTCGGTGAGGATGGTGGTGTCGGTCATCGCGAATCTCTCCCTTTCGGGGGAGTATCGCGATGACTTGACGTTTACGTCAACTGGAAAGGTCGATCCTCCCTGTCGCGAGGCGATGGGGAGGGGGACCGCGCCCCCAGGGCGTGGTGGAGGGGCGGCAACGGTAGCGCCAAGGCCCCTCCGTCAGCGCTTCGCGCCGCCACCTCCCCATGCCTGCGGCACAGGGAGGATTTGGGATCAGATCGACTGGCCGGTCTTCGCCCAGTCGGCAAGGAAGCCTTCGATGCCCTTTTCGGTCAGGACATGTCTGAACAGCCCCTTGATGACCGACGGCGGCGCGGTCATCACGTCGGCGCCGATCTTCGCGGCTTCGAGGACATGGATGCCGTGGCGCACGCTCGCGACGAGGATTTCGGTCGCATAGCTGTAATTGTCGTAGATCAGCCGGATGTCGGAAATGAGCTGCATGCCGTCGAAGCCATTGTCGTCGTGACGGCCGACGAACGGAGAGACGAAGGTCGCGCCGGCCTTGGCGGCGAGCAGCGCCTGGGTGGCCGAGAAACAGAGCGTGACATTGACCATCGTGCCGTCGCCGGTCAGCGCCTTGCAGGTCTTGAGGCCGTCGATCGTCAGCGGCACCTTGATGCAGACATTGTCGGCGATCTTGCGGAGGATTTCGGCCTCCTTCATCATCGTTTCATGGTCGAGCGCGACGACCTCGGCCGAGACGGGGCCATCGACGATCGCGCAGATTTCCTTCGTCACTTCCTTGAAGTCGCGCCCCGACTTGGCGATCAGCGACGGGTTGGTGGTGACGCCATCGAGCAGGCCGGTCGCGGCGAGTTCCTGGATGTCGGCGATTTCGGCGGTGTCGGCGAAGAATTTCATGGCGCGGGTGATCCTGCTGATTGGGTGATTCGGGTTGGCTTTCGCCCTAGATCAACCGTGGAGAAAACTGAACCGTCTCCACCCTATTCGTCGCCCCGGACCTGATCGGGCGTGACGAGGGCGGGAAAGCGCTGGCGTTCGTTCTTTGTTCCGGTTAATCGCCGGTCATGGCCAAAGCGAAACGTCAATATGTCTGCCAGAATTGCGGGGGCGTCTCGTACCGCTGGCAGGGGCAGTGCGCCGATTGCGGCGAGTGGAACACGCTGGTCGAGGAAGCCGCCGAGACGGTGTTTTCGGCGAAGCACGACCTCAGTCGCGGCGGACGGACGCTCGCGCTCGAAACGCTCGATGCCGACAGCCGGATGCCCGAGCGGATGCTGTGCGGGATCGCCGAATTCGATCGCGCACTGGGCGGCGGCTTCGTCGCGGGGTCGGCGACGCTGATCGGCGGTGATCCGGGGATCGGCAAGTCGACGCTGTTGCTGCAGGCGGCGGGGCGGCTGGCGACGGCGGGCAAGTCGGTCGTCTATATCAGCGGCGAGGAAGCCGCGGCGCAGGTGCGGCTCCGCGCGCAGCGGCTGGGGCTCGGCAAAGCCCCCGTCGCGCTCGCGAGCGCGACCTCGGTGCGCGACATATTGGCGACGCTCGACGGGCGCGACGCCGATTTCGTCGTGATCGATTCGATCCAGACGATGCACAGCGACCTGATCGACAGCGCGCCGGGAACGGTGAGCCAGGTGCGTGCGAGCGCGCAGGAACTGATCCGCTATGCCAAGGACCGCGACGTCGCGATCGTGCTCGTCGGGCATGTGACGAAGGACGGAACGATCGCGGGGCCGCGCGTGCTCGAACATATGGTCGACACGGTGCTGGCGTTCGAGGGCGAGCGCAGCCATCAATATCGCATCCTGCGCGCGGTGAAGAACCGCTTCGGCGGCACCGACGAGATCGGCGTGTTCGCGATGGGCGAGGAGGGGCTGGGCGAAGTCAGCAATCCGTCGAGCCTGTTCCTGACCGACCGCAGCCGCGACGTGCCGGGTTCGGTGGTCTTCCCCGCGCTCGAAGGCACGCGGCCGGTGCTCGTCGAGGTGCAGGCGCTGACGGTGCGGCTGGCGAGCGGGGCGACGCCGCGGCGCGCCGTCGTCGGCTGGGACAGCGGGCGGCTCGCGATGGTGCTGGCGGTGCTGGAGGCGCGCTGCGGACTGCAGATGGGCGCCGCCGAAGTCTATCTCAACATCGCGGGCGGCTACCGCCTCACCGATCCCGCGGCCGACCTTGCCGTCGCGGCGGCCTTGATCTCGGCGTTCAGCGAGCGGCCGGTGCCTGCCGACGCAATCGTATTCGGCGAATTGTCGCTGTCGGGCGAGGTGCGGCAGGTCGCGCACGACGGGCTGCGCCTGCGCGAGGCGGCGAAGCTCGGTTTCTCGCGCGGCTGGGGGCCCGCCGGGATGAAGGGCGTCGGCGGAATTTCGGTCACCGGTTTCACCCGGCTCGGCGAACTCGTTGACCTGATGCTCGGGCGCGACTAGCGACCGGCAAATGGGAAGTCTGACGGCTCTGGATATTCTCGTGCTGACGCTGGTGGGCGGCGGCGCGGTGCTCGGTTTTTCGCGCGGCCTCGTGCAGGAAGTGACGACGCTGCTGGCGTGGGTGCTGGCGATCGCGGCGGTGCGTTTCTTTCACCCGCTCGTCACCGACCTGCTCGCGGGCTGGGTCGGAACCGAGGGCGGCGCGGCGATGCTCGCGTTCGTGCTGCTCTTCGGCGGCGTTTTCGCGCTCGCCAAATGGGGATCGCGCGCGATGGGACAACGTAGCCGCGCGTCGCTCGTCGGCGGGTTCGACCGCGGGCTCGGCGCGGGTTTCGGAGCGGTGAAGGGCCTGCTGATCGCCTCGATCGGCTTCATGCTCGTCACGCTGCTTTACGATATCGGCTATGGCAATGCGCAGCGCCCCGCGTGGATGACCGAGAGCAGGACCTATCCGGCGCTCAATGCGATGAGCGCGGCGATGAGCAAGGTGATCGCCGAGCGGCGTGCCGAAGCGCGCGCGGCAGAGGCCGAAGCCGCGGCCGGCAAATCGTGAGCGCGCCGCTCTATAACCGCGACATATTGGCGCTGGCGGTCGCGACGTCGGAATATCTTCCGCTCGCCGATGCCCGTTATCGTGCCAGCAAGCGCGCGCCGCTGTGCGGCAGCGCGATCATCCTCGACCTCGATACCGACGATGATGGCCTGGTGACGCGCGTCGGCATGCATGTCGAAGCCTGCGCGCTGGGACAGGCGTCGGCGACGCTGCTCGCTCGGCATGCGCCGGGGCTGGGGCTCACCGACATCCGCGCCGCGCGCGACGGCATCGCAGGCTGGTTCGCGGGCGAGGGCGACCGGCCCGATTGGCCCGGCTTCGACCTGCTCGCCCCGGCGCGCGATTATCCCGCGCGCCACGGCGCGATCCTGCTGCCCTTCGACGCGGCGATCGCTGCACTCGAGGAGCGGGCGGCGGCGGCATGAGCCTGCTCGCGCTCACCGCCGCGGCATCCGAAGTGGCCGAAACCGCAACCGATACCGCGCTCGTCGAAGGCGCGATCCTGCTCGGCGTCGCGACCCTGTTCGTCCTCATCTTCCGCCGGCTCGGCCTCGGTGCCGTTCTCGGTTACCTCATCGCGGGCGCGGTCGTCGGGCCGCACGGGCTCGGGCTCGTCGGCGGCGGCGAATCGAAGCTGGCCTTTGCCGAACTCGGCATCGCCTTCCTGCTCTTCCTCGTCGGGCTCGAACTGTCGCCGCGCCGGCTCTGGGACATGCGCCGCGCGATCTTCGGGCTCGGGCTGGTGCAGGTCGTGGTGACCGGGCTCGTGCTGACCGCGCTGATCCATCTGATACTGGGGTTCAGCCCCGCGGCCTCGCTCGCGCTCGGGCTGCCGCTCGCACTGTCGTCGACCGCGCAGGTGCTGCCCGGTCTCAAAAGCTCGGGGCGGATCAACTCGCCCTTCGGCGAAAAGGCCTTTTCGATCCTGCTGTTCCAGGATCTCGCGATCGTCCCGATGATCACCATCGTCGCGGTGCTGTCGCGCGCGCCGGCCGATCCGTCGGCGCCGTCGGGCTGGCAGATGGCCTTCTTCACTTTGTGGGCAATCATCGTGCTGGTGCTGGCGGGCCGCTTCGTCGTCAATCCGCTGCTTCGGGTCATCGGCCGTTATGGCGAGCGCGAACTGTTCGTCGTCGTCGGCCTGCTCACCGTGCTGGCGAGCGCGGCGCTGATGCACAGCCTGCATGTCTCGACCGCGCTCGGCGCCTTCGTGGCGGGGGTGATGCTCGCCGATTCGCCCTATCGGCACGAGATCGAATCGGACATCGAGCCCTTTCGCCTGATCCTGCTCGGCCTCTTCTTCCTCGCCGTGGGCATGGTGCTCGACGTCGGGGCGGTCATCGAGCGGCCGATGCTGGTGCTCGCGCTCGCGGCGGGACTGGTCGCCGTCAAATTCTCGGTCCTCACCGCGATTATCCGCCTCTTCGGCAAGCCTTGGAAAGCGGCGCTCGGCCTTGGTCTTCTCCTGAGCCAGGGCGGCGAGTTCGGCTTCCTGCTCTTCGCGCAGGCCGCCGATGCGATGCTCATCCAGCCCGAAGCGGCGAGCCTGTTCAGCGCCGTCGTCACCTTGTCGATGATCTCCACGCCGTTCCTGATGCTGTTCGCGCGGAATCTGGAATTCGCGCCCGAAACCGACGAGCCGGTGCTCGACGACCCGGCCGATGCGCCCCGCGGATCGGCGATCGTCGTCGGATATGGGCGGTTCGGACAGATTGTGGCGCAGATGCTGCACGGCGTCGCCTGTTCGGTGACGCTGATCGACAAGAAGCCGAGCCAGATCGAGCTGTCGAGCCGTTTCGATACGAAAGTCTATTTCGGCGACGGGCTGCGCGTCGACCTGCTCCGCCGCGCGGGCGCCGAGGAAGCGCGGCTGATCATCTTCTGTATGGACGACGCGTCGGTCGATGCGGCGGCGATGAAACCGATCGTCGAAGCCTATCCGCACGCGAAGATATTGATGCGGGTCTTCGACCGGCGCCAATTGCTCGCGATCGACGGCGCGGGGGTCGACGGCGTGATCCGCGAGGTGTTCGAAAGTTCGATCGCGATGGGGCTCAGCGCGCTGCGCCATCTCGACGTCGATCCGAGCGAAATGGACGATGTCGAGGCGACGCTGCGCCATCTCGACGAGACGCGGCTGCAGGCCCAGCTCGACGAGGGCGATATTTCGGCGGGCATGGACCATCGTTTCAAACCGGGCGGCGGGCGCGAGGCCGACAGCGTGCTCGAAAAATTCCGGCGCAAAAGGCTGGAGGCGAAGATCGCGCGCGAAGAGAATGAGGCGATGGGGCTGACGGGCGAGGGCTAGGCCGCCCTGTCGTCGGTGTCGCTCAATTGTCGAGAAAGCCGGCCACCGCGTCGAGGCCATATTCGTCGGTGACGAAGCTTTGCCCGATGCCGTGTGTCAGGATCAGCGGCAGCTTGCCGCCGCGCACCTTCTTGTCGTGCGCCATATGCCCCGCGAGCGTCGCGCCATCGGTATTGACGCCCGCGCTGGCGAGGCTGTGGGGCAGATCGACGCTGGCCAGATGGTCGCGCACGCGCGCGGCATCTTCCGGCGGACACAGGCCGTTCGCGGCCGAAAACTGGTGGGCGAGCACCATGCCCGCCGCGACCGCCTCGCCGTGAAGCAGGCGGTCCGAATAGCCGGTCTCGGCCTCGAGCGCGTGGCCGAAGCTGTGGCCGAGGTTGAGCAGCGCGCGAATGTCCTGCGTCTCGCGTTCGTCGGCGGCGACGATGCGCGCCTTGGCCGAGACGCTGTGCGCTATCGCCTTGTGGCGGGCCGCGCTGTCGCCCGCGAGCAGCGCCGCGCCATTGTCTTCGCACCAGGCGAAGAAACCGGCATCGTCGATCAGACCGTATTTAACGACCTCGGCATAGCCCGCACCCAGCTCGCGGCGCGGCAGCGTTCCGAGCGTGGTCGGGTCGATCACGACGAGCGCGGGCTGATGGAAGGCGCCGATCAGGTTCTTGCCCGCGGGCACGTTGATCGCGGTCTTGCCGCCGACACTGCTGTCGACCTGCGCGAGCAGGGTGGTCGGGACCTGGATGAAGTTGCAGCCGCGCTTGACGATGCTGCACGCGAAACCGACGAGGTCGCCGATCACGCCGCCGCCGAGAGCGATGACATGATCGCCGCGCTCGACACCTTCGCCGATCAGCCATTCGGTGAGCCGCGCGAGGCCGGCCCAGCTCTTCGTGCCTTCGCCGGGCTCGAGCACGAAGGACGAGAAGGAGATATTCTCCATCGCGAGCGACGTGCCGAGCGGGATCAGATAATGGTCGGCGACATGGGTGTCGGTGACGATCATCGTCCGCGGGCGTTTCAGAAGCGGCGCGACATGCGCGCCGGTTTCGCGGATCAGCCCGTCGCCGATCAGGATCGGATAGCTGCGGGCGCCCAGTTCGACGGTCAGCTTTTCCATTGCGACAGAGCCTCCATGATCGCGCGCACCGTATGATCGTGCGGCGTGCTCGCCGAACTGACGCGCAGATGCGCCTCGGCATAGATGGGATTGCGGATCGCGGCCAGTTCGCGCAGCACCTCGCCGGGATCGCGGTCCTTCAGAAGCGGACGGTGGCTGCGGCGGCCGACCCGCTCGACGAGCGTCGGGATATCGGCGTCAAGCCAGATGCAGAGGCTGTCCTGCAGGATCAGTGCGCGCGTTTCCGCGTTGACGAAGGCGCCGCCCCCCGTCGCGAGCACCATCGGTTTTCCCCCCAGCATGCGCGCGATCACCCGCCGCTCGCCGTCGCGGAAATGCGCCTCGCCGAAACGCGAAAAAATGTCGGAAATCGTCATGCCCGCCGCGCGTTCGATCTCGTCGTCGGCGTCGGCGAAGCGCATGCCGAGCCGCTGCGCAAGGCGGCGCCCGATCGTCGACTTGCCCGAGCCCATCAGCCCGACGAGCACGATCGACCGGTCGCGGATCGACGCGGGGACGGCGCCTGCGGAAATGCGTGCCGGGCTTTTCGGGTTTCGCGACATGGTGCGCGCGGCTATACCGCCGATGCCGCGTGGAACAATGGTTTTGCGCGATATGGGACGAACGGCGGGTATCGGATGTTGCGCGCCGGGGCCGGATCGGGAAAAGGCTGTTGTGGCACGACGACCGATCGGGCCGGAATGATCGAGGTGAATGTGACCGACAAGATTGCCGAAGGTGCGACGCGATGAAGAGGAAGATGCTGTCGCTCACGCTGGGCCTGTCGGGTACCGCGCTCGCCGCCATATTGGTGCTGCCCGCGATCGCGCAGGAATCGCTGCTGCCCGAAGGCTTCGGCAATCCCGCCGACACGCCCGCCCCGAAATCGTCGCCGACGCCTTCGCCGTCGCCGTCGCCGTCGCCGTCGCCCACCGCGACGCCCACGACGCCGGCACCGGCAAATGGCGCGGCGCCGCCGCCCGTATCCCCGACGCTGGGCACGACCACCCTCGCGGCGGATGAAGAGGGTGAGGAAGGCGAGGAGGTCGCATCGGGCGGACTGAAATACGACCTGCCGCCCGGCGCGCGCCGTCTGCTGACCCGGATCGGGCCGCTGACGCCCGAAACCGGCGGACTTGCCCCCGATGCCTTTGGCGTGCGTGGCCAATATGCCGCCGCGATCATGCGCAGGACGAGTGGACAACTGGCATCGCGCTGGGGCCAGATCCTGCTCCGCCGCGCGCTGGCGTCGGCGATCGATACGCCGGATACGATCAATGGTGCCGACCTTGCCGCCGATCGCGCGTCATTGCTGCTTCGCATGGGCGAATCGACGACCGCGCGCCGGATCGTCCAGTCGGTCGATTACGACCGCGCGAGTCCGCGCCTCGTCAATGCGGCGCAGCAGGCCTATCTGGCCAACGCCGATCCGGCGGGCATGTGCCCTTATGTTCCCGCCGGCCTTGCGCATGGCGACCAACAGAGCTGGCGCCTGTCGGCCGCCATCTGTTCGGGCCTGTCGGGCGAGGCGGGCCCGGCCGGCTGGGCGATCGCCCGCGTCCGGTCGAGCGGCCGGATATCGAATTTCGACATATTGCTGGCCGAACGCGTGCTGGGTGCGACCGGCGCCGGGCGCCGATCGACGACGATCGAATGGACGAACATCGACCGGATGACGAGCTGGCGCTTCGGCATGGCGACCGCGACCGCGATTCCCGTTCCCGAAGCGCTGCGTATCGGTGCGCCCTATTATATGAAGGGCTGGACGGTACTCGCGCCGATGACCGACATGGCGGACCGCGTCGCTGCCGCGCCCGAAGCCGCCGCGCGCGGGGTGCTGTCAAGCGAGGCCTATGTCTCGCTGCTCAGCGCCGCGGCGGGCGAAGAGGAGCCGAGCGCCGAACTTGCGAACCAGACCGCGCAACTGCGCGGCGCCTTCCGCCTGGCGACCGGCGCCGACCGTTATGCCGCCATGCAGAGCCTGTGGGGCGCGGGAAATGTGCCGGCGCAAAGCTACGCCGCGCTGGTGGCGACCGCACGCGCCGCCGCAGCGCTGCCGACCAGCACCGACACGGGCGGCGATCCCTGGCAATTGCTCGGATCGATGCTCGCGGGCGGCTACGACGAAAATGCGGTCGCATGGGTTCCGACGGTTTCGGTCGGCAGCCGCGCGTGGGGCGTGCTGGCCGTGGGATCGCCGCGGCCGCTTACCGGCATGAGCGCCGGCGCGGTCGGACAGTTTTCGGGCAATGACGACAGCGTCGATTATCTGCGCTCGAAATTCCTGCTCGCGGGCCTTGCCGGGCTTGGGCGGCTCGATGCGAATGCAGCGGCGTCGGCGGCGGGCGATCTCGAGGTCGATCTCGGCAAACAGACGCGCTGGTCGCGCGCGATCATGACGGCGGCGGAACGGCGCGAGCCCGGGATGGTCGCACTGCTCGCCGCGGCGGGAATGCAGGGCGAATGGTCGAAGGTGCCGCCCTATCATCTCTATTATATCGTGCGGGCGCTGCGCGAGGTCGGGCTGCCGTCCGAGGCGCGGATGATCGCCGCCGAAGCGCTGGTGCGTGTCTGACGCGGTCCTGATCGGCCGCTTTCTGGAGATGATGGCGGCCGAGCGCGGCGCGTCGCGCAACACGCTCGCCGCCTATCGCCGCGATCTCGAGCAGGCGGCCGAATGGGTCAGGGGGTCGCTCGGCGATGCCGATGCGGCGGCGCTGCGCAAATTGATGGCCGAATATCGGTCGCTTGCCGCGAGCAGCGCCGCGCGCAAGCTGTCGGCGCTGCGGCAATTCTTCGCTTTCCTGCTCGACGAGGGCGAGAGGGCGGACAATCCGGCCCTCGACATCGCGCGCCCCGCGACGCGGCGGCCGTTGCCGCGGATATTGACGCACGCCGATGTCGAACGCCTGTTCGAGCAGGCGGGCGAGGAGGCGGCGGGCGACGCGCCGCCCGCGAGCGCGGTCCGCATGCTGCTGCTGCTCGAACTGCTCTATGGATCGGGGCTCCGCGCAAGCGAACTCGTGTCGCTGCCGCGCCGCGCGGCCCACGGCGAGCGCGAATATCTGATCGTCCGCGGCAAGGGCGACAAGGAGCGGCTGGTCCCCTTGTCGGCGCGCGCGCGCGGGGCATTTGATCGCTGGCTGCCGCTGCTCGCCGACGGGTCGCCCTGGCTGTTCCCGTCGGGCAAGGCGCATATCTCGCGCGTGCGGCTGTTCCAGATGCTGCGCGAGCTCGCGGGCCGGGCGGGGATCGACCCGGCGGCGATCAGCCCGCATGTGCTGCGCCACGCCTTTGCGACGCATCTGCTCGAGGGCGGGGCCGATCTGCGCGCGCTGCAATTGATGCTGGGTCACGCCGATATCGCGACGACCGAAATTTACACCCATGTCGACAGCCGCCGCCTCGTCGAGCTCGTCAACCGCCGCCATCCGCTGGCGCAGTTCGACGGCGTTGACCTCAAGCCGCCTTCGGCCTAGCGCTCTCGCATGACAGCCTTTCTGGACTTCGAAAAACAGGTCGCGGCGCTCGATCGACAGATTGCCGAACTGCGCGAAATGGGCGACGATCCGTCGCTCAACATCGACAATGACATCGCGCGGCTGGAGGACAAGTCCTCGAAACTGTTGCGCGAAATCTATGCCAAGCTGACGCCCTGGCAAAAGACGCAGGTCGCGCGCCATCCCGATCGCCCGCATTTCAAACATTATGTCGCCGGCCTGTTCGACGACTGGATGCCGCTCGCGGGCGACCGCAATTTCGCCGACGATCAGGCGATCCTTGGCGGGCTTGCGCGCTTTCGCGGCCGCCGCGTGATGGTTATCGGCCATGAAAAGGGCGACGATATCCCGTCGCGCATGAAGCATAATTTCGGGATGGCGAAGCCCGAAGGCTATCGCAAGGCGATCCGCCTGATGCAGCTCGCCGACCGGTTCGGGTTGCCGGTGGTGACGCTGGTCGACACCTCGGGCGCCTTTCCCGGCATCCAGGCCGAGGAGCGCGGGCAGGCCGAAGCGATCGCGCGTTCGACCGAGCAGTGCCTGGCGCTGGGCGTGCCGATGGTTGCCGCCGTGGTCGGCGAGGGCGGATCGGGCGGCGCGATCGCGCTCGCCGCGGCGAACCGCGTGCTGATGTTCGAACATGCCGTCTATTCGGTGATCTCGCCCGAAGGCTGTGCGTCGATCCTGTGGCGTACCTCGGACAAGGCGGCCGACGCGGCCGCAGCGATGAAGATGTCGGCGCAGGATCTGCTCGGGCTGAAGATAATCGATCGTAACGTTCCCGAGCCCGTCGGCGGCGCGCATCGCGCGCCGGACGACGCGATCGCCTCGCTGGGCGATGCGATCGCGCAGGAACTCGACGCCTTGTCGGGCCTGCCGCGCGACGCGATCCTTGCCGCGCGCGAGGAAAAATTCCTCGCGATGGGGCGCGCTTAGCCGCGGTTCCGCCGGAACCCCATCGCGGGTCATGGCGTTCCATTTTCACAGAATCGACAAGCCGCGACCACGACGCGGCTTGTCTTGCCGCGTTACGGGAATATTCCTGAACGCAGGAATTGTACGGGAGGCATTCGATGAGCTGGAAAACCGGAAGAACCTTGGCGGCGGCATTGGCGATGGGCGGGCTTGCCCTGACCGGCGCGGCCGACGCGCAGCTGAAGGCGATCAAGACCCAGACCAATATCTCGCCCGCCGAGCGCAAGCAGGGCGATGAGGCGCATCCGCAGCTCCTGCAGGAATTCGGCGGCGCCTATGCGGGGCCGCAGGCCGCCTATGTGAACCGTATCGGGCAGAATATCGCCGTCCAGTCGGGGCTGTCGCGCAGCCCCAGCGACTTTACGGTGACCCTGCTCAATTCGCCGGTGAACAACGCCTTCGCGATCCCCGGCGGCTATGTCTATGTCACCCGTCAGCTCATGGCGCTGATGAACGACGAGGCCGAACTCGCCGGCGTGCTGGGGCACGAGGTCGGCCATGTCGCGGCGCAGCACAGCAAGAAACGCCAGTCGGCGGCGACGCGTAACCAGATCCTCGGCGTTCTCGGTGCGGTGCTCGGCGGCGCGATCGGCGACAATGGCGGGCTGCTCGGCGGGCTCGGCGGATTGCTCCAGAATAATTCGATGCGCGTCGCGCAGCTTGCGACGCTCGGTTTCTCGCGCAGTCAGGAATTGCAGGCCGACCAGCTCGGCGTCCAGTATCTGCGGAGTGCGGGCTATGATCCGCTGGCGCTGTCGACGATGCTCGCGAGTCTCGCGGCGCAGACGAGCCTCGATGCGCGGCTGGCGGGCGGCGACGCGCGTTCGCTGCCCGAATGGGCGAGCACGCACCCCGACCCCGCATCGCGCGTGCGCAACGCCCAGACGCTGGCGAGCCGCGTCGGGGGCAGCGGCGGCAATCGCAATGCCGACGCCTTCCTCGCCTCGGTCGACAATGTGCTCTATGGCGACGACCCCGCGCAGGGTGTTGTCGAGGGGCGCGATTTCCTCCACCCCGACCTCAAGCTGCGTTTTACCGTGCCGAACGGATACGGCATGCAGAATGGCGCCGCCGCGGTATCGGTCAGCGGCAATGGCGGGCAGGCGCAATTCACGACCGGTCCGTACAGCGGCGACATGAACGCCTATATCGCCGCCGCGTTCAAGGCGATTGCCGGCAATGCATCGATCAGCCCCGGATCGATCCAGCGCACGACGGTGAACGGCATCCCGGCCTATTATTCGACCGCGCGGGTGAACACGCAGTCGGGTCAGGTCGACGTCACGGTCTTTGCCTATGAATTTTCGCGCAGCAGCGCGTTTCACTTCGTCGCGCTGACGCAGGCGGGGGGCAGCGGCGTGTTCAATTCGATGTACAACAGCGTGCGCCGGCTGAGCACGGCCGAAGCGGCGGCGATCAAGCCGCGCCGGATCGATGTCGTGACCGTAGGCCGCGGCGATACGGTGGCAAGCCTCGCACGGCGGATGGCCTACAGCAATTATCAGGCCGAGCGGTTCCAGGTGCTCAACCGGCTGACCGCATCGAGCCGGCTCACCCCGGGACAGAAGGTGAAGATCGTCGTTTATGCGAGCCGGTAGACGGCGAGGATAGCAAAAAGGGCGGTGGATTTCTCCACCGCCCTTTCCGATTTCGGTGCACGCCGCGAGAGCGGCGAGCGAACCCCCGGCGATTAGGCGTCGAGGTTCGAAGCAACCGTGTTGAAGGTGTTGCTGACGCTGTTGCCAACGGCGCCCATGGCGGCGATGCCGGCGACGGCGATGAGAGCCGCGATCAGGCCATATTCGATGGCGGTGGCGGCTTTGGTGTCGCGAACGAACTTCTTGATGAACTTCATGACTGGTCTCCTGATTTCACTTACCCTGTTGACGGTCTGGTCTGGGTCAACATCAGCGGGTTTAGGGCGAATAGGTTTTGAAAATCTTAATGTGCGGAGCGCCGAAAAGGTCCGAAAACGGGACGATCCCGGCCGCTACATATTCTCCTGGGCAGCGTTCGAAACATTGCCCCACATATTGTTGGTAGAATTGGCGACATTGCCTACCGCGACGACGGCCGCCAGAAAGACAAGGGCCAGGATCAGCCCATATTCGACGGCTGTAGCGGCCCTGGTCGACCGCATCAGCCTGTAAAAGCTTCGCATTGTTCCACCCCTGCTGAAATTATAGTTCCCGAGGGGTCCACTACTCGCATAGGAAGGTTAACAATTTGTCCGAGCTCAGCCCCGGAAAACCGCCAAAAAATCTGCTCATTGTCGTCGCCGCGGCGCTCGTCGACCGCGACGGGCGATTGCTCGTCCAGCAACGTCCCGAAGGCTTGGCGATGGCGGGATTATGGGAGTTTCCGGGCGGGAAGCTGGAGGCGGGCGAGACGCCCGAACAGGCGCTGATCCGCGAACTGGCCGAGGAGCTTGCGATCGACGTCGACCACGCCTGTCTCGCGCCCGCCTGTTTTGCGAGCGACACGCTGGGCGAGAAGCATCTGCTGCTGTTGCTTTACGTCTGCCGGAAATGGCGCGGGACGCCCGTGGCGCAGCACGCCAGCGCGCTCCGCTGGGTGCGCCCGGTCGACCTGCACGGACTCGCGATGCCGCCCGCCGACAAACCGCTGATCGGCTTGCTCGAAGCGCTGGTCTAGGGCGCCGGCTTCAGCGCGTCGGCAAGCGAGGCTGTACCGCTGCCGCGCCGCGCGGGCTGCGGCTGGTCGGGATGCGGCGCCCAGCCGCTGAAATGGATCAGCCGGAATGTTTCGGCGACGCGTCCGTCGGCGTCGGCCTGCGCCTCGAACGCGGCGGCGATCCGCGCGGCCTCTTTACGGATCAGCGGCGGCGGAGCCGGTGACAGCCGGCTCGACAGCCCGGTCGCGCGCAGGTCGCGTACCAGCGCGAACCAGTCGCCATAGCGCACCGTCAGCGCGTCGACATCGACAACGGGCAGCGCGAAGCCGACGCGCTGGAGGAGGTTGCCCATCGCGGCGAGATCGATCTGCGGATGCAGCCGCGCGATCGAACGCACTCCGTCGGCCATGACCGCGCGGCGGAGCCGCGGCAGGCTGCCGTCGCCGACAAAGGCGCCGAGGAGCAGGCCGTCGGGGGCGAGCAGTGCGCGCAGCCGGACGAGCGCGCCGGGCACGTCGTTGATACTGTCGAGGCCGCCCGGCCAGAGGATCAGGTCGAAGCTGGCGAAGGGGAGGTCGATCGCATCGGCCTCGACCGCGAGAGCATCGTTCGCCGCCGCCAGCCGCGGCCCGGCTTCGGCGATGCAGAGGTCGGTGCCGGTCGCGCGCAGATGGTCGGCGAGCGCCTTGTCGTGGGCGCCGATGAGCAGGGTCCGGCGAAATTCGCGCGTCACCATCGTCAGCCGATCGAGCAGCGTTTCGGCGATGATCGGCGCGAGGAAGTTGGCCGGCGCGGGCAGGCGCGCCATGCGGTCGCGCTGGGCACGGTGGCGGGCGGAAGAGAAGAGCGGGCGGGGAGGCTGCGACATGCGCCGCTTGTGCCGCCCCCGGCGATGCTTCACAAGCCGGTGATGGCGACGATGGCGGGGGATGCTGAAAAAGAGAATGCGCCGGCCGTGGCATGGCTGGGTGGGCTGCGCGTCGCGGCGCGCGCGATCGTCGACTATGCCCTGCCGCCGCGATGCCCCGGCTGCGGGGTCATCGTCGGCGAGGATCGCCAGTTCTGCCTGACCTGCTGGTCTTCGCTCGACTTTCTGGGTGGCCCCGGCTGCGTGCATTGCTCGATTCCGCTACCGGCCTCGCTGCCCGGAGGGACCATCGCCTGCGGTGCGTGTCTTGCCGAGCCGCCGCCGTTCGAGGGTGCGCCGGCGGCGGTCGCCTATGGCCCGGTCGCGCGCGCGGTGGCGCTGCGGCTCAAATATGGACGGCGGACGGGGCACGCGCGATTGATGGCGCGGCTGATGGCGCGGCAACTGGCGGCCCTGGGCGACAGCGATGCGTTGCTGCTGGCATCGGTGCCGCTCCATCGCTGGCGCCTCTGGTCGCGCGGGTTCAATCAGGCGGCGCTGGTTGTCGACGAGCTGGCGAGGCTGACCGGCGCGGCACACGATCATCATCTGCTGATGCGTGTCAGGCCGACGGCTTCGCTACGCGGGAAGAGCCGGCGCGAACGCGAGCGTATCGTCGCCGGGGCGTTCGCGCTCGCGCCCGATGCTCGCCGGCGCGTTGCGGGGCGGCATCTCGTACTGGTCGACGACGTCCATGCGAGCGGCGCGACGCTGCGCGCGGCGGCGCGGGTGCTGCGGCGCTCGGGCGCCGCGCGCGTTTCGGCGCTGACTTGGGCGCGGGTCGTCCCCGATGCGCCTGACGCCGGCAACATATTTGACTTTGCTTCGTTGGATTCCGATATGCAGGTCGAAAGGATGACGGGATAGCCGCATGGCCCAGGTTGAAGTGTATACGAAGGCATTCTGCCCTTATTGCACCCGCGCAAAGATGCTGCTGGAGAGCAAGGGCGCCGATTTTCAGGAAATCGACGTGACGATGGACCGCGCCGGGTTCGACGCGATGGTCGGCCGCGCCAACGGGCGCCGCACCGTGCCGCAGATATTTATCGGCGGAAAACATGTCGGCGGCAGCGACGATCTTGCCGCGCTCGAGGCGAAGGGCGAACTCGACGCCCTGCTGGGAGCGGCCTGAGCCTTGATCGTCTTCGACCTTTGCTGCGCCGCCGGCGACCACCGGTTCGAAGCGTGGTTCGCAAGCAGCGACAGCTTTGCGGACCAGCAGGTGCGCGGTCTGATCGCCTGTCCGATCTGCGGCGACAGCGCAGTGAAGAAGGCGGTGATGGCGCCGCGCGTCGGCGCCAAGTCGAATCAGGCGATGAACGCGCCGGTTTCCGTCGCGGCCGAACCGGTTCCGGGCGCCGTCCCCGAACTGGCGCGCAAGCTGCTGGCCGATATCGCCGCGAAGCAGGCCGAGATGCTGCCGCAGTCGCGCTGGGTCGGCCGCGACTTCGCCGCCGCGGCGCGCGCGATGCACGAAGGGCGCACGGCCGAAGATCTGATCCACGGCCAGGCGTCGCCCGACGAGGCGCAGGCGCTGCGCGACGACGGGATCGCGGCGATGCCCCTGCTCGTGCCGGTCGTGCCGCCCGAAGCCGCCAATTGATCGGTCGCGATTGACGCTGGGCCTGCCGCGCCGCTACACGAGCGGCGGCGCACCCGTAGCTCAGCAGGATAGAGCATCAGATTCCTAATCTGGGGGCCAC
>NZ_JAEMQX010000162.1 GCF_016463645.1 Sphingopyxis sp. | reverse complement strand
GTCGATTTCGTCGTCGGCCTGTTCGGCTTCAAGCAGCGGATCGACACGCAGGGCTTCGAGCAACAGGGCTCCGACGCCAGCCGCTGGAGCCTGACCGGCACTCAATCCGCCGATCCTACAATCCTCGGCGGATTGACCGCGAACAACACGCAGTTCCTCAAGTCCACCAGCGCGGCGCTCTACGGACAAGCCAGCTACAAGCTGACCGACGCGCTGACCATTCAGCCGGGTATCCGTATCAATTATGACAAGAAGACCGGTTTCTACCAGCGCGTGGTGACGAACGGAGCGGGCCAGATGATCAGTTGCTCGCCGACGCCGGCCGCAGGTTCGGTACTGGCGGCGCAGTGCGGCGTCTATCAGCCGCAGCTTACCGAGCCTTCGGTGAGCGACTGGAACTTCAGCTACGACTTCAATGTCAACTACAAGGTTGCGCCCGACATTCTCGCTTACATCACCTATGCGAAAAGCTTCAAGACCGTCGGAATCAACCAGAATGGCCTGCCGCTCAACGCGGACAATACGCCAAACCTTGATGCCGCGACGGTGAAGCCCGAGTCGGTCAACCATTATGAAATAGGGCTCAAGACGCAATTCTTCGACCGCCGCGCGACTTTCAACCTGTCGGCGTTCCGCACCGACATCAAGAATTTCCAAGCGACGGTCAACGGCGGTCAGTTCGGCACGGTGCGCGGTTATCTCGCCAATGCCGAGAAGGTCCGCTCGCAGGGTATCGAGGCGGACCTGAAGATCGTCGCGAGCGACCGCTTCACCGCTTATGCCAACGGCGCCTATACCGACGCCAAGTACAAGAAGTTCACCAACGCGCCGTGCCCGCCCGAACTGTCGGGCGGTACGTTCCAGCCGGCGAACGCTGTTCCCGACTATTCGCAGCCGGGTGTACCCGGCGCGCTCAGCCCGCGGCAGTGCGACATTTCCGGTTTCGATCTGCCGGGCGTATCGAAATGGGCGTTCTCCTACGGCGCCGAGGCTAACGCTCCGGTCACATTATTGGCGAAGGACGGACAGCTCTATCTGGGCGTCGACGGCAATTACCGCTCGCACTGGAATTCTAACGCGTCGCCGTCGATCTACACCGACGTCAAAGGCTATGCTCTGACCAACTTCCGCGTCGGCTTCCGTGCCGAGGGTTTCGACGTCTTCGGCTGGGTTCGCAACGCCTTCGACGTGAACTACATCGAGACGCTTCAGGTGGCGCCGGGCAATACCGGCCTGATCGCTGGTCAGCCGGGCGACCCGCAGACATGGGGCGGGACGGTGAAGTTCAGCTTTTAACCGCGTTCCTGCCGCGCAGAGAAATGGGCCGCTCTCCATCGTGAGGGCGGCTTTTTTCATGCAGCGAAGCGCCTGTTTGTAATCGGTCCACTCAATCACTGAATTCACCTTATTCGTTTAGGTCGATTGCCACCTTCGGCCTATCGTCCGCAGGTCAGAGCAAAAGGATGAAAGCATCGACTCGCACCTTGCCCGCGCAACAAGCCGCTCGGCGACCCGGAAGTCGCCCGCTCGTCATGCGCCGGTCACCCTGCTGCACCAACATACCCAAACCATAAAAGGAGAGACTGCATGAACGACCAGACCCCCATCGGCAGCGGCTGCCCCGTCCACCAGCCCGGCGGCGTGCGTTCGCTGCTCGGCCGCACCAACAAGGATTGGTGGCCCGATATGCTGGCAACCGAAGTCCTGACCCCGAACGGCCCTTCGAACCCGATGGGCGATGATTTCGACTATTCGAAGGCGTTTGCACTGCTCGACTATCAGGCGCTGAAGAATGATCTGACCGCGCTGATGACCGACAGTCAGCCCTGGTGGCCGGCGGACTATGGCCATTATGGTCCCTTCTTCATCCGCATGGCTTGGCACGCCGCGGGCACCTATCGCACCGCCGACGGGCGCGGCGGCGCCAACAGCGGGCAACAGCGTTTCGCGCCGCTCAACAGCTGGCCCGACAACGGCAATCTCGACAAGGCGCGCCGCCTGCTGTGGCCGATCAAGCAGAAATACGGCAACAAGATCAGCTGGGCCGACCTGTTCATTCTCGCGGGCAACGTCGCGATCGAGAGCATGGGCGGACCGGTGTTCGGCTTCGGCGGCGGCCGCGTCGACGTGTTCGAGCCCGAACGCGACATTTACTGGGGCTCGGAAGACAAATGGGTCAACCAGGGCGTTCAGACCCGCATCGCCCCCGAGCATGGCTTCCATCAGATCGAAGGCCCGCTCGCCGCGATCCAGATGGGGCTGATCTACGTCAACCCCGAAGGGCCGCAGGGCAATTCGCACGATGACGAGGGCATGGCGCGCGACATGAAGGAAACCTTCGCGCGCATGGCGATGAACGACGAGGAAACCGTCGCGCTGACCGCCGGCGGCCACACCTTCGGCAAGGCGCACGGCAACGGCGACGCGTCGCTGCTCGGCAACGCTCCCGCCGGCGGCGATCTTGTCGCGCAGGGCTTCGGCTGGGTCAGCGGGCATGAAAGCGGCGGCATCGGCGAGCATACCGTCACCAGCGGCCTCGAAGGCGCGTGGACGAACACGCCCGACAAATGGACCGACAATTTCTTCCGCCTGCTGTTCGACTATGATTATGAACTGGTGAAGTCGCCCGCGGGCGCCAACCAGTGGCAGCCGATCGACCAGAAGGAAGAGGATATGGCCCCCGCGGCCTGGGATCCGAACCTGAAGGTCCCGACGATGATGACGACCGCCGACATGGCGCTGAAGCGCGACCCGGCGTACCGCAAGATCAGCGAGAAGTTCCGCGACGACCATGAAGCGTTCCGGGACGCCTTCGCGCGCGCGTGGTTCAAGCTGACGCACCGCGACATGGGACCCAAGGTCCGCTACCTCGGGCCCGAAGTCCCCGCCGAAGACCTGATCTGGCAGGACCCGATCCCCGCCGGTTCGAAGCCGTCGGACGCCGACGTCAAGGCGGTGAAGGACAGGATTGCCGCCAGCGGGCTGACCGTCAGCCAGCTGATCAAGACCGCCTGGGCATCGGCCAGCACCTATCGCAAGTCCGATTTCCGCGGCGGCGCCAATGGTGCGCGCGTCCGCCTTGCGCCGCAGAAGGATTGGGAGGTCAACGAGCCCGCGACCCTCGCCAAGGTACTGGGTACGCTCGATGGTCTGCGCGGCAATCTGTCGATGGCCGATGCGATCGTGCTCGGCGGTGTCGTCGGTCTCGAAAAGGCGATCAGGGATGCGGGCTTCAGCGTCGCGGTTCCGTTCATCGGCGGGCGCGGCGATGCGACCGCCGAGCAGACCGATGCCGACAGTTTCGAGGTGATGGAGCCCGAAGCCGACGCCTTCCGCAACTATGTCGGCAAGAAGAAGCTCGCGGTGAAGATCGAGGAAATGATGCTCGACCGCGCCTCGCTGCTCGGCCTGTCGGTACCCGAGATGACCGTGCTGATCGGGGGGCTGCGCGTCCTCGGCGCCAATCATGGCGAGCGTGGCCACGGCCATTTCACCAAGCGGTCGGGGCAGCTTACGAACGACTTCTTCGTCAACCTCTATGACATGACCAATGTCTGGAAAGCCGCGGGCGACGGCGACGACGAATATGTCGCCACCGACCGCAAGGGTGGCGGCGAGAAGTGGCGTGCGACGCGCGCCGACCTGATCTTCGGTTCCAACGCCGAACTTCGCGCCGTCGGCGAGGTCTATGCGCAGTCCGACAATGGCGAAAAGTTCGTCAAGGACTTCGTCAAGGCGTGGACCAAGGTGATGAATGCCGACCGTTTCGACCTCGCCTGATCCGGCGCCCCGGTCCCGCATCATGTAGCGGGGCCGGCGGCGTCCACAGGACGACGGGTCGCGACCCGCCCCCGGGGACATGGGCCCGGGGGCGGGTCTTCTTTTTTTGGGCTTAAAGCCACAAAAGCCCCGCATGCACGCCTTCAAACTGTGTCTTTTGTGACTTTAAGCGGTGCAGCATCCTCGCGCAGCGCCGAGCGGACGATGTCCATGTCGGCGCCGCCGGAGACATCGACGGCCCCGCCTTTCAGCACGCGCACGACAGTGACGCCATTGAGCGCGCGGTCCATCGCGACGCCGAATTGATGCGTGCGCCCCATCGAAATCGCACTGTTCCATGCGGCGGCGAAGCTCGCCGCGCCGGGACGGTCGCGAAGGCGATAGGCCGAGCGCCGCCCCATGCCCACGGCCTTTGCCGCCTGCCCGACCGAACCCATCGCCCCGAGCGCGCGGATGAAATTCGCCTGCGTTTCGGGCGTCCAGCCATCGGCGCGATGGCGCTGCTGCGGGACCGGCAGGAAGGCGAGGCAGGTGTCGGCGAGGAGCGGGGCGGGCGTGGCGATCTGTTCCATCCGCCAGTATGGAGCACAGCCGGATAATGTAGGAAAGGGTCATTCGGGGCGTATGTCGACCATAGCGTGCCGGCCATCCCGTCGGCGCGGCTGGCGCGACGAACGAATTGAAGTCATTCATCGGTCATTCGGATAAGACAGCTAAGCTGAAATGCCGGATCAGCAGGAGGATCGACATTGAAAAAGCTTCTGGCCGCTGCGGTTCTCGCAGCCATCGCCATTCCCTCGGCTCCCGCATTCGCCGACCCGCCGCCATGGGCGCCAGCGCACGGGAAACGCGCCAAGGACCGTGGTCTCTACGACAGCTCCGGCCGCTATTACGAGCCGAGGCGCCTGTCGAACAACGACCGGATATGGCGCGGCAAGGACGGCCGCTATCATTGCCGCCGCGATAATGGCACGACGGGGCTGATTATCGGCGCGGCGGTTGGCGCTCTCGTGGGGCGCGAACTCGACGGCGGACGCGACCGGACCATCGGGACGATTATCGGCGCTGCCGGGGGCGGCCTGCTCGGCCGTGCAATCGACCGCGGGGAGCTGAAGTGCCGCTAAGCGGCGGTGAGTCGGCCGGCGGATCGTGATGCACATGCTGGCGGAATGGACACGGCTCTCTTTTGCGTCGTGGAGTCCGCAACCGACCGCGTGTCGCCGCCCTCCTTCGAAGAGTTAATGGGCGTCCTTCGGGGCCGGTCCACCGATCGGGGGCGGCTTGCAGAAGGGCACCATGACGAGAGCGGCGAGGAACAGCCAGGCCATCAGGCGGAAGACATCGTCGAACGCGAGCGTCAGCGCCTCGCGGCCGACGATGCGGCCGAGGACGCCATTTGCCATCTGCTGCGCCAGCGCCGGGTCGGAGACATAGTGGCCGATGCCTTGTGTCAGCGCCGCCGCCGCCTCGTTCGCGGCGTCGGCCGAGCGGCCGAGCGCTTCGGAGAGGCGCAGCATGTGGATGCGGAGGTTGTCGCCGAGCCAGGTATTGACGAGCGCGATGCCGATCGCGCCGCCGAGGTTGCGCATCAGGTTGAACAGCCCCGAGGCGTAGCGCAGTTCGGGCCCCTCGAAATTGCCGAGCGCGAGCCCGACCGACGGGACGATGCAGAGCATGATCGCGAAGCTCCTCACCACCTGTGGCCAGAACAGCGCGGCGAAGCCCCATTCGGGCGTCATGAAGCTGAACATCCAGAGGCCCGCCGCGAAGAGGCTGAGGCCGAAGGTGATGACGATGCGCTGGTCGACGCGCTGTGACAGCGCGGCGGCGATCGGCACGCCCATGAGCTGCGCGAGCCCCGAGACGAAAACCGTCGTGCCGATTTCGGAGGCGTTGTAGCCCTGCACGCGGCCGAGGAAGATCGGGACGAGATAGGTGCTCGCATAGAGGCCGAAGCCGATCACGAGGTTGAAGACACAGGCGAAGACGAAGGTCGGCTTGCGGAAGGGGGTTAGCTTCACGATCGGTCCGTCCGAGCGGAAGGAGCGTTCGAGGAAGAGGCCGAAGGCGACGAACGACACCCACGCGCCGATCGCGATCTCGGGCTCGCTGAACCAGTCGTGTTTCGGTCCTTCCTCGAGCACGAATTCGAGCCCGGCGAGAAATATTGCCATCGACGCGAGATGCACCCAGTCAATCCGGCGCAGCATCGGCAGGTTCGGTTTGTCGATCCGCACGAGCGCGAGGATCGCGAGCGTAACCATCGCGCCGGGCAGGACATTGATGAAAAAGACCCAGCGCCAGCCCATGGCGTCGGTGATCCAGCCGCCCACGGTGGGCCCAAGCGTCGGCGCGAGCACCGAGACCATGCCGAGGATCGCGGGGATCATCGCGCGCTGCCTGCCCTCGAACAGCATATAACCCGTCGCGAAGACGGTCGGGATCATCGCGCCGCCGACGAAACCCTGGACGGCGCGGAACAGGATCATCGATTCGATGCTCCACGCAAGCCCGCACAGCACGCTTGCGATCGTGAACAGGCCCGCCGACGCCGCGAACAGCCAGCGCGTCGACAGCGCCTGCGCGAGGAAGGCGGAGAAGGGGATCATCACCAGCTCGGCCATCAGATAGGCGGTCTGGACCCAGCTGATCTCGTCGGGGCCGGCACTGAGCCCCGCCTGTACCTCGTTGAGCGAGGCGGCGACGATCTGGATGTCGATCAGCGCCATGAACTGGCCGAACGCCATCACCGCGAAGATCAGATATTTGCGCGCGTCGGGCATCGCCGCTGGGTTGAACGGCGCGTCCTCGTCCTTTGGGGCCGCGGCGGGGGAAAGCGGGATGGAGGCCATGGGTCTTGTGTCCTATCGTCTTTATATTATATGCGTCATATAAAAGGAGACGCAAGTGCGCTATTCAACCGAGCACAAGGCCGAGACCCGCGAGCGGGTATTGAAAGAGGCGGCGAAAGAGATTCGCGCCAAGGGCCCGGACAATGTCGCGGTCGCGGGGATCATGGCGCGTGCCGGGCTGACCCACGGCGGCTTTTACGCCCATTTTCCGTCGAAGGACGCGCTGGTGAAGGAAGCGATCGGGACGATGTTCGCCGACGCGCGTGCGCGGACCGAACGGATCGACGCGAATGGCGATCCGCGTGGCGTGTTGCGTGCCTATGTCGATTTCTACCTTTCGCCGGCGCATCGCGACAGCCGTGATCGGGGGTGTCCGCTGCCGACGCTGTCGGGCGATTTCGCGCGTTCGCGGCCCGAAACGCGCGAGCGCTTCGGCACCGGCGTCGTGGGCATCGCGACCCGCCTCGCCGGGCCGCTCGCGAAGCTGGGCCATGCCGATCCCGATGCCGAG
>NZ_JAEMQX010000259.1 GCF_016463645.1 Sphingopyxis sp. | reverse complement strand
AGCTCGTCGAGCGCACCGCGGCGACGAAAAGCAATGCCGCGGGCACGCAGCGCGACGGCAATATCGGCCTGACCCCGCCGACCACCGGTCCGCTGTCGCTGTTCAACCCGAGCGACGTCGCGATGGGGGGAAGCCAGCAGTTCAAGGGCAAGGGCGACGCATCGCAGTCGAACGCGCTGTCGGGCGAAGTCAGCGTGACGGTCGCCGCCGTCTATCCGAATGGCACGATGCTGGTGAAGGGCGAGAAACTGCTGACGCTCAACCGTGGCGACGAGCGCGTCCAGATCTCCGGCATCGTCCGCGCGATCGACATCAGCCCCGAAAACCGCATCCTGTCGACGCGCGTCGCCAATGCGAACATCCGCTACGTCGGCAAGGGCGAGATCGCCCGCGCGAGCCAGCAAGGCTGGCTGCAGCGCTTCTTCTCGATCATCAGCCCCTTCTAATCAGAGGAATTCACCGTGACCCAGCGTCCGACCCTGCTCACCCTTCTTGCGCTCCTGATCGCGAGCTTCGCCTTCGCGGCGCCCGCGCACGCCGAGCGCATCAAGGACATGGGCCAGTTTCAGGGCCTGCGCGCCAACCAGCTGACGGGGTACGGCCTCGTCGTCGGCCTCGCTGGTACCGGCGACGACAGCCTCGATTATTCGACGCTGGGCATGAAGGGCGCGGTGTCGCGCTTTGGTCTGACGCTGCCGCCGGGCGTGAACCCGGCACTCAAAAATGCCGCGGCGGTGATGATCACCGCCGAACTGCCGCCCTTTGCCAAGCCCGGGCAGCGTCTTGACGTCACCGTGTCGGCGATCGGCAAGGCGAAGAGCCTGCGCGGCGGCACGCTCGTGCTCGCGCCACTCTATGGCGCCGACGGCCAGATCTATGCGATGGTGCAAGGCAATCTCGTCATCGGCGGGCTCGGGGTCGATGCCGCCGACGGGTCGAAGCTGACGGTCAATGTGCCGTCGAGCGGACGCATCGCCGGCGGCGCGACCGTCGAGCGTGCGGTCGACACCGGCTTCGCCACAGCGAGCTACCTGACCTTCAACCTCCACCAGTTCGATGCGACCAACGCCAAACGCGTCACCGATGCGATCAACGCCGCGATTCCCGGCACCGCATCGATGATCGACGGCGCGAGCGTCGCGATCCGCACCGCGGGCAGCGGCGACGAGCGTATGCGGCTGATGTCGCGGATCGAGAATCTCGGCGTCGAGCGCTCCGAGCCGCCGGCGAAGGTCATCGTCAACGCGCGTACCGGGACGGTCGTGATCAACGGTGCCGTCCGTGTCGGCACGGCGGCGGTCAGCCACGGCAAGCTCACCGTGTCGATCAAGGAATCGCCGATGGTCGTCCAGCCTGCGCCGTTCAGCCGCGGCCAGACCGCGATCGAACCGTCGAGCGAAATTTCGGTGGAGCAGGATTATCGCCCCGCCTTCCTCCTGAAACCCAATGCCTCGCTCTCCGCGCTGGTCGATTCGATCAACCGGCTGGGCGTCCCTCCCGGCGACCTTGTCGCCATCCTCGAGGCGCTGAGCCAGGCCGGCGCGCTCACTGCGGAACTGGTGATCATATGACGAGCCCCATTTCTTCGATCGGTGCGACCCCGACGCCCGCCGCTGCGGGTGGCGGTGACGGCGGCCTCCGCAAGGCGGCCGAGGCGTTCGAGGCCGTGATCCTGCGCCAGCTGATGGCGTCGATGCGGCAGGCGAAGCTCGGTGACGACATCTTCGGATCGAGCGCGACCGACAATTTCCGTGAAATGGCTGACGCGCGCACCGCCGACAGCCTTGCCGCGATGCGCCAGTTCGGCATCGCCGACA
>NZ_JAEMQX010000161.1 GCF_016463645.1 Sphingopyxis sp. | reverse complement strand
TCTGGCCATTATCCTCGTCGCCCGGATAGCCGTCGGGCGCCGACGAATAGAGCTTCGCCATGATATCGCGCACATGATGCTGCGTCTTCCACGGGGCGCCCGCCCAGTTGTAGAGATAGGGCATGTGCTGGATCGGCTGGTTGCCATGGGCGTACTGCCCCATGTCGACGATCTGCATCTCGCGAATCTCGTGGATCACCTGCCCGTAATAGCTTTCGTCGAAGATCGGCGGGGTGGTGAAGATCGCGTCGAGCCGCTCGACGAATTTCTCGCGTCCGCCCATCAGCTCCATGAGTCCGTGAACGTCCTGCATCACGGCCCAGCTATAGTGAAGTGCGTTTCCTTCGGTGAAGGCGTCGCCCCACTTGTAGGGATTGAAGGGGGCCGACCACGATCCGTCCTGATTGCGGCCGCGGATCCAGCCGCTCTCCTTGTCGTAGAGCTTGCGATAGTTGAGCGCACGTTCGGTGTATTTCTTCGCATCGGCGTCCTTGCCGAGCAGCGTTGCGAGCTGCGCGATCGAGAAGTCGGCAGTCGCATATTCGAGCGTGCGCGCGGCATTTTCGTTGATCCCGACGTCATAGGGGACATAGCCGAGGCGGTTGTAATATTCGGCGCCCTCGCGCCCGACGGCGGCGATCACCTTGCCCGCCTTGTCCTTCGGACGGCCCTCGCTCGTCGTCGCATTCTTGATCATCGCTTCGTAGAGCGTCTCGACGTCGAAGCCGCGCACGCCGTTGACATAGGCGTCGGCGATCAGGTTCGCCGAGTTCGACCCGATCATCACGTTGCGATAGCCGGGGCTCGCCCATTCGGGGAGCCAGCCGCCCTCCTTGTACGTGTTGACCAGCCCCTGCATGATCTGGCTGTCGAGTTCGGGATACATCAGCGCGAAGAAGGGGAAGACCGCGCGCCACGTGTCCCAGAAGCCGTTGTCGGTGAACATGTAGCCGTCGTGCACCTTGCCGTCGTACGGGCTGTAGTGGACGATCTTTCCGTTCGCGTCCTTTTCGTAAAAGATGCGCGGAAATTGCAGCATCCGGTACAGCGACGAATAGAAGGTGCGGAACTTTTCGGGGTCGGGATCGGTGACGCGGATGCGCGAGAGTTCCTTCTCCCACGCCGCCTTCGCCTTCGCCTGCGTCGTGTCGAAGCTGTCGCTGCCGATTTCGCTGCGCAGGTTCAAAAGCGCCTGTTCGGGGCTGATGAACGACGAGGCGACGCGGACATGCACCTTGTCGCCCTTCTTCGTCCTGAAGCTCAGCACCGCACCGACATGGTCGCCCTCGCGCGCGAGTTCGTTCGTCGGCGCATTGTCGCCCGCCCAGGTGCGCGCGAGCGTGAAGTCGCGGTCGAATTCGGCGACGAAATAATTGTGGAAATTGTCGGGCACACCGCCATTGTTGTTGCGGACATAGCCGGTGATGCGGCGGTTCTTGACGTCGACCCTGACCATCGATCCGCCCGCGAGCCCGTCGAGCAATATGTGCGCATCGTCGCTTTCGGGGAAGGTGAAGCGGAACTGCGCGGCGCGTGTCGTCGGCGCGACTTCGGCGGTCACGTCATAGTCGGCGAGATAGACCTTGTACGAATAGGGGCGCGCGACCTCGGCCTTGTGGCTGAACCAGCTGCCGCGTTCCTGCTGCTTGACCTTCACCGGCCCGGTTTCCGCCATCAGCGCGAAGGCGGCATAGTCGTTCATCCACGGGCTCGGCTGGTGCGTCTGCTTGATGCCGCTGATCTTCTCGCCGTCATAGGTGTAGCCCCAGCCGCTGCCGGGCTCGCCGGTCACCGGGGTCCAGCTGTTCATGCCGAAGGGGACCGCGACCGCGGGATAGGTGTTGCCGTAGGACAGGCGATAGCTGGAATCGGTGCCCATCAGCGGATTGACGTAATCGACGAGCGCGGTCTGCTGCGCGAGTGCCGCGGGCGTGCCGACGCCGGTGAGCACGAGCGCACTTGCCGCGGCGCCCAGCATCGTCTTGCGGATCGTCTTCACTTCGTCTCTCCCCTGTTGGCCGTCCGGGCCGGCAGCGGGCGCGCGGCGACGCCCTCGTTCGTCATTTTCACCGGCGCGATCGTGCCGTCGGCGTTGAAGATCATTCGGTCGATCGCGAGCTGACGGCGTTCGCCGCTCGTCTCGCCGAGCGGGCGGCGGTGATAGGCGATATACCAGTCGTCGGTGCCCGGCACGTTGACCACCGAATGATGGCCCGCGCCGCGCGCGATCCTGAAGTCCTGCTGAAGAATCTTGCCCATCGGCCTGAACGGGCCGGTCGGCGACGGGCCCATCGCGTAGGCGACCGAATAGTCGGGGCCGGTCCAGCCGCCCTCCGACCACATCAGATAATAGACGCCCTTGCGCTTCACCATGAACGAGCCCTCGACATAGCCGGGGGGCGTGATTTCCTTGTAGGTCGTGCCGTCGGGAAAGGGCTCTATCGAGGTCAGGTCGTCACCCAGGCGGACGACGTTGCAATGCTTCCAGCCGCCATAATAGAGATAATGCTGCCCATTGTCGTCGCGGAAGACGAACTGGTCGATCGGCTGCGCGCCATTATGGAAGGCGTCGATCAGCGGCTTGCCGATCGCGTCCCTGAACGGCCCCTCGGGGCGGTCGCTGACCGCGACGCCGATGCCGCCGAGCTGGTCGTCCGACTGGATGTCGTTGGCGCCGAAGAAGAGATAATATTTGCCGTCCTTCTCGATCGCCGACGGCGCCCAGACGGCATAGGCCGCCCAAGCGACATTCCCGACGTCGAGCGCATGGCTGTGCTTCGTCCAGTGGACGAGGTCGGGCGAGGAAAAGACGTTGAAGAAGGTCTGGAAATGATAGGAGGGCCGGACCGTCTTCTGTTCGCGCAGCTTTTTCTGCTGCTCATTGAAATGCTGCGAGACGTCGGGCGTTTCGCCATGGTCCGAATAGGTCGGATAGATCCAGTAGCGGTCGCCGAAGACGCGGATTTCGGGGTCGGCGTACCAGCCGGGGACGATCGGATTTTCGGCCGCAGCCGGGCCACCCGCCAGCAGCGCCATGCCCATGAGCAGCGATTTCAACCCGACACGCACCTCGCGTCCCTCCCCTGTCATTCGTTACCCGGCACCGAAGCATGTTCCAGCCCGCCCGGAAAGAGGCGGGTGGCTCCTCGCGGAGCCACCCGAGGGGGAGAGCTGGGGTATGGGCCCCATCAGAACTTGTACGAAACGCCGACATAGGCGCGGCGGCCGGAGTAATTGCTGCGGACGAAGCGGTCCTTGGTGTCGTTGCCGAGATGCTGCCGCTCTTCCGACTTGGTCAGGTTGATGACCGAAGCGGTGAGCATCAACCCGTCCATGAGCTCGTACGACGCGTTGATGTCGACCTGTTCGTAGGGGTCGGAGTAGATGTTGAGGCCCGAAGAGAGCGCTTCGACGACTTCGCCGCGGCGGTTGTACGAGGCGCGCACCAGGAACTTGTCGTTCTCGTAGAAGACCGAAGCGTTGACCTGCGTCTTCGCGCTGCCGACGAGCGGCGACTTGCCGACCGTTTCGCCGTCGAGCGTGATGTCGGCGACCGAGGTGTCGTTATAGGTGAAGTTCACCTGAGCGCCGAGGCCGAAGTCCAGCGTGTGCTGCGCATAGAGTTCGACGCCCTGCGACACCGCGTTCGAGCCGTTGGCGACGGTCGAATAGGGCTGGATCAGCACCTGCTCGCCGTTCACTTCGCGCGTCACGTCGAGCACGAGCGGGACGACAAAGTCGGAGACTTCCTTGCGGAACAGGCCGACGCCGAGCACCGAGCCGCGCTTGAAATACCATTCGACGCCAAGGTCGTATTGCCACGCCGAGAAGGGCTTGAGGTCGGCGTTGCCGCCGCTGCCCGACCAGCCCTCGAACTCCCCGAACTGGCCCCGGTCGAAGGCATAGGCCTCCGAACGATAGGTCAGCGAGCTCCGCGATCCGAGATCGTTGAACGACGGGCGCGCGATCACCTTGGCGACCGCGCCGCGAACGACGATGTCGGGGGTGACTTCATAGACGACGTTCAGGCTGGGCAACCAGTCGGTGTAGCTCTTCGACTGGTCGACCTGCGTGTTGACGATCACCTCGCGCTGGTCGAGCGGCAGCACCTGGCAATTGCCGTCGGGGCCGATCGGCACATTCGGATCGAGCGGGCCGCCCGGGCCGTCGACGCAATAATCGTTGAGGAATTGCAGGCGATCCGAATTCAGCCCCGACTGCTTCGTATGCGCGACACGCACACCGATATTGCCGCGAAGGGGTCCGGCCGCGAAATCTGCCTGCACATAGCCGGCGAAGACGCGCTCCTTCAGATCATAGATATTGTCGGGTTCGGGCACGCGCACCGACGGGCCATAGGTCGAATTGATATAGTCGAGATAATTGCCGAAGTTGATGCCCGGGAACAGGTTCGCATCGAACCCGCCGGTAATGTTGCCGATCGATTTGTCATAGAAATATTCGGGCCGCGCGACCGCGCCTTCCGGCGTGTCCTGATAGCGCCGCTTGGTCGCCGGATCGGCATACCATTCGTTGCGGCCGGTTTCGCGGTGGATGCTCATCTCGCGCCACTTGCCGCCGACGCGGAAGGCGCTGAGGAAACTGTCGAAACGGCGGACGAGATCGAGTTGCGCATAACGCTGCGTGATCGCGCTGTTCGTGTAGCCCGACCCCGTCGAACCAACGTCGATCTGGGCGATACCGTTCCTGATATTTTCCTGCAGCTCGGGCGAGAATTCCATGTCGAGATTGCCGCCGGTGAAGTCCCAGTTGCTCAGGAAATTGCCATTCTGTTCCTGCCCGGTGACCGTCAGCCGCGGCTTGGCGGCGACGCCGAAACGCAGCGACGGTCCGCCGGTGGCGCGTGTCTTCCCGAACTTCGCCACCGCATCGAAATTGTCGGTGTTCCAGGCGACCTCGGTCTCGAACGTATTCGAAACCTGCTTTTCGCGGCTGTACGTGCCCGCGATCTGCGGCGTTTCCATCGTGCAGGGCGGCGTGTTCACAAGACATCCGGTTCCCGCGGCGGGCACCTGGAAATTCGCCGACTGGAAGATCGTCCCGCTCTCGTCGAACGTCGGCCCGGTGAAGAAATTGCCATAGCCCCATTCGGGGATTTTCAGCACGTTGCTCTGCCAGTTGCTCTTGTAGTCGAAGCGGAAATAATTGGCGGTGACGGTCAGATTGTCGAAGGGGCGTATTTGTGCGGTCGCCTGGATGCCGAGGCGCTTGCGCTGCTGCGAGAAGATTTCGGCGTTGACCGACTGCGGCGCCCAATAGCCCGAATAATGCGTGCCATCCTGCGCCGTCACCCCTTCGCCCGGCCAATAGGAAATCGCGTCGTCATTCTCGAACGGATTGCCGTTGACGTCGGTCGCCGGCGTGATGATGTCGCCGTTGGCGTCACGGTCGCTCCACCAGCGCCACGTTTCCGTCGTACCGCGCAATTCACGGTTCGCGCGCTCCTGATAGGTCGCACCGATCAGGAAGCCGAGGCGTTCCTCGGGATCCTTCCACGAAATCTGGCCGGCGATCTGCGGGTCGAATTTCTTGCTCGTGTCCGAATAGGTACCTTCGGCCGAGACGAAGCCCGACCAGGCCGGCAGGTCGAACGGGCGGCGGGTGTTGAGGATCACGGTGCCGCCGACGCCGCCCTCTTCGAGCCGCGCTTCGGACGATTTATAGACTTCGGTGCTGGCGATGAAATTCGACGGCAGCAGCACATAGTTGAACGAGCGTTGCGGATCGCCACTGTCGGCGCCGGCGATGAAATTGCCGTTGAGCAGGGTCAGCGTGAGTCCGTCGTCCAGACCGCGGATGCTGACGCGGCTGCCCTCGCCGCCATCCCGGGTGATGATCACGCCGGGAACGCGCTGCAGCGCGTCGGCGACATTCTTGTCGGGGAATTTGCCGATATCCTCGGCGGTGATGACCTCGATCAGCGAATTGGCTTCGCGCTTCTGTTCGAGGCTCTGCTCGATCGACTTGCGATAACCGGTGACGACGATCGCGTCACCCGGCGCGGCGGCGGCATCGTCGGCCGGCGGCTGCGCTTCGGGAGCGGCCTGCGCCCACGCCTGCCCGGTGCTGCCGAGCGCAACGAGCGCGCCCGCGCCCAGCATCAGCTCGCGCACCAGCCGCTCGCGCCGCGACACCTTCGCTGAATGGATTTGTCCTGCCTTCATCACATCGACCTCCCTGTTCGAGGGGCTGTTCGCCCCCACTCGTTATTCGGCGCTTTCGGAGTCGCCGAGCGGCGGATCATCGGACCCGTTGAGCCTCTATCAGAATATAAAAAACAATTTGTCAAAATAAATTTTTCGAGCCGGTGGCGGAACGCGGCGAACCGTTACAACAGCGTCACAAACGCGCAGTTTTTGGCAGTTTTCCGTGAAAATCAGCGCGCAGCCGCACGCCTTCGCGCCCGCCATCCCGGACTCCGGGATGGCAGGTTCCTTCGCGCTTTCGTCCGCTCCGGTTCAGTCCGGAGCCGGGGTCTCCCACAGCGGCGCGGCGATCTCCGCCAGCGCCCCCGCCGGCGCCTTCGGCACCGCACGGTCGTATGTCAGGAGACCATTGATCTCGTCCTCGACGTCGGTCGTCTGCGTATAGACCGAGGCGCTGAGCCCGTTTTCCTTCGCCTGCCGGATCACGCCCTCCATCTTGCGGCGGAAGCGGACGAGATATTCCTTCTCGTCCTGCGCGACCTGATAGCTCCAATTGCCCTTCCCCGGCTTCCAGATATGGCCCGGTACGGGGAAGCCGACACCGCCATATTCGCCGAGCACGATCGCGCGCTCCGTCTGCAGCGGCGGCGTCCTGGGCACATCTTCATAGGTGTGGATGTCGAGCATCTCCGACGCGCCGGGCGCGACGTCGAGCCAGCCCGAATTGGCGTTCACCAGCCGCGACGGATCGAGCCCCTTCACGAATCGCGCGAGCGTCGCCGAATCATATTGGCCCCAGCCTTCGTTGTTGACGACCCATGTCACGATCGACGGGAAGGCGCGCAGTTCGCCGACCATCTCCGACAATTGCTTCTGCTGCTCGGCGAGCGTTTCGGACGGGAAGATCGCCTGATACTGGCTGGTGCCGGCGAGATACTGGTCCTCGCCACCGCCCGAGGGCATGTCCTGCCAGATCAGCATGCCGAGCCGGTCGGCGTCGTGAT
>NZ_JAEMQX010000258.1 GCF_016463645.1 Sphingopyxis sp. | reverse complement strand
CCTCTATTTCCTCGACCTCCCCGGCTTCGCGCTGATCGGTTCGTCGCCCGAGATTCTCGTCCGGGTCCGCGACGGCGAAATCACGATCCGTCCGATCGCCGGCACCCGCCCGCGCGGCCGCACGAGCGCCGAGGACGTCGAGAACCGCGACAGCCTGCTCGCCGATCCCAAGGAACGCGCCGAGCATCTGATGCTGCTCGACCTTGGCCGCAACGACGTCGGCCGCGCCGCGGTGGGCGGCAGCGTGACCGTCACCGACAGCTATACGGTCGAATATTACAGCCACGTCATGCACATCGTCTCGAACGTCATCGGCCGCATCGCGCCCGACAAGGACGCGATCGACGCGCTGTTCGCGGGTTTCCCGGCCGGCACTGTCAGCGGCGCGCCCAAGGTCCGCGCCTGCCAGATCATCGCCGAACTCGAGGCCGATGCACGCGGGCCTTACGCGGGCGGCGTCGGCTATTTCGCGCCCGACGGCAATATGGACAGCTGCATCGTGCTCCGCACCGCGATCGTGAAGGACCGCGAGATGCACGTCCAGGCGGGCGCGGGCATCGTCGCCGACAGCGACCCCGCCTACGAACAGCGCGAGTGCGAGGCCAAGGCCGGCGCGCTCTTCGCGGCCGCGCGCGAGGCGGTGCGACTTGCCGGAACGCCGGGATACGGGCAGTAAGCTTGACCTTGTTCGGCGGCACGCTAGCGTCGCCGCCCATGCGCAAGATCATCGCTCCGATCGCCCTGCTGCTCGCCGGCATCGCTCCCGCCCACGCCCGGACGATCGCAGGCGCCGTCGAAGGCGACGCGATCCTCAAGGATTTCACCTTCGCCAGCGGCGAGAAGCTGCCCGAGCTGAAACTTCACTACACCACGCTCGGCACGCCGCAGCGCGACGCGGCAGGCCATGTCACCAACGCCGTGATGATCCTTCACGGCACCGGCGGTACCGGCAGGCAATTCTTCCAGCCGCAGTTCGCGAACGAGCTCTTCGGCCCCGGCCAGCCGCTCGACACCGGCAGATATTACATCGTCCTGCCCGACAATATCGGTCACGGCGGCTCGTCGAAGCCGAGCGACGGCCTGCGGATGAAATTCCCGAAATACGACTATGACGACATGGTCGCCGCGCAATACCGGATGCTCACCGGGAAGCTCGGGGTGAAGCGCCTGAAGCTGATCCTCGGCACCTCGATGGGGTGCATGCACGCCTTCGTCTGGGGCGAGACGCATCCGGGCTTCGCCGAACGCCTCGCGCCCTTCGCGTGCCAGCCGGTCGAGATCGCGGGCGAGAACCGCATGTGGCGCACCCTCGCGATCGACGCGATCAAGGCCGACCCGCTGTGGAAGGACGGCAATTACACCGATCCGCCGCTCGGCGGTCTCCGCACCGCGGCCTCGCTGACGATGATCGCCGGCGCGAACCCCCATGCGCTGCAGGCGCAGTATCCGACGCGCGCCGCCGCCGAGAAATACAAGGATGAAGCCTTCGCGCGCACCTTCGGTCGCAACGATGCGAACGACACCATCTATCAGCTTGATTCGTCGCGCAATTACAACCCGTGGCCGAACCTCGAAAAGATCGAGGTTCCGCTGCTCTGGATCAACTCCGCCGACGATTTCATCAACCCGCCGGGCTACAGCTACCCGCAGGACGGCGTGAAGCGCATGCCTCGCGCGCGCTACATCCTCATCCCCGCGAGCCCCGAGACCAAGGGCCACGGCACGCACACATGGGCGAAATTCTGGAAAGACGATCTCGCGAAGCTGATGGCGGAGTGACAAAGAAAGAGTTGCCGCCCCCCAAGTTCCCGGGGCTTCCCCCACCCCCGCAAAAGCGTTAGTGCGCCCCCATG
>NZ_JAEMQX010000044.1 GCF_016463645.1 Sphingopyxis sp. | reverse complement strand
CGCCTCGAACAGATTGTCGAAGGTCGCGGTGCGGACGCGAAGCAGCGTGTCGCGCGCGCCCGCGAGCTGCACCTGTTCGGTCTTGTCCTCGGCGATCAGGAGCAGCCCGCCGTCGGGGGTCGGCTGCGCGACGACGTGAAGGTGCGTGCCGTCGCGCAGCAGCCAGTCCTCCTCGCTCGCGCCGGGCTGTGCGAACCAGTCGACATGCGCCTGCCGCCATTCGGGATAGTTGCGCACCTCGGGCGTCCGGCCGCCCTCGCGCCACGCGTCGAGCAGCCGCGCGAACGGCGGCGCCTCGGCGACCTCCTCGGCCTCGAGACCGAACAGGCGGCGGAACGGCAGATTCGCGAAACTCAGCCCCTGATCGGGGCCGAACTGCGCCACCGCCGCCGACAGGCGATCGAGCAGCTCGCGCTGCGTATCGACGAACCGGCGGTGCGCGCCGCGCTCGGTTTCGAGTTCCTGGATGTCGATCGCATAGCCGGCGACGCCGATCACGCGTCCGCCTTCGGGCGCCAGCGGCACATCGACGACGCGCATGATCCGCCGCTCGCCCTCGATCGTCACCGGGATCGTGCGCATTTGCGCCGTTCCCGCGGCGCGCGCATCGTCGGCGGCATCGACCGCGCTCACCCCCGCAACGGTCTCGCAAAGCTCGATCCCGCCATCGATCACCGCCGTCGCGCTCTTCGCCTCGACCGCGCGGACATAGGCGTTGTTCACCAGCGCGAGCGACAGGCCGGTGTCGCGAAACCACATCGGAAAGGGCGCCGCCTCGATCAGCCCCGACAGCGCCTCGAACGCCGCCATCGCCTCGTCGCGTTCGCTGCGCGCATAGGCCAGCGCCTGCTGCCCGTCGGTCGCGTCGCTCAGCCACAGGAGCACGCCGCCCGGCCCGCCGACAGCCTGCGGCGCCGCGGCGCCGTGAACGATGATCGTGCGATGGCTGCCGTCGGGCTTCAGACTCAGGACAAAGGGTTTCGCCCCGCGCTGCGCGCCAAGGATCGCCTGCCGCAGCGCGTCATGGGCCTGGGCATCGAGGCCGCTGCCGATCCCGCGCAGTTCGTCGAAATTGCGCGGGCCGCGTTCGAGCCCGAGCCAGCGCCCGAGCCGCTCGCTCGCCTCGACCCGCCAGTCGGCGCGGACGATGACCGGAAGCTGCGGCGACGCCTCGACCAGGCTCGCCAGCCGCTCGGCCTGTCCGGCGACGAACGCCGAGCGCCGCTGCATCGAAATCCCGCGCAGCGTCGCCCACAGTCCCGCGAGCAGCCACAGCGCCGCGAACAGGCCGATGGCGAACAAGATTGCCGGGGAAAGCGTGTCGCTCATCCCGTCCTGTGCCTTCGCCTGTCAGGATATCCCGCGCGCATGATCGCCTGCCCTAAAGGCGATGGAGTCATGTTTCAATCGCATGTCAAAGCGGATCGGCGCGCCGCATCTTCCGATGGGCGCGCCGTCCGCAGTTTCGTCCGGGTTTCCGCGATGCGGAAACGCTGCGGCGCCGGCCGGTGCCGCCTTCGCCGTCAGGCGAAAAATCAGTACCGATAATGGTCGGGCTTGAACGGGCCTTCGACCGGCACGCCGATATAGTCGGCCTGCTTCTGGCTCAGCTTCGACAGATGCACGCCCAGCTTTTCGAGGTGCAGCGCCGCGACCTTCTCGTCGAGGTGCTTGGGCAGAACGTACACATCGTTCTTGTACTGCTCGCTGCGCGTCCACAGCTCGATCTGCGCGAGCGTCTGGTTGGTGAAGCTCGCCGACATCACGAAGCTCGGATGGCCGGTCGCGTTGCCGAGGTTCACGAGGCGCCCCTTCGACAGGATGATGATCTGCTTGCCGTCGGGGAATTCGACGAGATCGACCTGCGGCTTGACTTCGGTCCACTTGTAGTTGGCGAGCGCCGCGATCTGGATCTCGCTGTCGAAGTGGCCGATGTTGCAGACGATCGCCATATTCTTCATCGCCGCCATATGTTCGGCGGTGATCACGTCGGCGTTGCCCGTCGCGGTGACGAAGATGTCCGAACGCTTCACGGCCTCGTCCATCGAGACGACCTCGAAGCCTTCCATCGCGGCCTGCAGCGCACAGATCGGATCGATTTCGGTGACGAGGACGCGCGCGCCGCCGTTGCGGAGGCTCTGCGCGCTGCCCTTGCCGACGTCGCCGAAACCGGCGACGGTCGCGACCTTGCCCGCGAGCATCACGTCGGTACCGCGGCGGATCGCGTCGACCAGCGATTCCTTGCAGCCATAGAGATTGTCGAACTTCGACTTGGTGACGCTGTCGTTGACGTTGATCGCGGGGAAGGGCAGCTCGCCCTTCTTGGCGATGTGGTACAGGCGGTGGACGCCGGTCGTCGTTTCTTCCGACACGCCCTTGATCGCCTTGACGGTCTTGGTGAGGTAGCCGGGGTTCGCCGCGACGAACGCCTTCAGCGCGCGCTGCATCTCGATCTCTTCCTCATTCTCGGGCGCCGGCATCGTCTCGCCGGCCTCGAGCTTCGCGCCCCACAGCGCGAACATGGTGGCGTCGCCGCCGTCGTCGAGGATCAGGTTGCAGGTGGTGCCGTCCTCGACGCCCCAGTCGAAGATGCGGCCGACATAGTCCCAGTAATCGGCGAGGCTCTCGCCCTTAACCGCGAACACCGGCACGCCCGACGCGGCGATCGCGGCAGCGGCATGGTCCTGCGTCGAGAAGATGTTGCACGTCGCCCAGCGGACTTCGGCGCCGAGCGCGGTCAGCGTCTCGATCAGCACCGCGGTCTGGATCGTCATGTGCAGCGAACCGGTGATGCGCGCGCCCTTCAGCGGCTGCGCGGCGCCATATTCGGCGCGCAGCGCCATCAGGCCCGGCATTTCGGTTTCGGCGATGTTGATTTCCTTGCGCCCGAAATCGGCGAGGCTGATGTCGGCAACGACATAGTCACGGGTGTCGGCGGCGAGAGTGGCCACGGGGGATTCTCCATATTGGCAAGTACGACCGCAGGCGAGCGGCCACGAAAAACATGCCGGCGCCCTAGCCGAAACGCCGGCGCCGATCAAATATAAACTTTTCTTTATATCGCTTGCGAAGCACCGTCCGCCGGGAGCGCGGACAGGCGAATCGGCGGCGCAGAAATGCACCGTCCGCAAAAATAATTTTTGCGCGCGTCAATTGTGACAACCGGCGCGACCCGATTGTGACACAGAGTCGCAAAAGCCAAGATTCTGAAAAATCTGACTTATAATGCGCCTTGCGGATAGCTTAATTCTCCTTTGTGACAACAGTGTTACAAAGGCCCGGAAATATTGACAATTTTTCGGATGCGCGAGAAAATCGGCGAAAGTTTTCGGGGAGATACCAGAGATGAAAAAAATTCTGCTGCCGCTCGTTGCCCTCGCCTTCGCGAGCCCTGCCGCGGCACAATCTATCGTCGTCGTCACCGCGCCGCAGGCCGATTCGGAGACGCTTCCGGTCGCTTTCGCCGAACTCAAGGCGGGCGAAAACGAAGCCGCGGTCGACAAGCTGACCGGCGACACCGGCCTCGACGCCCGCGATCCGTCGCGCCTGATCAATCTGGGCACCGCTTACGCTCGTCTGGGCCGCACCGCCGAAGCCGCCGCCGCCTATGACTCGGCAATCGGCAGCCCGATCCGCTACGATGTCGAACTCGCGAACGGCGACTATGTCGACTCGCGCTGGGCCGCGCGCACCGCGCTCGCGAACCTCAATCAGGGCAAGCCGCTCCTCGCTCTCGCGCGCTAGGCTTCGCCGCCTTCGGTCGTCAGCAAGCGGGCGTCCACTCCCGCTTCGGCAAACGCCGCCTGCCACCGTTCGGCGGGCGGCGTTTCGAATAACAGGCCATCGCTCCCCGGGGTGACATGCCAGCCGTGGCGCACCAGTTCGCCCTCGAGCTGCCCCGACGACCATCCCGCATAGCCGAGCGCCACCAGCCAGCGCGACGGGCCGCGCCCGGCGCCGATCGCGCGCAGGATATCGTGCGAACTCGACACCATCCAGCGGTCGCCGACCTGCACCGCCTCCTGCCCGCCCCAGTCGCGGCTGTGGAGCACGAAGCCGCGCGACGGTTCGACCGGACCGCCGAGGAACACCGGCTGGTCGAGCGGCTCGTCATGTTCGATCTCGAGCTGGTCGAGCACCGCGCCCACGGTCATGCCGTCGATCGGGTCGCCGATGCCGATGCCCATCGCGCCGTCCTCGTCATGGCTGATCATCGCGATCACCGAATGTTCGAAACGGGGATCGCCGATGCCCGGCAGCGCGAGCAGCAGCTGGCCGGTGAACCAGGTGGGGTCTGTGCTCATCGCGACACCATGCCCCCTCGCGGCGGTTCGGTCCAGCCTTTCGCGCAACCGCTGCGGCGCGCTTGACTTGGCAGCCGGGGCACACGATGTCACCGCCACCATATCCCCTCAAGCGAAAGGATGCCGACCATGACGATCCAGACCGGAGACAAGCTCCCCGACGCGACCTTTGTGAAGGTCACCGAAAACGGTCCCGAACAGGTCACCACCGCCGACTATTTCAAGGGCCGCAAGGTCGCGCTCTTCTCGGTCCCCGGCGCCTTCACCCCGACCTGCTCGGCCAAGCATCTGCCGGGCTTCGTCGACAAGGCCGACGAACTCAAGGCCAAGGGCATCGACGAAATCGTCTGCACCGCGGTCAACGACGCCTTCGTGATGGGCGCGTGGGGCAAGAGCGCGAGCGCGGGCGACAGCGTCACGATGCTCGCCGACGGCAACGGCGCCTTCGCCGAGGCCGTGGGCCTGACGATGGACGGCACCGCATTCGGCATGGGCAAGCGCGGCCAGCGCTTCTCGATGATCGTCAACGACGGTGTCGTCGAACAGCTCAACGTCGAAGCGCCCGGCGAATTCAAGGTGTCGAGCGCCGATCATATGCTCGAACAGCTCTGAATCCCTTCCCGCCCGCCGGTCGGGGCCTGTGGCCGCAAGGCCACAGTGCCCGAACATTATCGTCCGGCGGGCGGTTTCCTTTCATCCATGTCCTTTTCCCGGGCGTTGCTGACGCGGCTGCAAAAATAGCAGCCGGCCACACAGGCCTGAAAAAGACAGGAGGAGAGGATTATGAAAGGGTTCCAGCACCTGGCCCGGTCGGGAGCGGCAACCATTGCCGTCGCCGCGGCCCTCGCGAATATCGCCCCGGCCTGCGCGCAGGAGGCGACACCGCCTCAGGACAGCACGGCCGAAACGTCGGGCGACACCATCGTCGTCACCGGCTCGCGCATCCGCCGCGACCCGCTCGATCAGGATGCGCCGATCGTCCACGTCGGACAGGAAGACATCGCGAAGACCGGCCTCAATTCGGTCAATGACGTGCTCCAGCGCCTGCCGAGTTCGGGCGGGGGTCTCAACAGCAAGTTCAACAACAGCGGCAATCTCGGCAACCCGCCCGACGGTGGCGGCGTCGGCGCCGGCGCGGCCGAAATCGACCTGCGCTATCTGGGCTCGCGCCGCGTACTCGTTCTCGTCGACGGCATCCGCTATGTGAACGGCGCCTCGGCGAGCGGCGTTCCCGGATCGACCGACCTCAACTCGATCCCCGAGAGCGCGATCGAACGCATCGAGGTGCTGCAGGACGGCGCCTCGGCGATCTATGGCTCCGACGCGATCGCCGGCGTCGTCAACATCATCACCAAACGCAGTCAGGAGGGCCTCCGCGCGAGCGCGCAGGTCGGCGGCTTCGGCCAGGGCGACGGCTTTACCAAGAGCGCGCAGGTGAGCTGGGGCAACGGCCGCGGCCCGACGCAGATCGTCGTCGGCGCCAACTATGTCCACCAGGGCGGCGTCCTCGCGGGCAGCCGCGACATCTCCCGCTTTCCGGCGCCCTACTCCGACACCTGCCTCGACGGCGGCTGCTCGGGCTTCGTGCCGCTCGGGCGCTTCGCGGTCTTCGGCAACGACCTGACCTTGCGCGGCCCGGTGATCGGCCGCACGCCGGTCTACAACGCCGGCGATCCCACCGACCCGGCCAGCGATTTCAAGGCGTTCGGCGATGCCGACCGCTTCAATTTCGGCCCGTTCAACTATCTGCAGATTCCGGTCGAACGCTATGGCGCCTTCGTCAACGCGCGGCAGGAGATCGGCGACAGCATCAATTTCTCGGTCCGCGGGATATGGAACCAGCGCAAGTCGAAGAACCAGGCCGCGCCGCTGCCCTTCGGCTTCGGCGTCGCCGCGGGCCTCACCCCGGTGCTCGACGCGATCACCGTCGATGCCAGCAATCCCTATAATCCGTTCGGCGTGACGCTCGATTCGACCAACACCGACTTCGTCTATCGCCGCTTCGTCGAGGGCGGACCGCGCCGTTTCAACCAGACGGTAACGACGATCTACGGCGTCGCGACGCTCGACGGCAGCTTCGATGTCGGCGGCGGCAAATGGTATTGGGACGTCAATGCCGCCTATGGCCGCAACAAGGCGAAGCAGACGATGTACGGCAACATCAACTCCGACCGCCTGCGCCGCGCGCTCGGCCCGGTCGCTGACTGCACCGGCGACTGCGTGCCCTTCAACATCTTCGGCGGCGAGGGCTCGATCACCCGGCCGATGCTCGATTATGTCATGTTCAACCAGCGCGACCGCAGCCGCCAGTCGACCTTCAGCGCCTCGGCCAATGTCACCGGCAGCCTGTTCGACCTCCCCGGCGGCCCGCTCGGCGTCGCGATCGGCGTCGAATATCGCAAACTCAAGGGCAGCTTCGATCCCGACCCGATCGTCGCCGCGGGTTTCAGTTCGGATATCCCGGCGCTGCCGACCCGCGGCAGTTATGACGTGAAGGAAGCCTATGCCGAATTGAGCGCGCCGGTCCTGTCGGACATCCCCTTCGTCGACCTGCTCGAATTCACCGGCGCGGTGCGCTGGTCGGACTATTCGACCTCGGGTTCGACGACGACGCTGAAGGGCGGGGTCAACTGGAAACCGGTGCAGGACCTCCGCCTCCGCGCCTCCTATGCCGAGGGCTTCCGCGCGCCGTCGATCGGCGAATTGTTCGGCACCCAGTCGCGCTTCGACCAGTCGATCAACGATCCCTGCTCGACCTCGACCACGACGGGGCAGAACTGGACCAACAACCAGACCGTCCGCGCCAACTGCATCGCGCAGGGGGTACCCGCGGCGGGTTATGCGCAGGCCAACCCCCAGATCTCGGTGCTCGTCGGCGGCAATCAGGATCTCGCGCCCGAAAGCTCGCGCAGCTGGATCTTCGGCGGCGTCTACAGTCCGGGCTTCATCCCCGGCCTGTCGCTCGAGGGCAATTATTACGACATCAGGATCAAGGGCGCGATCCAGGCGGTGAATGCCGAGATCACGCTGGCGCAATGCGTAGGCCAGGCCGATGCCGACGCCTGCGCGCTCGTCACCCGCGCGCCCGGCGGGCAGCTGACCTTCGTCGAGGGGTTGCTCCAGAATATCGCCGGCATCCGCACCAAGGGGATCGACCTCAACCTGACCTACCGGACGCAGGAGACCCGGGCCGGGCGCTTCGGCTTCACCTGGAACAACACGATCCTCACCCGATACGACGTGATCGTGCCGACCGCCGACGGCCGGCTCGTCGTCAGCCGCGAAGGCACCGAACAGGGCAGTCCCAGCCAGACCTTCCCCAAATGGAAGTCGGTCGGCATCCTCGACTGGGACGGCAAGTCGATCGGCGCGACGCTGACCGGCCGCTACGTCTCGGCGATCCGCGAACCGCTCGCCGACGACAACCGGATGAAGGCGCGCTTCTACACCGACTTCCAGCTGCGCTGGTTCCCGGCGGACGATCCCGAGGCCTTCGGCTTCGCGCTCGGCGTGAACAATCTGTTCAACGTCAGGGCGCCGGGCTGCATAAGCTGCGACCTCAACAATTTCGATCCGACCGCCTATGACCTGCCCGGACGCTATTATTACGTCCGCGCCAGCTTCAGGATGTAACAAAAGGGGGCGGCGGCGCGGCCCGAAAGGCCGCGCCGCCTTCGTTCCGCCCGCCCTTCCCTTTTGTCACAATTTCGTGCAACAGCGACGCGATGACATCATCATCAAATCGACCCGAGATCACCGACCCCGCCGCCCTTGTCGAGGGCATCATCGCCGAACTTCAGGACAGGTTCCGCGCGTCGGTCTCCAATCTCAAATCCGCCATCGCCGCCTATGTCCGCGACCGCACCTTGCCGCCGGCCGATGCCGCCGCGAAGGGCCTGTTCGACTATCCCGCGATCCGCCTCACCACGACGGGCGAGCAGCGCGAGGGGCAGAAGGGCCATAATCTCGCCTTCGGCCGCTTCGAGCGCGCGGGCGAGTTCATCACCACGGTAACGCGCCCCGACCTCTTCGCCGATTATCTGCGCGAACAGCTCATGCTGCTCGCGCACCATTACGACATCACGCTCGAAGTGACGCGAACGGGGCAGCAGATCCCCTTCCCCTATGTGCTCGACGCCAGCGACGGCTCGGACATGGGCGGCGTCACCCCGCTCGAACTCGCGCGCCACTTCCCGACCACGGAACTGGCCGACATCGGCGACGAACTCGCCGACGGCCTGTTCGGGCAGGATCCCGCCGCCGACCAGCCGCTCGCGCTGTTCGACGCGCTCCGCACCGATTTCAGCCTCGCGCGCCTTCGCCACTATACCGGCACCGCGCCCGAGCATTTCCAGCGCTACATCCTGTTCACCAACTATCACCGCTACGTCGACGAATTCGTCGCCTGGGCGGGGGCGCAGGTCGGACAAGGCCGCTACACCGCACTCGCGGGCGCCGCAGGCCTCTATGTCGACCAGCCCGGCATCAACGCGAGCGCGCTCGTCGCCGACAGCGCGTGGCGGCGGCACCAGATGCCCGCCTATCACCTGATCGCGCCCGACGGCGGCGGCATCACGCTCGTCAACATCGGCGTCGGCCCGTCGAACGCCAAGACGATCTGCGACCATCTCGCGGTCCTGCGGCCCGAGGCGTGGCTGATGATCGGTCACTGCGGGGGGCTGCGCCCCAGCCAGCGGATCGGCGACTATGTACTCGCGCACGCCTATCTCCGCGACGACCATATCCTCGACGCGGTGCTGCCGGTCGCGATCCCGATCCCGCCGATCGCCGAAGTGCAGGTCGCGCTCGCGACCGCCGCCGAAGCGGTGTCGGGCGCCACCGGCGCCGACCTCAAGAAGCGCATGCGCACCGGCACCGTCGTCACCACCGACGATCGCAACTGGGAACTGCGCTACACCGACAGCGCGCTGCGCTTCTCGCAGTCGCGCGCGATCGGCATCGACATGGAATCGGCGACGATCGCCGCGCAGGGCTACCGCTTCCGCGTCCCCTACGGCACCCTGCTGTGCGTCAGCGACAAACCGCTCCACGGCGAACTCAAGCTGCCCGGACAGGCGAACCGCTTCTATGAGGAAGCGATCGCCGCGCACCTCCAGATCGGCATTCGCGCGTGCGAGACGATGCGCGACGAGGGCGCGAAGCTCCACAGCCGCAAGCTCCGCGCATTCAACGAGCCGCCGTTCAGATGAGCGGGGCGCCGGACCGCTCGCGCTCGGTCGTCGGCCGCGTCGCGATCGTCACCGGCGCCGCGAGCGGCATGGGCCGCGCGACCGCGCTGCTCCTCGCAGGCGAGGGCGCGAAGGTCGCGGTCACCGACCTCGACCTCGCGGCCTGCGACGCCGTCGCAGCCAAGGCCGGGCCGAATGCCAAAGCCTTCGTGCTCGACGTCGCCGATGGCGAGGCGATCAAGGCGACGGTCGCCGCCATCGCCGCACATTTCGGCGGCATCGACATTCTCATCAACAACGCCGGCGTCTCCGGCTTCTGCCCGCTCGATGCCGACGACGAATATGAGGCGATCTGGCACCGCGCGATTGCGGTGATGCTGACCGCGCACCAGCGCATGGTGCGCGCCGCGCTGCCGTTCCTGCGCCAGAGCGACGCCGCGCGCATCGTCAACATCGCCTCGACGGAGGGCCTGGGCGCGACCCCCGGCGATACGCCCTATGTGGCGGCGAAGACCGGGGTCACCGGCCTGACGCGCGGCCTTGCGGTCGATCTCGGCAAGGAGGGCATCACGGTCAACTGCATCTGCCCCGGCCCGATCCGCACCGGCATGACCGACAAGGTGCCCGAAGAGGACAAGGCAACCTTCGCACGGCGCCGCACCGCGCTTCGCCGCTATGGCGAACCCGAAGAGGTCGCGCATGTGACGCTCGGCCTCGTGCTGCCCGCGGCAAGCTATATCACCGGCGCGGTGATCCCGGTCGACGGCGGGCTGACGGCGCGCAATGCATAGCGCTTGCGCTACCGGATAACGGACGCCGCATCCTGAACGATCATCGTCGCCATCGCGGCAAGCCCGTTGGGGCCCTTGCCCCGCGCCACCGGCCAGCTCAGGTTCAAGGTAACCGGCTTCCCGACGATCTCTTTCCGGAAGAGCTGCATTTTCGCCGCGGGCGAAGGACTTGTGGTCGCCTGCGCCACCCATCCCGAACCCCGCTTGTTCAGTTGCTCCAACACCCCTTCATGGCTGTCCGGAGCATCGAAGCTCGCCACACGGCATGCCAAGGGTGCGCGGGAAAAGACGATATAGACGACGCCCGCGGCGCCCTCGACGCTGCCTTTGTATACATGGGCCTGCTGCCCGAGCATGAGCATGTTGACCTTGGCCTCGTCTCCCGATGCGGACATGTAGAAGCCGCGCTGCGAAAAGGGGCCCGGCTTGTCCGGATCGGACTTTTCACCCGTCAGGGCGCCGGTATAGACGGCCTCGCACGCCATGACCCCCTTTTCGAAAGCGACCGAAGCCGACGGAAATGTGATCGGGTTGACGGCGGCGGCATTTGCCTGGCCGACGACCGTCAGTGCAAGGGAAAGTGCCGCCAGCGTCATTCGCAAACGATAGCAATGCCGTTCAAGGAAAGCATCAGGAGTAATGCGCCATCCCGGGCTTGGCCCGGAATGGCGCCTTTTCGTGTGTCGGCAGCGTCGGCCTACGCCACCGCGCCTGCCCGGTAGCGCGGAGCCACATCGCGGCGGGACAGGTTCGGCCCCATCGCCAGCCGCGCGGCAAGATAATCCTTCCACTGGCCTTCATCGGCCAGCGGGGGGATCGTCACTTCCTCGCCGCGATCGAGGCCGAGCAGGGCCGCATCGACGAGGTCGCCCGCGTCCATGATCATTTCCGCGGGGAAGGCGTCGATATCCTTGCCCGAGCGCTCCCAGATCTCGGTGCGCGTCGCGCCGGGCAGCACCGCCTGCACATGGAAACCCCGCTCGCGGCCGTTCGCCGCCAGCGCGTGGCTGAGGTTGAGCAGGAACGCCTTCGACCCGCTGTACACGCCCTCGAACATTTCGGGGGCGAGCGCGAGCACCGAGGCGATATTGACGATCGCGCCCTTGCCGCGCGCGCCGAACGCCTTGCCCGCCGCGATGCCAAGCCGCGCTGCGGCGGTGATGTTGAGCGCGATGATCGTCTCGATCTCGGCCGCGCTATTCTCCAGCGTGCCGCCATTCAGCGACATGCCGGCGTTGTTGACGAACAATGTGATGTTCGCGTCGTCGATCAGCCTTTGCTCGATGCGCGTCACATCGCCGTTTTTCGTGAGGTCGGCGACGATCACATCGACCGAGACCCCGGTTTCGGCGCGCAGCTTCGCGGCGAGGTCTTCCATCTGCGCGCCGTTGCGTGCGACGAGGATCAGGTCGTGCCCGCGCTTGGCGAGGCGGTCGGCATAAACGGCGCCAAGGCCGGTCGAGGCGCCCGTGATCAGGGCCGTTCCGGTGGGAGTAGTCATATCATTGCTCCTTGTGAGGCGGCCCCAAAACGGGAAGCATACGGGTCGCTTGCAAAATGATAGTAACTGCCCCATATGACTTCAATGAGCGAGCATGAAAATAATTTGGGAACCTGTCCCGTCGACCGCGGGCTGATGCGCGTCGGCGACCGCTGGAGCATGCTCGTGCTGCGCGATATCGAGCGCGGGCTGACGCGCTACGAGCAGCTTCGCACCAGCCTCGGCATCGCGCCGAACATATTGTCGCGGCGACTGTCGGCGCTCACCGACGCGGGATTGATCGAAAAAAGCCGCTACAGCGAGCGCCCGCCGCGCGACGAATATCTGCTCACCGATGCCGGGCGCGATTTCCTGCCGATCCTGATGGCGATCGGCGCGTGGGGCCGCAAATATAACGGCGGCGGCGCGCTCAGCCGCCACCTTGACGCCGAAACGGGCGAGGTGGTGCGCCCGGTCGTGATCGACGCCAACAGCGGCGCGCCGATCGGGTCGCGCCCGCTTCGCTTCGAATATCCGGAGTAGTCGTCGCTACTTGTACATGCCCTCGCGCAGATTGATGCCATATTCGGTCCACGCCTTCAGCGCGCAGAGCATCTGCGACCACCCCTGGCAATTGCCGTAGGACGCGCCGAGCGCGCCCTGATTCTCGCGCCAGCCTTCCTCGGCGATCTCGACCAGGGTGCGCCCGTCGTCGAGGCCCTTGAAGCTCATGGTCACGCGCGTGCGGTAATCGGCGTCCTTCGGTTCGCTGCCCTCGACGTTGTGCGCCTCGCCTTCGCTCGCCTGCCATTCGAGGACGATCTTCTCGTCGGGCACGACCTCGATCACCCACACCGGAAAGGCGCCGGGAAAATCGTGGAAATCCCACTCCACCGTCGCGCCGGTCTCGAGCCGGCCCTTCGCGCCGCCGGTCGTGAAATAGTTCGACAGCTTCGCGGGGTCGGCGACCGCCTCGAACACCTCGTGCACCGGCTTCGCAATCCGCGCCGCGACCCTGAATTTCAGCTCCATGTCGATTCTCCGCTTGAGTCGCCCTTCATTATGTTATAATTATGTAACATGTCAATTCACGACCAGTTCGACGCGACCTTCAAGGCGCTCGCCTCGCCGATTCGGCGGCAGATACTCGACGATCTCAGGGACCAGCCGCTCACTACCGGGATGCTCTGCGCCCATTTCGCCGACATCGACCGCTGCACAGTGATGCAACATCTGAAAGTGCTGGAGGATGCCGGGCTGGTCATCGCCGAACGCCGTGGCCGCGAGCGCTGGAACCATCTCGACGCGATACCCATTCAGGACATCCACGACCGCTGGATCGGCCCTCACGCCGCCGCCGCGACCGCACGGCTCGCCCGCTTCAGGCTCGCGATGGAGCATGAGGTCGCCGGGAGCGATCGCTGAAGCGGCCGGTCGGGACGGCCGATCCGCAAGACAAGGATGATGACGATGACCGAAGTGCTGGACGAGGGGCCGTTCTTTCACGGCACAATCGCGGATTTGCGCGTCGGCGATTTGCTGACCGCGGGATTCCGGTCGAACTATCGTCCCGAAGTGGTGATGAACCACATCTATTTCACGGCCATTGTCGACGGTGCGGGACTGGCCGCCGAAATCGCGGCGGAACTCGCCGACGGCAGCGGGGTCCCGCGTGTCTATGCCGTCGAACCGACCGGGGCGTTCGAGAACGACCCGAACGTGACCGACAAGAAATTTCCCGGCAATCCCACGCGGTCGTATCGCAGCGACGCGCCGCTCAGGATCATCGGCGAAATCACGCATTGGGCCAGATTGACGCCCGAAGCACTACGGATGTGGAGGGAGCGACTGGTCGCGCTGCGCTCGGACGAACGGGGCGAAATCATCAACTGACGCGCGCCGATACGCATCTCGCGCCCGTGACAATCCCGACGACAAGGGGGCCGGGAATCGCTTCCCGGCCCCCTTTTTGATCATCCTTCCCGGCGTCTTACCACCCCTGCGGCTTGCCCTTGTTCTGCTCGTCGAGCCATTTCTTCAGCGGCGCGAAATAGTCGGCCATCGCCTTGCCCGACATTTCGCGGCTGCCGGTGAAGGCCTGCAGCGCGTCGGGCCACGGCTTCGACGCGCCCATTTCGAGCATCGCGTTCAGCTTCGCGCCGACCTCCTTGTTGCCGTAGAAGGAACAGCGGTGGAGCGGCCCCTTCCACCCCGCCTGCTTGCACGCCGCCTGATAGAACTGGAACTGCAGCACGCGCGCGAGGAAATAGCGCGTGTAGGGCGTGTTGCCGGGGATGTGGAACTTCGCGCCCGCGTCGAACGCGTTCGCCGGCCGCTCGCCCGGCGGCGTGATGCCCTGATATTCCTTGCGCAGGTCGGTCCACGCCTTGTTGTAATCGGCGGGCTGGATCGATCCGTCGAAGACACCCCAGCGCCAGCGGTCGACGAGCAGGCCGAAGGGCAGGAAGGCGACCTTGTCCATCGCCTGCCGCAGCAGGAGGCCGATATCCTTGTCGGCGCTCGGCACCTTCGCCTTGTCGAGCAGGCCGATGTCGACGAGATATTGCGGGGTGATCGACAGCGCGACGAAATCGCCGATCGCCTCGTGGAAGCCGTCGTTCGCGCCGTTGAGGTAGAGGAACGGCTGCTTGTTATAGGCGCGCTGGTAATAATTGTGCCCGAGCTCGTGGTGGATCGTGATGAAGTCGTCGGCGTTCACCTTGATGCACATCTTGATGCGGATGTCGTCCTTGTTGTCCACGTCCCACGCCGAGGCATGGCACACGACCTCGCGGTCGGCGGGCTTCAGGAACTGGCTGCGCTTCCAGAAGGTTTCGGGCAGCGGTGCCATGCCGAGCGACGAATAGAAATTCTCGCCCGCCCTGACCATGTCGAGCGGGGCCTTGCCCTGCGCGGTCAAAAGGTCGCCGATGTCGTAACCGAGGTCGCCGGTCCCCGCGGGCGCGACGAGCGGGTAGATATTGCCCCATTCCTGCGCCCACATGTTGCCGAGGAGGTCGGCGCGGATCGGGCCGGTCTTCGGCTGCACCGCATCGCCATATTTCTCGTTCAGTTTCCAGCGGACATAGGTGTGCAGCGCCACATAGAGCGGCTTCATGTCCTGCCAGATCTTCTCGGTCAGCTTGGCGAATTCCTCGGGCGGCATGTCATAACCCGAACGCCACATCGCGCCGGTGTCGGCGAAGCCCAGTTCCTTCGCGCCCTCGTTGGCGATGCCGACCATCTTCGCATAGTCGTCCTTCATCGGCGCGCCGACCTTGTCGTGCCAGCTCGTCCACATCTCGGCGAATTGCGCCGGCGTGTTCTGGAGGTTGCCCATCTCGGCCTCGATGTCCGATCCCGAGATTTCCTTGCCGTTCAGCGTCCCGCGACCCTTGCCGTACTGCGACTGCAGATCGGTCGCGATCGTGTTGAGCTCGGTCGCCGCGCCCGGGGTCGTCGGCGCGGGTAGCACGATGCCGGTGCGCAGGATGTCGAGCTTGCGCTTCGTGTCGGCGCTCAGCCCCGCGACGTTCATGTATTTCGCGGCCTCGAGCGCATATCTGACCGACTTTTCGGTGCCGACCGCGTTGATCCGCGCCGCCATCGCATCGGTGTCCTCGGTGATATAGGTCGAATTGACCCAGTTCACCTGGCTCGCCTCGACCGTATAGTCGAAGAGATCCTTTTCGACCCCGGCGATGAAGGCATCGGCGTCGGCAGCGGTGGGGGCGGCGGCAGGCGCGGCAGCAGGCGCGGCTTGCGCAAACGCGGGGGTCGCCACCGCGAGCGACAGGGCAAGCGACAGCGTCGAAATCATGGCTTTCATGGGTGCGTCCTCTGGATATTCTGACAGCGCTCTCTGGCGCATGGGAACAGCTAGGCGCTCGGCGCGAGTCCGGTCAAGCCGCCAGAAAGGCGGCGATCGCCTCACCCAGCGCGGGTTCGGTCACGCTCGACATATGCGTCCCCGGAATCGTCGCCAGCCGCGCGTCGGACAGCGCCGCGACCAGTTCCCCGGCCGACCCGTTGTCCTGATCCTGCTCGCCGCACACGACGAGCGTCGGCATCGTCAGCGCCGCCAGCATGTCGGGCGTCGTATCGGTGAAGCTGTCGAGCAGATGCCCCGCGGCGATCCGGTCGACCTTCATCGTCTTCATGAACTGGACCGACAGCCAGGTGTCGTCGCCGCGCTTCGCCGTCTCATATTCGGCGATCACCCGCTTGAAGAATTTCCCGCGCCGCTGCCAGCCGGCGAGCCCCGCGAGCCCCATGCCGCCGAGGATCAGCCGCCCCGGCCTCATCCCCGCGACGACCGCGCGCGCGCTCGTCCGCGCGCCGAGCGAGAAACCGCCGAGGTCGAAATCGTGGAGGCCCAGATGCGCGATCAGGTCCTGCAGATCATGGACGAGCACGTCGGGCGGATAATGCTCCTCCCCGTGCGGCGCGTCGCTCGCCCCGTGGACGCGCAGGTCGGGCATGATCACGCGATGGCCTTCGGACGCCACACGCGCCGCGGTGCCGAACTTGATCCAGTTGACCTCGGCGTTCGAGAAGAGCCCGTGGAGGAGAAGGACGGGCCGCCCCGCTCCCATCTCGCGCCACGCCAGCCGCACGCCATCGCGCGCTTCGAAAAATTGCGGTTCGTTCGTCATGCGCCGCGCTATGCGCCCTTCGCGCCCGCTTCGGCAAGCGCCGATCAGCGCGGACGCAGGCCCTTCTGCTCCATCCGCCACTTCGCCATTTCGATGCGGTCCTGCCCGAAGAAGGGTTCGCCGTCGAACACCAGCGTCGGCACCCCCCAATGGCCCGCGATCTCGAGCGCGACCTGATTGGCGGCGATCTCGGTGTCGAGTGTCCCGGCGTCGCTCACCGCCTCGGCATCGAGTTCGGCGAGATCGAGCCCCGCGCGCTTCGCCGCGCCCGCCAGATGGTCGCCGAGATGCCAGTCCTGCGCACCGCCCCAGATCAGCTGGCCGGTCTCGTGCGCGAAGGCGAGCCCCTTGCCGCGCCGCGCCGCCGCCTGTCCCAGCCGCGTCAGGCGATAGATATGGGGCTGCTCGGCCGCGATCGCGCGCGTCGCCAGATCCTGGACGATCGGGTCGGGGCGCGGCGGGCCGAAGGGAATGCCGTGGAACTGCGCGACGCGGATCATGTCGCGCACCGTATAGCTCAGCCAGTTCGGGTGATTGCGCTCGAAAAAGTCGGGCTGACGCACCGCGAGCGGATAGACCGGGCGCAGGTTGATCATGACGTCATGGCTCGCGGCGAGCGCGCGGTAGCGGCCGATCGCAAGATAGCTGTACGGCGAACGAAAGGACCAGAAAAGGTCGGCGGTCAAAGTCATCCCCACATCCTGCCCAAAAACATGCCCCACGCAAGCAGTGTAAAGAAAATTTACACCATATTCGAGGCTGTTGGCAATCCCGCAGTGCGGTTGAATATAGTAGCAATTGCTATTATATCCTATGACATGAGTGAACCGATCGGATTCCTGCTGAATGACACCGCGCGCCTGTTCCGGCGCGCGTTCAATGCGCGCACGCGCGACAGCGGCGTGACCGCGCTGCAATGGCGCATGATCACCTACCTCAAGCGCCACGAAGGCATCAGGCAGGGGCCGCTCGCCGAGCTGATCGAAGTCGAACCGATCACCCTGTCGCGTATGGTCGACCGGCTGGTCGAGGCCGGGCTGGTCGAGCGCCGCGCCGACCCCGCCGATCGCCGCGCCTGGCAGCTTTATCTGACCCCGCGCGCGGCCGAGTTGCTGAACGGCATCCGCCCCACCGCCGATGCGCTCACCGCCGACGCGATCGAGGGGTTGAGCGACGCCGAGACCGCGCAGCTGATCGATCTCGTCGAACGCGTCCGCGCCAACCTGTCCCGCCGCATCTGCCAAAAAGAAAAAGAGACCGCCTGATGGACCAGCTCTCCCCGTCGCGCCCGAAAGCCGAAAATGCGGCGCCGCCCAAGGCCGCGCCCAAGGCCGATCCGGTGCCTGCCCCCGCGCCCGGGGCCGAAACCGCCCCGAAGGCGGGCTGGCGCACGCGCCTCCTGATGTTCGGCCTGCCCGTGTTGCTCATTGCCGGCGGCGCCGGCTGGTGGCTGACGAGCGGCGGGTCGGTGTCGACCGACAATGCCTATGTCCAGATGGACAAGGTGTCGGTCGCCGCCGAAGTCGGGGGACGGATTACCGAAGTCGCCGTCCGCGACGGCCAGCAGGTCGCGAAAGGGCAATTGCTCTTCCGCATCGACGGCGAGCCCTATGCGCTGACCGTCGCACAGGCGACCGCGGCGATCGACGCGGCCGAGGTCGAGGTCGGCAATCTCGCGGCGAGCGCGAACACGTCGAGCGTCGACATCGCCGCCGCGCGCGAGGATGTGAAGTTCGCGCAGGTCACTTTCGACCGGCAGGCGGCGCTGATGGAAAAGGGCTTCACGACGAAGGCCGCCTATGACGCGTCGCGCCACGCGCTCAGCCTCGCGCGCGAGCAGGTGCGTCAGGCCGAAGCCGCTGCCGCCGAGGCGCGCACCAAGCTCGCTGCGGGCCCGTCGAGCGGCGTCAACCCGCAGGTCGAGGCGGCGCGCGTGCAGCGGTCGCAGGCTCAGGTGAACCTCGGCCGCACCACCGTCCGCGCGCCGAGCGCCGGACGCATCGCGCAGTCGGACCGGTTGCAGGTCGGCCAGATGATGGTGGCCGGGCTCCCCGCGGTCACCTTGGTCGATACCGCGCACCCGTGGGTCGAGGCCAATTTCAAGGAAACCGACCTCGCCGACATGCGCGTCGGGCAACGCGCGGAGATCAGCTTCGACGCCTATCCGGGCGTCAGGGTGCGCGGCCATGTGCTGACGATCGGCGCGGGCACCGGCAGCGAATTTTCGGTGCTTCCCGCGCAGAACGCCACCGGTAACTGGGTCAAGGTGACGCAGCGCGTTCCCGTGCGCATCGCCTTCGACGAAAAGCCGTCGCGCGACATGATCGCCGGGCTGTCGGCCGATGTGCGGGTGTTTACGAAGTAAGCTCCCGTGGCGAGCAACGCCCTTCCCCGCCGGCCATCCGCCGCGGCGCTCCCCGACGACGACAGCATCCCGCTGCACGAACGCGTGCGCTATCGCGGGCTGCTGACGGTCGCCGTCATGGGCGCGTCGATCATGCAGATTCTCGACACGACGATCGCCAACGTCGCGATCCCGCACATGCAATCGGCATTGGGCGCGACGAGCGAGACGGTGACGTGGGTGCTGACGAGCTATATCCTCGCCTCGGCGGTCGCGATGCCGATCACCGGCTGGCTGGCCGACCGCATCGGGCGGCGCGAATTGTTCATGGCGGCGGTGGTCGGCTTCATCATCGCGTCGATGGCGTGCGGCGCCGCGCAATCGCTTGAACAGATGGTCGCCTTCCGCTTCCTGCAAGGCGTGAGCGCCGCCTTCATCGGGCCGCTGTCGCAATCGGTGATGCTCGACATCAACCCGCCCGAACGCCACGCGCGCGCGATGTCGATCTGGGGCATGGGGATCATGATCGGGCCGATCCTGGGCCCGATATTGGGCGGCTGGCTGACCGAAAGCGTCAACTGGCGCTGGGTCTTTTACGTCAACCTTCCCGTCGGCCTGCTTACGCTTGCGATGATGTGGGCGCTGCTGCCCAGGACACGCAGCGTCACGCGGCGCTTCGACCTGTTCGGTTTCTCGATGCTCGCGCTGGGGCTCGCCGCCTTGCAGCTGATGCTCGACCGCGGCGCGCACCTCGACTGGTTCGACAGCCTCGAGATCTGGATCGAGCTCGGCGTCGCCGTCTCGTGCCTGTGGATGTTCATCGTCCATATGTTCACCGCGCGGGCGCCCTTGTTCAGCCGTCTGATGCTCGCCGACCGCAATCTCGTCACCGCGATGGGGTTCATGATCGTGATCGGCGTCGTGATGTTCGCGTCGATGGCGCTGCTGCCGCCGATGCTGCAGAATCTGTTCGGCTGGCCGGTGATCGACACGGGCGTCATCCTCGCGCTGCGCGGAATCGGCATCCTCGCCAGCATGTGGGTCGCGGGGCAATTGCTCGGCAAGATCGACGCGCGCTGGATGGTCGGCACCGGGCTGCTCATCGCCGCCTACTCGCTCTGGCAGATGAGCCACTGGTCGCTCGAAATGGGGATGCAGCCGGTGATCGTCAGCGGACTGGTGCAGGGGCTGGGCATGGGGCTGATCTTCATCCCGCTGAACACGATGGCGTTCGCGACGATCCGGCCGCAATATCGCACCGACGGGTCGAGCCTGCTCAACCTGTTCCGCAGCATCGGCGCGTCGGTCGGCATCTCGATCGTCACCACCCTGCTCGGCGCCAATATCCAGACGAGCCACGAGGACCTCGCCGCGCATGTCACCAACAGCTCGGTCGCGCTGCTCGACCCGTCGACCGCCGACCGGTTCGGCATCGCGGGCGACGCGGCGATGGCGATGGTCAATGCCGAGATCAACCGGCAGGCGGCGATGGTCGCCTATATCGACGATTTCTGGCTGATGATGTGGGTGACGCTCGCGTCGGTGCCTTTGGTGCTGCTGCTCCGCCCGCCCCGGCCGGGCGCGCCGAAAGCCTCGGCCGCCGACATGGGACACTAGCCCCGGCGGCGGCTATCAGACCAGCGCGCGATAGAGGCCGAAGGCGCTCGTCGCGGTCAGCACGATCCCGACCATCACCAGCATCAGCTTGGGCGAGAAACGCTTCGCCATCATCGCGCCGATCGGCGCGGCGACGACGCCGCCGATGATCAGGCCGAGCGTCGGGCCCAGAATCTCTTCGAAACCGAGATTCGCGATGAAGGCGATCGACACCGCCACCGCGAGGAAGAATTCGACGCTGTTGACCGTACCGACCACCTTGCGCGGCTCGCCGCCCTGGACGAGCAGGTTCGAGGTCACGACCGGCCCCCAGCCGCCGCCGCCCGCCGCGTCGAGGAAGCCGCCGATCACGGCGAGGGGCGCGACGACCTTGGGTTTCTCGATCTTCGGCGGATAGAGCAACCCGCGGACGAGCAGCCACACGCCGATCAGCACCAGATAGCCGAGCACGAAGGGCTTCACGACATCGGCGTGCAGCGACGTGAGGACATAGGCGCCGAGTACGCCGCCGATCACGCCGGGGATAAGCAGCCGGAAAAACAGCGGCCAGTCGATGTTGCGGTGGAACAGATGGCTGAGCCCCGAGGCGCCGGTCGTGAAGATTTCGACGACATGGATGCGCGCCGACGCGGTCGCGGGGGGAACGCCCAGAACCGCGACGAGCAAGGTGTTGCAGATGACACCGAACGCCATGCCGAGCGCGCCGTCGACGAGCTGCGCCGCGAACCCGATCAGGATGAATGGCAGGAGCGCGGTGAAGTCGATGGCCGCAAGTTCAGTCATATGTCATCCCAACCCTTTTGATTGAGAACGTGCTGCCGGGATTCGGCTGCGGGCGCCAGCCCAATTTTTCTGCGCGCGGCAAAGGGATTTGTTTCTGCGCCCGATCGATCCGCTCCGTCCCGGGGTCCGTACTCGATCAGCCGGCGATTTCGTCGGGCAGATATTCGCGCACATAATCGATGAAGGCGCGCAGCTTCGGCATCACCTGCTTGCGACCGGGATAATAGAGAAAGAGGCCCGAGGTCGCGGCGGCATGGTCGGTCAGCACCAGTTCGAGCTCGCCCGTCTGCACCATCGCCTTCGCCATCGGTTCGGCCATCATCCCCATCGCGACGCCCGTGCGGATCGCGACGAGCGCCGCGATCCAGTCGTTGACGATCACCGGGCCCGTGACGGCGATGTCATATTCGCGGTTCCCCCTCTCGAAGGTCCACGGCATCAGCGCGCCCGTCGTCAGGCGAAAGCGGATGCAGCGATGCTCGCGCAGCGCCTCGGGCGTTTCGGGGCGGCCATGCCGGTCGAGATAGGCGGGGGTCGCCGCGACGACGAAGCGGAAGGGGCCGGTCAGCCGCACCGCGATGACGTCGGCGTCGAGCGATTCCCCCATCCGCACCCCGGCGTCGAACCCGCCGGCGCTGAGATCCGACAAGGCGTCGTCGGCATATATTTCGAGCTCGATATCGGGATAGGTCTCGCAAAAGCCCGCGATGATCGGTTCGAACAAAGGTTGCACCGCGCCGCGCATCAGGTTGATGCGCAGCCGCCCCGCGGGCCGGTTGCCGAGGTTGCGCGCCGCCTCATAGGCATCGGCGAGCCCGGTATAGGCGGGGGCCGCGCGTTCGAGGAACATCTCGCCCGCCTGCGTCAGGCCGACGCTGCGCGTCGTGCGCATGAACAGCGGCGCGCCGACGCGCGCTTCCAACGCTTTCACGGTCTGGCTGATCGCCGAAGGGGAGACGCCGAGGTCGGCGGCGGCGGCCGAAAAGCTGCGCCTTTCCGCGACACGCAGGAAGGCTTCGATCCCGTCGAGCGCCCCATGGGGGATTGTTAAATCCTGCTTCAAAGCACTTGCAGATTATAGAGGATTATCTATCTGCGCAACCGCGCCTAAAAAGGTTGCACAAGAAAACGAAAGGAAACCTCTCCCATGTCCTATCAGCTCTCCTCTTTCCGCCGCTTTCCGACCGCCTTCGCCATCGTCGCCGCTTCGGGCCTCGCCTTCGCCGGCCTGATGGCTTCGACGAGCCCCGCTTACGCCCAGTCGGGCAGCGACTATCGCTGCGCCGGTCTCGCCGAACAGGCGCATGTCGCCGCCAGCGGCGTCGAAGGTTCCAAGCAGTCGAGCGCCAAGCGCTTTGTTTCGACCGGCAAGAAGCTGTGCGAAGCGGGCAACGAACGCGCCGCCGCCAAGCAGTTCCGCGCCGCGCTGAAGATCGCCGGCGTCGCCGAAGTCGAAACCGACAGCCAGATGGCCTCTCGTTAATATGGGGCGCTAAGACAGCCTGACACACCAATCTCCGGACCGTCCTCTCCCTCTCCCCGACGGATCCACAAGACTGGGGCGGCACCCGATACGGGGCCGCCCCATTTGTCTATGCGCGCCGCGCGGGTTAGGATGGCGCGTCATGACCGGCAAGAAACCCCGCCGCGAAACGCCGCCCGCCCGCTCCCCCGCAAGGGAAACGGTGCCGCTCTGCCGGTATGAAGAGCTGGCGATGCGCGAAAACCGCCTGCGCGAGGCCGCCGCCAAGCCCGAACCGCGCGACTAGATCCGCCGGTAGCGGAAGTACCAGACCTCGTGTCCCTGCGCGCGCGCCTTGGCCTCGTAGCGCGTTTCGGGCCAGCCACCGGGACGGACCTGAAAATCGCGCGAGTCGTTCGCCAGCCATCCGAACTGGTGGCGATGGTGGCGCATCACCATCAGCGCATGCCGGAGGTAGACCGGGTGGTCGGTGCCGAAACGGAACTCGCCGCCGGGTTTCAGCTTCGCCGCGATCAGGTCGAGCGGGCCGTCGTTCATCATCCGCCGCTTCGCATGGCGCGCCTTGGGCCAGGGATCGGGATGGAGCAGATAGGCGAAGGAGAGCGCGCCGTCGGGAATCCGCCGCAGCACCTCGAGCGCGTCGCCATGGTGGATGCGGACGTTGCCGAGCGGCAGGCTGGCGCCGTGATCGCCGGCGACATGGACCAGCGCCTGCGCGACGCCGTTGATGAAGGGCTCGGCGCCGATGAAGCCATGGTCGGGCAGCATGTCGGCGCGCCCCGCCATATGCTCGCCGCCGCCGAAGCCGATCTCGAAATGCAGCGGCTGGTCGGCGCCGAACAGCCGCACGGCGGTCACCTCGCCCTCGGCGGGCACCGCGATCTGCGGCAGCAGCGTATCGACCAGATCCTGCTGTCCCGCGCGCAGGGGCTTCCCCTTCGATCGGCCGTAGAGGCGGTTGAGGGTCGTCGGGTCGCCGGGTTTGTGTGCAGTCATGGCGCGCCCGTTAGCGCGCCGGGCCGGGGGCGGCAAGCGCCCCCCGCGCCATATCACGCCGCGAGCGCGGCCTTCAGCTTGTCGACCAGGTCGGTGCGTTCCCACGGGAAGGCGTCGCCCTCGGCCTTGCGGCCGAAATGGCCATAGGCCGCGGTCTGCCTGTAGATCGGCTTGTTGAGGCCGAGATGGGTGCGGATACCCTTCGGCGTCAGGCGCACGAGCTGCGGGATCGCCGCCTCGATGCGGCTTTCCTCGACGGTGCCCGTGCCGTGCAGGTCGACATAGATCGACAGCGGCTCGGCGACGCCGATCGCATAGGAGAGCTGGATCGTGCAGCGGCGCGCAAGACCCGCGGCGACGATGTTCTTGGCAAGATAGCGGGTGATGTACGCCGCCGAACGGTCGACCTTGGTCGGGTCCTTGCCGCTGAACGCGCCGCCGCCGTGCGGGCTCGCGCCGCCATAGGTGTCGACGATGATCTTGCGGCCGGTGAGCCCCGCGTCGCCGTCGGGTCCGCCGATCTCGAAACGGCCGGTCGGGTTGATGTGATAGACGGTATTCGCGGTGAGCAGCTCGGCCGGCAGCACGTCGGCGATCACGCCCAGTACATATTTGCGCAGTTCGGTGTATTTCGCTTCGTCGCCTTCGCCATTGTGGAAGAAATAACCCGGCGCGTGCTGCGTCGACACGACGATCGCGGTCGCCTCCACCGGGCGCTCGTTGGCGTAGCGCAGCGTGACCTGGCTCTTGGTGTCGGGCTCGAGGAAGGGCGCGGTGCCCGCCTTGCGGTCCGCCGCCATGCGCTCGAGGATCTTGTGGCTGTAATCGAGCGTCGCGGGCATCAGGTCGGGCGTCTCGTCCGATGCATAGCCGAACATGATGCCCTGGTCGCCGGCGCCTTCGTCCTTGTCGCCGCTCTCGTCGACGCCCTGCGCGATATGCGCCGACTGCGCGTGGAGATTATTCTCGAAGCGGAAGCTTTCCCAGTGGAAGCCCGACTGCTCGTATCCGATCTCGCGCACCGTATTCCGGACGGTGGCCTCGATTTCCTCGAGCGCACCCGGCGCCCACTCGCCATTTTCGAACACGCCCTTGCAGCGGATTTCGCCGGCGAGCACGACGAGCTGCGTCGTGGTCAGCGTCTCGCATGCCACGCGCGCTTCGGGATCCTTCGACAGGAACAGGTCGACGATCGAGTCGCTGATCTGGTCGGCCACCTTGTCGGGATGCCCTTCGGACACGCTTTCGGAGGTGAAGAGGAAGCTGTTGCGCATGGGAGACTTTCTTTGGATCGGATATAAAGAAAAGTTTATGTGGCCGCGCTGTTAGCGCCCGCGCCGGCGAAAGGCAATGGCCAGCGCGAGCAGCAGCAGCGCAAATCCGACCGGCAGCACGTTGCCGAAGCGCGCGAACGGCGTCGGCGCATGCGCGCGCGGGATGGTCGTGTCGATGCGCCCTGCGGCATGCATCGGCAGCGATTCGAGGATGCGGCCGTCGGCATCGATCACCGCGCTGATCCCCGTCGGCGTCGCGCGGATGACCGGCAGCCCCTCCTCGATCGCGCGCAACCGCGCCTGCGCCAGATGCTGCGGCGGCCCCCAGCTCCCGAACCAGGCGTCGTTCGACGGGTTGAAGATGAAATCGGGGCGGTGCGCGCGGTCGACGACCTGCCCCGAAAAGATGATCTCGTAACAGATCTGCAGCCCCGCGCGGCCGAAGGCGCCGAGGTCGAGCGTGTGCGGCCCCGGTCCCGGCCAGAAATCGATATCGCCCGGCGCCAGCCGCGACAGGCCAAGCGCCGACAGCACCGGCCGCATCGGCAGATATTCGCCATAGGGGACGAGGTGCGACTTGTCATAGCGCGGGCCGAGCGTACCGTCGGCGTGAACGGTCATCACCGCGTTGCGCGCGCCGACGACCTCGCCCGCCCGGTCGAGTTCGAGCTTGAGCGCGCCGAGCAGCATGACGTCGCCCGCGTTCATCAGCCGGACGATCCGCGCGCGCGCCTCGGCGGGCGAGCGGTCGTAATAGGCCGCGGGATAGCCGCGCTCGAGATAGTCGGGCACCGCCGCCTCGGGCCACAGGATCAGCCGCGGGGTGTCGTCCTTCGGGGTCGTCAGCCGCGCGAGCTTGGCGAAATTGGCGTCGGCCTTGCTCCCCTCCCATTTGTCCTGCTGGCCGACATTGGGCTGGACGACGGTGATGGGAATTGTCCCGACCGCCATCCGTGTTTCGGACGCCGGGAAGGGGCGGAAATAGACGAGCGCCATGAGGAGGGCGATCACGACGCCGGCGCCGAGCTGATAGAGAAGCTGCTGGCGTTCCGGTATTTCCGGAGGAGCCTCTCCGGCTGTTCGTCGTTGCAGATAGGGCAGCACATAAATCGCCGCGACGAGGACAACGAGACCTGACAAGCCGTAGGTCCCGATCAATTGCGCGGGCTGGGCAAAACCGATCGCAATCGCGCCAAGCGGGTTCCACGCAAAGCCGGTGAACACCCAACTGCGCAACCACTCTGTGAGGGTCCAGAGTCCCGCGAACGCCAGAATATAGGATGGTGCCGCGAGCCGCGCCGCGGGCTCGCCCCACCGGCGTATGGCCCACGCTCCCCACGCCGCCAGCGCCGGATAGACCGCAAGATAAAGCGCCAGCAGCACGACCGCGATCCACCCGAGCCACGCCGGCATCGCCGCCTGATAGGTGAAGGCGGTCGCGATCCAGTTCAGCCCGATGACGAAATGGCCGACGCCGAAGGCCCAGCCGACGCCCAGGGCACGCGATCCCTTGGGGCTCTTCGCAACGAGCGCCATCCAGCCCGCGAACGCGAGCAGGGTCAGCGGCCACAGGTGGAGCGGCGCGAACCCCGTCGCCGAAACGGCGCCGAGCAGCAGGGCGACAAGCTTTGGCCAGCGGTCGGCGAAAGCGGCGATGCGGGAGGAGGTCGCGGTCACGGCGCTGCTTTAGCCGCGTGCCGGCGAGCCCACTAGAGCATATATTTCATCCGGATCGACTGGCGCATGTCCCCCGCGACCGCGAAGCTCGCCGATCTGAAGCTCGGCGGGCCGACGGTGATCGCCGGGTTACGCGAGAAACCGAAACCTTCCTTCGGCAGGAAGATCGCCGTGTCCATCTTGTTGTTGCTGTTCTCGTCATGCACCACCGCGATCGCATAGGTGCCCGCCGCGGGCGCGTGGACCGCGAAATCGCCCGCGTCGGTCGCCTTCACCGCCATGCGCACCGACGCCTTGTCCTTGCTGCAATCGGGAAACGCCTTGGGATTGGTCGTGAGACAAACGAGCAATTGCCCCTTCGCGCTGCGCAATCCGGTGACGCTGACCTCAACGGTCGGCGGCGGCGCGCCGGCGGCGGTCAGCAGCAGCGGAAAAATCGCCCAGCCCGATATCCGTGCCGCACGCCTTGTCCCAGAAACGGAAATAAAGCCCATAATTCCCCCGATAGGCGGCATGATGCGCCTGATGATGCGTCGCGGTTATCAGCCATCGCCCCGCGGGTCCATGGACGAGCGCGCGGGGGAACATCTCCCACCCCATATGGTTGCCGACCCCCATCACGGTCATGATCGCGAGTATGAGGCCGAGCACCGCGACATGGACCGGGATCAGGAACACCAGCGCCGGGATGACGACGGCGCCGGTGATCGCCTCGACCGGGTGAAAGCTCATCGCCGCCCAGGCGGTCGGCGGGCGGCTGTCATGATGGACGCTGTGCGCGAGACGGAACCAGCGCGGCCGGTGCATCCAGCGGTGCGTCCAGTAGAACCATGTGTCGTGGAGGAGGAGATAGGCGAACAGGCTGACGGGCAGATACCAGAGCGGCCAAGCGTGGACGTCGGTATAGATGCGCGTCCAGCCATGCGTCTGCCAGCCCCAGGCGACGATGCCCGCCGGAACCCCGTAAATGGCGGCGCTCGCGAGGCTCCAGCCGATCTCGCGCTTCATCTGCGGTTCGAGCCCGCGATAGAGGCCGGGGTGCCGGAGCCGGGTCGCGAAGGCGAAGGCGCCGCTGGTGACCAGATAGCGTACGCCGACGATCGCGGTCATCGCGAGCGCGGAGAAAAGGATCGCCCAGCCGGTCATGGGGCAAGGCTAGCCGCTCGTCGCGGCGTTGCAATGGCTTTGCGCCCGCGCCTTCGCATGGCTAAGGCAAGGACATGGTGGGGCAGAGCAACGACAGGTGCGACATCGCGATCGTCGGCGGCGGGCTCGCCGGCGGGCTCGCCGCGCTCGCGCTCGCCCGGCAGCGCCCCGATCTCGACGTCCGGCTGATCGAACCCGGGCCGATCGGCGGCAACCATGTCTGGTCCTTTTTCGACAGCGATATCGCGAAGAAGGACCGCTGGCTCGTCGCGCCGCTCGTCCGCCATCACTGGCCGCGCTACGACGTCCGCTTCCCCGCGCACGCGCGCACGCTGCGCATGGGGTACAAGAGCATCACCGGCGAAGCGCTCGCCGACGCCGTGATGGCGGCGCTCCCCGCGGGGCATGTCATCGCCGACCGTGCGAAACATGTCGCGCCCGACCATCTGCTCCTGTCGCGCGGCGGGCGCCTGTCGGCGAAACATGTCATCGACGCGCGCGGCGCGGGCAAGTTTCCGGGCCTCGACTGCGGCTGGCAGAAATTCGTCGGGCAGGCGCTGACCATCCGCGGCGGCCACGGCATCGGCCACCCCGTCGTCATGGACGCCACCGTCGAGCAGGTGGGCGGCTATCGCTTCGTCTATCTGCTCCCCTTCGACGCCGAGACCCTGTTCGTCGAGGACACCTATTACAGCGACGAGCCCGACCTCGACGCCGACCTCGTCCGCGAACGCATCGCCGCCCATGCCGCGGCGCAGGGCTGGGAGGTCGCCGCGACGACGCGCGAGGAAAGCGGCGTCCTGCCCGTCGTGATCGCGGGCGATTTCGACCGGCTGTGGCCCGCGTCCGACCGCACGGCACGGATCGGCGTGCGCGCGGGGATGTTCCATGCGACGACCGGCTATTCGCTCGCGCACGCGGTGCGCACCGCATCGGCGCTCCCCGCGCTCGCCGATCGCGCCGACCTCCCTGCCATCCTCCGCCGGCGCGCCGCGACCGCCTGGCGCCGCCAGCGCTTCTATCGCATGCTCGGCGCGATGCTGTTCCGCGCCGCCGACCCGGACCGGCGCTACCGCATCTTCGAGCGTTTCTACCGCCTGCCCGCCGGGCTGATCGCCCGCTTCTACGCCGGGCGCTCGACAACCGCCGACCGGCTCCGCCTGCTCGTCGGCAAGCCGCCCGTACCGGTCGGCCGCGCGATCGCGGCGCTGGCGAGGCGCGACTGGCGATGAGCCGCCGCGCGGTCGTCGTCGGCGCGGGCTTCGGCGGGCTCGCGCTCGCGATCCGGCTCCAGTCGGCGGGGGTCGCGACCACCGTCGTCGAGGCGCGCGACAAGCCCGGCGGGCGCGCCTATCACTGGCAAAAGGACGGCTTCACCTTCGACGCCGGCCCCACGGTGATCACCGATCCGCCGTGCCTCCAGGAGCTTTGGGCGCTGAGCGGGCAGGACATGGCCGCCGACGTCGACCTTCTTCCCGTCATGCCCTTCTACCGCCTGCACTGGCCCGACGGGACGAACTTCGACTATTCGAACGACGAGGCCGCGCTGCGCGCCGAAATCGAAACGCTCCACCCCGCCGATGTCGACGGTTACGACCGCTTCCTCGATTATTCGCGGGGCGTGTACGAACAGGGTTATGTAAAGC
>NZ_JAEMQX010000160.1 GCF_016463645.1 Sphingopyxis sp. | reverse complement strand
TCGACCTTTTCGCCCAGATAGGCTTCGGCGGTTTCCTTCATCTTCTGAAGGATGAACGCGCTGATCTGCGACGGCGAATAATCCTCGCCGCCCGCCTTGACCCACGCGTCGCCGTTCGAGCCCTTGGCGATGGCATAAGGGACGAGCTCCATGTCCTTCTTGGTCATCGGATCGTCGAAGCGGCGGCCGATCAGGCGCTTCACCGCAAAAATCGTGTTTTCGGGATTGGTGACGGCCTGGCGCTTCGCCGGCTGGCCGATCAGGCGCTCGCCATCCTTCGCGAAGGCGACGATCGACGGGGTCGTGCGCGTGCCTTCGACATTTTCGATAACCTTGGGTTTTCCGCCTTCCATCACCGCGACACAGCTGTTCGTGGTGCCGAGGTCGATCCCGATCACTTTGGCCATTTGTTACTCGTCCTTGTTGCTTCTCCGGCGCCCTGAAAAGGCACGCCGTCCGTTGAGTCCCATGGGGGGTTTCTGGGGGCGATATAGGTGCGCTTATCCTTGGCACAAGGGCTTTCAGGGCTTATCGGGGACGGGAAATGACGCGCTTTTACGGAGTCCTCCCGAAATGAAACCTTTTGCGATCCTCGCTCTTGCCGCCGCGGCGCTGACGTTGAACGGCTGCGGCGAAAATCTGGGCGCCGGAAAGCCGCTGAACGTCGTCAGCGGGCACATCGTGATGGGGGCGACGCCGGACCGCCCCGCGGTCGGCTATTTCCGCGTGCAGGGCGGCCCGCAGCCGGTCGAGCTCGTCGCGGTGACCGCCGACCTCGCGCAGCGCGTCGAGATGCACGAAAGCGTGCGCGAGAATGGCGTCGTGACGATGAAGCCGCTGCTGCGCGCCGACGTGCCGGCCAAGGGCGAGCTGGTGTTCAAACAGGGCGGCAAGCATCTGATGATCTGGGGCATCAACGGCGCCGCGGTGCGCGCGGGCAAGCTGCCGATGGCGTTCGTCTTCACCAACAACAACAACGAACGCATCCTTTTCGATATGGTGATCAAGCCCGCCGAAGGTGCCGACGCCGCCGACCATGGCGCGATGGACCATGGCTCGATGGAGAAGGGCGCCGAAACGGCGGCGCCGGACGCCGCGAAGAAATAAGCATCGGTGCCGCGTCCGTCGCGACCTCTGACGCCTGGCGAAATCGCGCTCGCCCGGTCGGTGTTCGGCGACGCGATCGCCTATGACCGCGTGCGGGTGAACAACCATAAATGGATATTCTTCCAGCCGCGCCACATCGTCATGGCGCCGATGGGCAGCCTGCATTTCAATCCGCATGGCGAGCTTTATTGCGACGATTTCAGCGCGGCGTCGCAGCGCCTGCAGGGCCTGTTCATCCACGAGATGACGCATGTCTGGCAGGCGCAGACGCGCGGCCGCTGGTATCTGGTGCTGATGCGCCATCCGTTCGCGACTTACAGCTACAGCCTCAAGCCCGGCCGGCTTCTCGAACGTTACGGACTCGAACAGCAGGCCGAGATCGTCCGCCATTACTGGTTGCTCACGCAGGGCATGGTCGTCGGCGGCGCGCCGGGTGTCGATGCCTATCGCGCGATCCTGCCATCCTCATGGGGCGCGGCAAGATGCGAGTGACAATTACCGACTAGCCAGAGGGACGGTGTTCGTCCTATGTTCCTGCCATGGATGGAACCGCACTCGTCGTCGCCCTTATCGCCCTCGCTATCGGCGGCCTCATCGGCTGGCTTTTCGCCGGCCGGCAATCGGGGGCGCTCAAGGCCGAGCGCGACGGGCTTTCGGAGCGGTTCAAGACGGCGGTGACCGACCTTGCCGCCGAGGCCGAGGCGCGCAAGGCGGCCGATATCCGGCTCGCGGCATTGCTCAGCGAGCAAAAGGCGCGCGATGAGGCGCATGACATGCAGATCGCGCAGCTCAAAGATGCGCAGGCGGCGCTGACGGCGCAGTTCCGCGAGGTCGGGCAGACGATGCTCGGCGAGGCGCAAAAGGCGTTTCTCGAACGCGCCGACGCGCGCTTCCGCCAGAGCGAGGAGACGGCCGGGCAGAATCTCAGGGCCTTGCTCAGCCCCGTCCACGACCGGCTGCAGAAATATGAAGAAGCCGTCGGCAAGGTCGAGGCCGAGCGGCGCGACGCGTTCGGCCTGCTCCACGGCCAGATCGCGGCGATGCGCGAAGGCACCGAGCGTGTGTCGAGCGAGGCCGCGAAGCTCGTCAATGCGCTGCGCAACGCCCCGAAGGCGCGCGGGCGCTGGGGCGAGCAGCAGCTTCGCAACGTACTCGAAAGCTGCGGCCTCTCCGAACATGCCGATTTCCAGACCGAGGTCAGCGTCGAAGGCGACGGCGGACGGCTGCGCCCCGACGTCGTGGTGAAGGTGCCCGGCGGGCAAAGCCTTGTCATCGACGCAAAGGTATCGCTCAACGCCTATCAGGATGCGTTCGGCGCGCTCGACGAGCGCGAAAAGGCGGTACATCTCGCGGCGCATGCCGCGGCGATGAAGGCGCATGTCAACACGCTCGGCGCCAAGGCCTATTGGAACCAGTTCGCCGACACCCCCGATTTCGTCGTGATGTTTGTGCCCGGCGAACATTTTCTCGCCGCCGCGCTCGATCAGGATCCCGCGCTCTGGGACTATGCGTTCGAACGCAAGGTGCTGCTCGCGACGCCGACCAACCTCATCGCGATCGCGCGGACCGTCGCGGCGGTGTGGCGGCAGGAAAAACTGGCCAACCAGGCGCGCGAGATCGCCGCGCTCGGCAAGGATCTTTACGCGCGCATGTCGGTGATGGGGGCGCACATCGCGCGCGTCGGCAAAAATCTCGATCAGGCCACCGGCGCGTACAACGCCTTCGTCGGCAGCTTCGAATCGCAGGTGCTGACGCAGGCGAAGCGTTTCGAGACGCTCGACATCGAAACCGGTGACAAGGAAATTCCGGCGCTTCCGGTCGCGGAGCAGGCGGCGCGTCCGCTTTCGAAGCTGTCGGGTGCGGGCGGCGCCAACGACTGACGCGTCAGATCGCGCGCTTCAGCACCGCCGTCTGTCCGCCCGATCCTGTCAAAATCAGCGTCCCGTCGTCGGCAAAGGTCAGGCTGACCGGCGCCGTCATCAGCTTGAAGAAGGCCTGTTCCAACTCCATTCCCGGACATGCCATTTCGGTCGCCATCAGCGGCCCGGCCTTGAGCGTGCCGCCATCGACCGAATAGGTCCCCGAAAAGCGATTGCAGCCCGCGCTGCCGCTAAGCCGGTTTCCGTCGAATTGCAGTGCCGTCGGCCGGTCACCCGCGACGGGCGTGCCGCCGATCGACACGAAGATCCAGTTGGTGCCGGCAAGTTCGGTCGGCGGCAGGATCTTGCCGCCACAGCCCTTCACCGTCTTGCCGTCGGCGGTCACCGTCACCTTATCGTGATAGCGGCGGTCGCTCATCCCGTCGCTGCATTTCGCGTGGGTGACGTTGATCGTCAGCCGGTCGGTGACATAGCGCTCGCCATTGAACGACGGCTTCGCGCCGGGGTTCGGCGCCATGATCTTCGTCTCGCCATAGTCACCATCATAGTTGAGCCGCGACGGCGTGATTTCGAGCGTCCAACCGGGCTCGGTGCCGAGCGCCATATAGGCCGCGGGCTGCTCGCCCGGGCCTTGCGGCGGCGTTTCGGCGGCGGGCGCGCAGGCGGCGAGGGCAAGGATAAAAGCGGCGGGTAGGGCGATCCTGATCATGCGGCACCTTCTGAACGCTTCATGCTGATCGATCGATGAACGGCGTGGCGGCCTATCGGTTCCGCCGCTGGTTCAGCACCTCATACGCCATCACCGCGGTCGCGACCGCGGCGTTGAGGCTGTCGGCCTTGCCCATCATCGGCATCTTCACGCGGACGTCGGCGGCGGCGGCATAGTCGGCGGGCATGCCCTGCGATTCATTGCCGGTCAGGATGAAGGTCGGGGCGGCATAACGCACCGCCTGATAATCCTCGGTGTCGCCGCCAAGCCATGTTGCGACAAGCTGGCCGGCTCCGGAACGCAGCCACGGCAGGAACGCCTCCCAGCGTGCAACCACCAGCTTCTGGGTGAAGATCGCCCCCATGCTGGCGCGCACCGCCTCGACCGCATAGGGATCGGTGCTCTCGCCGAGGAGGATCAGTCCGCCTGCGCCGACCGCATCGCCGGTGCGCAGCATCGTGCCGAGATTGCCGGGGTCGCGCAGCCGCTCGGCGACGAGCCAGATCGGTGCCGCGTCACGGTCGAGATCGGCGAGCGTCGTTCCGGGTTCGGCGTAGATACCGACGACGGTCTGCGGATTGTCCTTGCCCGACAGCTTCGACAGGATCGCTCCCGTCGTATCGATGACCTCGCCGCCAGCCGCGACCGTGTCGGCGACAAGCGCCTTCGCCAGCGGATGCGTATCGCCTTCGGGGCCGAGGAACAGCCATTGCGGTAGAATGCCCGCCTCGCGCGCCTCGGTCGCGATGCGCAGCCCTTCGGCGAGAAACAGGCCCTCCTCGCGGCGATGGCGCTTCTCGCGCAGCAGCCGCATCCGCTTGATCAGCGGATTGGACAGGCTCTCGATCTGGGAACGGCGGCCGGTGGCCATGGCGTCAATCCTCGCCGAAGCTGTCCTTGACCAGCCCGACCAGCTTCAGCAGTGCGGCGTCTGCGCCGTCGCCCCTCGTATGGATCGTGATCGAATCGCCCTTCGCGGCGCCGAGCATCATCAAGCCCATGATCGAGGTGCCGTTGACGCGCGATCCGCCCTTCTCGACCTCGACCGACACGCTTTCGGGCAGGCGGCTGACGAAGGTCACGAACTTGGCGCTCGCGCGCGCGTGAAGACCGCGCTGGTTGGTGATTTCGACGGTTTCGGAAACCTCGTTCATGGTCCCACCCCCAGCATTTCCGACGCGACCGAGATATATTTCTGGCCGGCCTCCTTCGCCGCGATCACCGCAGCGCGCAATTCCATGGTCTTGCGCGCGCTTTCGAGGCGGATCAGCATCGGCAGATTGACCCCGGCGATCACCTCGGTGCGCCCCGCCTCGAGCAGGCTGATCGCGAGGTTCGACGGCGTGCCGCCGAACAGGTCGGTCAGCATCACGACGCCGCGGCCCTCATCGACCTTGCGAATCGCGTCGGCGATTTCCTTGCGGCGCATCTCCATATTGTCGTTGGGGCCGATGCATACGGTCGCGACGGCGCGCTGCGGCCCGACGACATGCTCCATCGCGCGCACCATTTCCTCGGCAAGGCGGCCGTGGGTGACGAGCACCATTCCCAGAAGCGGCAGAGCCTTATCGTTCGGCATGCAGTCGTCGACCCTTATGTTTTGCCGCCGGATGCGGGAGACGCGGGCGGGGGCCTGCCCTCAAGCCCATCTTGCGGGGCGGAGTCAAGATTGCGGTGGGTCAGCGTTGGCTCATATCCGGACTCGCGTAGCGTTTGGGCAACACGCGCCGCGACATGGACCGAGCGGTGGCGCCCCCCGGTGCAGCCGAAAGCGATGGTGACATAGCTTTTGCCCTCCGCCCGGTAGCGCGGCAGCAGGGTGAGGATCAGTTTCTCGATCTGCGACACGCTGTCTTCATAGGCGGGGTCGGCGATCACATAGGCGGCGACATTGGCGTCGAGCCCTGTCCCGGGCTTGAGCTTCGGGTCCCAGTGCGGATTGCGCAGATAGCGCATGTCGAACACCAGGTCGGCATTGCGCGGCAATCCGCGCGCGAAACCGAAGCTCATGACGTTGAGTACCGGCTCGCCCTCGTCGGTATCGCCGAACCGCTGGCGGATTTCCTGCTGCAGATCGTTGCTGCTGTAATTGGTCGTGTCGACGACATGCTCGGCCCAACGGCGGAGCGGCTCCATCATCTCGCGCTCGCGCGCGATCCCGTCGGCGGCGGGGCGGTCCTCGGCCATCGGGTGCCGCCGGCGCGTTTCCGAGAAGCGGCGCTCGAGCTCGGCGCCCGCGCAGTCGAGAAAGAGCGTCTGGATGTCGCGCCCGCCGGCCTCGCGCAAATCCTTGATCCGCCGCACGAGCAGCGCGGGCCGGAAGCCGCGGCTGCGGCTGTCGATTCCGATCGCGAGCGGGCGCCCCGCCTCGCTGCGCTGCACCGGCGCCTCGATCAGCGTTTCGAGCAGCGCGAGGGGCAGGTTGTCGACGACCTCCCAGCCCAGGTCCTCGAGCACCTTGAGCACGGTCGACTTGCCCGCACCCGACAGGCCGGTCACCAGCAACAGGCGCGATTCGGCATTCCCGCTCATGCGCCGGGCGCCAGCTGTTCGAGCGCGAGCATGATCTTGATCGGCGCCGACGCCTCAAAGGCCGAGAGCAGCAGCGCGGGCAGCGGGCGGCCTGCGACGGTCTCGACCTGATTGACGGCGGGCATGCGATCGTAACGGTCGGTCAGCCGCACCGCGAGCGCCAGCGGCACGGGCGCCGTCCACGGGCGCTCGATGATCCCGATTCCGCGTACCTCGAGCTTGCCGGCCAGATTTTCCGGCGGACGGCACCACAGGCGATCACGTTCGGACCAGATGTCGCAGCGATCGTCGGCGACCAGTCTCGCGCCGCGGTCGATCAGCCGCAGTGCAAGGTCCGACTTCCCCTGACCCGAATTGCCGAGAATCAGCACGCCGCCATTGCCCGCGGCGACGCAGCTGGCGTGGATATTGACGATTTCCGTTTTGGTCCGGCTCGGAAGCATCGCGCAGGCTTACCGGCGCGGATGCGGCGCTGCAAGGCGATAGGAGGAAGGAATCAGCCCGCCACCTGCCCGCTATCGCGTGCCGGGAGGGTGATCAGCATGCTGGCACCGGGTTTGGCGTCGTCCCGGTCCCGCGCGTTGATCGTGCCACTATGTCCCTCGACAATCGTCCGCGCGATCGCGAGACCCAGCCCGCTGTGGCGGCCAAAGGCCTCGCCGGCCGGGCGCTCGCTGTGGAAACGACGGAAAATGGCGTCACGCTGCTCGGGTTCGATGCCGGGACCGTCGTCGTCGACCTTGATATGCACTTCATCGCCAAGGCGGGTCGCCGAGATGCAGACCAGTCCCGCGGCGGGAGAGAAGCTGATCGCATTGTCGATGACATTGTCGATCGCGCGTTCGAGCCGGTGGCCATCGCCCATGACGACGGTCGTACCCTTGCGCGGCCGTGCGAAGGCGACGCGCGGATGCGGCGCCGCGGCATCGACGCGCGCCGCGCGCGACGCGAGCATCGATTCGATCATCATCCCGACATCGATCGGCTCGAACAGGGTGCGCGACAGCTGCGCGTCGACGCGACTCGCCTCGCTGATGTCGTTCACCAGCCGGTCGAGCCGGCGCACATCCTCGTCGGCTATCGCGAGCAGCTGCGCGCGCTGCTCGTCGGTCCTGACCCGCCCCAGCCCCTCGATCGCCGAGCGCACCGAGGCGATCGGGTTCTTGAGCTCGTGCG
>NZ_JAEMQX010000159.1 GCF_016463645.1 Sphingopyxis sp. | reverse complement strand
AAAGGGGGTCCCTCTTCGACGCCGATCGGGGGTCCCTTTTGAACGCCGTTTGACACGCGGCATCGGGCTGACGCAATTCTCGGGCGACGGAATCACGACGATCGAGGTGATCAAGGCGCCGACGCCTGATCGCGACGGCGACGCGATCGGCGGTATCGTCAACGTCGTCACGCGCAGCGCCTTCCAGCGCAGCGGACGCGAAATCAGCGTCGACGTCGGCGGCATCTACAGCGATCTTCCCGAGAAGTTCGGCCATGCCGTGACGGCGCAATATTCCGACCTCCTCAGCATCGGCGGTGGCGACCGGAACTTCGGCATCAGCGGGACGATCAGCAGTTACCAGACCGACCGCTATTCGCTGAACCGCGACATGGATTGGGTTCAGGTCACCCCCGCGAACAATCCGGCACTGAACCTCGGCCAGATTTCGGACCCCGTCTGGTTCATGGAGGCATCGCACTGGGAATATGACACGCGCGTCACCAAGACGCTGACAGCGAACCTCAATCTCGACTTCCGGACCGACCCGTTCAATTCCTTCTATGCGCGCATGTTTTATAGCAACGCCAAACGCCGCGGCGTGAAATATGAAACCGACATCGACATCGATACACGGTTCCAGGATGCCGTCGGCGGCCGCAAGACTTATGAGGAACTGACGCCCGACTATGGCCGCGGCTCTCCCGGCGACGATGGTTCGCGGGCCTCGCGCGGCTGGATCGGTACCGAGGACGATCGCAAGGCCGACCTTTACTCGATCAACCTTGGCGGCCGTCACGAAAGCCCGAACAGCCTGCTCACCTATGATTTCTTCTATTCGCGCAACAAGCAGACGACGACAAACGACAATGAACTGAACTTCCTGATGGAGCCCGACGATCCGTGGCTCCAGTTCGAATATCACCTCGTCAACCCGTCGCGCGGTCAGGTCATCATCAACGAACTCAGCGGCCGCGATCCAACCGACCTTTCGCTCGTCACCGAAGGCGAGTTGATCCTCAACAATTCGGTGCGTACCGAGGATGTGTTCAGTGCGCGTGCCGACTTCGAGCGCAAATTCGACTTCGGCCGCAGTGCCTTCACGGTGAAGACCGGCGCCAAATATTACCGCAGCACGCCGCGCTTCGACCAGGTATCCGACGTCTATTCGATGGATGACGCATTCCCCTATGCGCAGGTTGTGACGCCGAACAATGCGGTCATTCTCGGCGGAACCAAATATTTCGACGTCAACCCGGCAAAGGGCGTAGCCCTGCTAAGGAGCAACCCCGACCTGTTCAGCTTCGAGGAAGAGGATTCGCTCGAAGACAGCTATTTCGAGGATTATGATGCGTCCGAAGAGACCGCAGCGGGATATGTCATGGGCACATGGCGCCTCGGCGGTCACAGCGTCATCGGCGGCGTGCGCTATGAACATGTGAACTGGAAGAACACCAACTATCAGGTCAGCTACCTCGACGGCAACCCGAGCTTCGAGGAGGTGAAGCAAGGCGACTCCTACGGCTATTGGCTGCCCAGCATCCATTTCCGCCACGAACTCGCGCCCAATCTCATCATGCGTGAAAGCTACAACCGCAGCTACGGCCGGCCGCGCCTCAGCGAGCTGACCGCCGGGCGCTTCGTGAACGAGGACGGCGATATCGCCGACGGGAACCCGAACCTCAAACCCGCTCTCTCGGACAATTTCGACGCGCAGATAGAATATTATACCGACAGCGGCGGCCTCTACAGCGTCGCGGTCTTTTACAAGAATGTGAAGAATTTCTCCTATACGCAGGTCTATAATTTCAATGACGTCGATGCAGGCGGCATCCCGATCTTCGATCCCGAGGGCGACTTCGAATATGAGGTGCCGCTCAATGGATCGACCGCCAAGAATTACGGCATCGAGCTCATCGCGCGGCAGCGCTTCACCTTCCTGCCCGGGGCGCTGCGCGGGCTGAGCGCGAGCGTCAGCGCGACCTTCTCGGACAGCGAGGCGACCTATCCCAATCGCGACGACGACCGCAAACTGCCCGTTCCCGGCTTCTCCAAGTTTCTGTTCAATGCCTCGCTCGAATGGGCCTGGAAGGGCTTCGAGATCCGCGGCGATTACATCTACCGCGACGATTATGTGGAAGGCCTCGGCGACAGCATAGAAAGCGACGAGTTCTATGCTGCCGAGAAGCGCATCGACGTGCGTGCTGCGTATAGCTTCACGAAAAACCTCAAGGCCTATGCATCGGTCACCAATTTGACCAACGAACCCCAGGTATCCTACTCGGGATATCGCCAGTTCGTCGAGGATGCGAGCCTGACCGGGCGGAAATTCCGCTTCGGCTTCGAATATAAATTCTGATCGAGGAAATAACGATGAACAAGAAAATCCCGCTGTCCCTTTTACTGCTGCTCGCTACCGCCGCCGTCCTTCCCGCCGCAGCTCAGACGGCCCCGACCGAGACGGCGGCGGGCGCGCAAACGCCCGCCAAAGCGAAGAATATCATCGTATTTCTGGCCGATGCCGGCGGCGTGCCGGTTATCAATGCCGCCAGCCTCTTGGGATATGGCGAGCCGCAAAAGCTGCGCGTCCAGCAATGGCCGCACCTCGGCCTCAGCGAAACCTCGCCGGTCGACCAGTTCGTCTCGGATTCGGCCAACGGCATGTCGTCGATCATGACAGGCGTAAAGACGCGCAACGGCGTGATCAGCCAGGGCCCCGACGCCGCACGTGGCCGGCAGGACGGCACGCCGACCAAGACGCTTCTCGAGTATGCCGAGGAGCGCGGCCTGCTCACAGGCGTGATCACCACGCAATCGATCGCCGACGCGACGCCAGCCGCAGCCTACGCCCATTCGAACGATCGCAAGACGTGGGGAACGATCTTTCCCCAGGCCTTCACGCCGCGCTTCGGCGACGGGGTCGACGTGATGTTCGGTGCCGGCCGCTCCAAGATCGGCGAGCAGCTCGTCGCTGCGGGTACGAGCTTCGACAAACTCGGTCAGACGCACAACAGGCCGATCTATTCGACGCTCGATCAGGTGCCGGCTGCGAACCTTCGCCCGGTCGTTGTCGGCGACCGGATGGACGTCCACGTTGCAACGCTGAAGGCACTCGATATCCTGCAGCGTTCGCCGAAGGGCTATTTTCTCGTGGTCGAATGGGACGCCCACACCGACGATCCGCGCGAAGGGCTGCAGAATGTCGTCGATTTCGACAAGCTGATCGCCGAAGTGGAGCGCCGGGTCGACCTCAAGGACACCCTGCTTGTCTTTACCGCCGATCACAGCTTCGGACTGCAGGTCGACGGCGGCCGACGCGGCGAGCCGCTTCTCGAAGGTTATGAAGCCTGGAAAGCGGGTCCGAAGCAGGGGGACATCGTCCGTCTGAAGAATGTGCTGGTGAACGACACCCACACCGGCGAAGAGGTCGCGGCCCTCGCGACCGGCGCAGGTGCCGAACGCGTCCGCGGCTATTTTCCGAACACCTATCTGTTCGACGTGATGATGAAGGCGTGGGGCTGGGCAGCCGACGTCACAGCTGCAAGATAATCCCGCTCCGCCCATCAGCGGTCGGAGCTTGCCTGAACACAAAAAAGGGCCTCGCCTTCAGGCGGGGCCCTTTTCGCATGTGCTGCGCCAATGGTCGCCTCAAATGGCCGCTAGCTAACCGGCAGCCTTCAAGGAAATTTCGTTCAAAGCCGACACCCCTTTCGGCCGTCCAGCGCGCGACTTACGCTAAACCGCATTGCCGCCGGGCCACAGCGCCCGTCAGATCATGATTGGACATCCCTTCGGCAACGAAGCGATCCAGGCTTTCGAGGAGGCGGGGCTTCAAGGTAATCCGTCGCCGCGCCTGATCAATTTCGACAAGCTCGCGTGCTTCGGCTTCGAGAAGGAGCTGGCGAATATGCGCGCGCGAGATTGCGAAGCGGCGCCCGAGCTGTGCCAGCGACAGATCCACGACCGGCGTCGCGCGTCCCGCTACCGCCTTGGCAAGTTCGACCAAGACGAGCACGCCGGCATCGCGCGCCAGGAAGAGCAGGACGTCGGGGTTGCGCAGCAGCACCATCGCCGATTGGGTGAATATTCCGGTCGCGGCCTGCCGCTGGGCCCGCTGAAATTGCCTGTTGCCGCCAAGCGGGAGAACATAATCCGCCTCGCCGAACAGCGCGGCCAGCGGAGCGTAGTGAGCGGTCAGCCAATCCCGGTCATGCTCGATCATCCTGGCCGTCGGGATCAACAGGCGTACTCGCCGGTCCAGCGGGGACACGCGGCTTTCGAGATAGCCTGTCTGCAACAGCCTGCTGACGATATGCTCGATCCGCCTCGGGCTTGCGAGGCCGAACAGCGCGAGCGCTTTTTTGAGATTGCCGATCGTCGGCCATGTTTCCCGGTCATCCTCCCGATAACCGGCCTCCATGCAGATGGCGACGGCGAAAGCGACGATGCGCACGGCCTCCATGAGCAATTTGTTGAGGAACACATCATCGCCGTAAAGAGCCAGCACCCTGTCGAAATAGGTGGCACGTGCTCGCGGAAAATCCGGATGCGAAAGGATCGCATCCGCAGACCAGTAGTCGACCCCGAAATGGGGATCATATACTTTTCCGAAGCCAGCTTCGCTCGCAGCCTTATGTTTTTGCAACTCATATCCTCCAGCCGGTCGCTCCGGTTGGGAAAATCACCTAAAAGCCAGACATCGGAAAATATACGCAAAAAGTTCCAGTGCCAATTCTGCAGGCATTGGCTAGCGAGCCGATTGGGGGAACTGGTGCGCGCGACGTTCGACGAAGCGGTCCGTGCCAGTTCATTGCAAGGGGAGATCATCATGTCGATGCTGCGTTCGTTCGGGTTGTCGTTGCTGCTTGCCGGAACGGCAGGACCGGCCCTCGGCGCCGGTTATGCGCCGGTATCGGACGGCGTCATCGGGAACCTCCGCGTAGCGCCGAAGAACGCCGCGGAGGTCGCAGCGCAATGCGACAGCCGCCTCGACGCGCTGGCGCACCTGCGCGCGCGTGTCGAAGCGATGCCGCACTCGACCGAACCGTTGACACTGCTCGCCGGCTACGACGATCTTTACAATCTCGCGTTCACTACCGCCTATACCGAGCCGTACGTCATCAAGGACACCAGTCCCGACGCGGAGATCCGCAAGGCAGCCGAGGAATGCGTCCAGCGCGCCAGCGCGGCGCTGGTCGATCTCGGTGCGTCACGGCCCATCTATGAACGTCTGCAGGCGGTCGAGAAAGCACCGATTCCGCCGACCCTCCGCCACATGGTGAACCGCCAGCTCGACTCTTACCGTCGCCTTGGTGTCGACAAAGACGAAGCGACCCGGATGCGCATCGGCGAGCTCCAGAATCGCGTCACGGCCGCGTCCATCGAGTTCGAGGGCAATATTTCGGCCGACACCCGCTCGGTCAGCGTCAGCCCCGCCGAGCTCGAGGGCATGCCGCAGGACTGGTTGGCGGCGCATCCGGTCGGCACCGACGGGCTGGTGCAGATCGGCATGATCTATCCCGACGTCATGCCGCTGTCGCGCTATGCCGACAGCGCCGATGTACGAAAACGCGTGATGACGGCGTTCGCGAACCGTGCTTATCCCGCCAATAACGCCGTCCTGCGGCGGATCATCGACGACCGGACCCAATTCGCAGGCCTGCTCGGCTACCCCGACTACGCGGCCTATGACTTCGCCAATCGCATGGCGGGAACGCCGGCCCGGGTGCAATCCTTCCTCGACGAGATCGACGGTGTCGCCCGGCCCATCGGCGAGGCCGAGGCGGCGCGCATGCTGGCTCGGCTGCGCAAGGACGATCCCACGCTCGCTTCGCTGGGATCGTGGAGCAGCGGTTACGCTACGCGTCTCATCCGCAAGGAGGATTATGAGGTCGATCCCGAACAGGTCCGCCAATATTTTGTCTTCGACAAGGTGCAGGCCGGTATCCTCGATCTCACCCGCGACCTGTTCGGCGTCGAAATCCGGCCTTGGGCGACCGAGGTCTGGCACCCCGACGTGGAGGCCTTCGAAATGGTGCAGGACGGGACCGTCATCGGCCGCTTCTACCTCGACATGCATCCGCGCGAGGGCAAGTTCACCCATGCCCAGATGGCGCCGCTACGATTTGGCATCAACGACCGCGTGCTGCCGGTGGCGGTGCTCGAGACGAACTTCCCGAAGGGCCTGATGGAGCATAGCGACGTCGTCACCTTCCTCCACGAATTCGGACATCTGCTGCACTGGATCTTCGCCGGCCGGCAGGACTTTGCGGCGCAAAATCCGATGGAACTGGAAAATGACGTCGTCGAAGCGCCGTCGCAGCTGCTGGAGGAATGGGTGTGGGATTATGACACGCTCAAGCGCTTCGCAACCAACGCGGAGGGCGAACCGATCCCCGCCGCACTGGTCGAGAAGATGAACGTCAGCCGCCGTTTCGGCGAGGCGTTCGGGACGATGCAGCAGCTCGGCTATGCCGGCGCATCGCTCGCCTTTTATTCCGGCGTTCCCGCAGACCGCAATCTGGCCGACGTTTATGACACGGCCTACAATCGCTACGCGCTGGCGCCGAACCCCGAAGGAACGCACAGCTACGCGGCGTTCGGCCATCTCACCGGTTACGGCGCTTCCTATTACACCTATCAATGGTCCAAGGCGCTGGCGAGCGACCTGTTGAGCGAGTTCCGCAAGCATGGCCTGCGCGATCCGGCCACCGCAGGGCGCTATCGCGACCTCGTCCTTGCGCCCGGCGGGTCGGCGTCGATGAACCTGCTCGCGAAAAACTTCCTTGGCCGCGACTGGACGGTCGACGCCTATCGAGCGGAGCTGGAACTGGGCAGGTAGCAAGGTTATCCCGCCATCTCTCCGCTCCACCCCTTGGAGCGACAGGGACGTGCAGCATTATGAACAGAGGGCGATGACCGGCCATGACATCGAGCTATTCAGCGTGCTGACCGTCAATGCCTTCACGCACATTGGTCCAGCACTCGCGGCCGGCGACCACAATCTGCCTGCTAACCGCGGCGCAGCCGTTTCCACCGCTGTCGCTTTGGGCTCTGGAGATCGTCCTGCGGAAGCCTTGGTTGTTGGTGCAATAGCGCGAGGGGTGTCGCTGAACAGGTGATAACGGCTCGCGAAGGCCCGCCACGCCGTGCGGGAACGGTGGCGAGCACCCATTTTCTTGTGCAGCACCCGCAGCGCGTCGAGTCGATGTTCCAGCAAGCATGCGGAAGACATTGTGAGGCGCATGACCTTGGCTCGCCGAGGCACCGAACGAGGTCACGCACATCCGTGGAGGGCAGAAACACTCCCAGACCTGCCACTCGCTCATCCCGAGCACGCAGGACCACACAAGGGAAAGGAGAGTGGTGCCTGGGGACGGGATCGAACCGCCGACACTGCGATTTTCAGTCGCATGCTCTACCAACTGAGCTACCCAG
>NZ_JAEMQX010000158.1 GCF_016463645.1 Sphingopyxis sp. | reverse complement strand
CGGGGCATCCATAACTTCATCGAAGTCACGTAGACCGCCCGGTAACAAGCTTGCCTCCGGACGGGAGTGATCGATTGCGACGGGGTGTCGCCGATCATCGGCCGAATGCGCTCGCGTTCCTGTCCGATCAGGGCGGGACGCGTCGAGTCGGAACCTCTTGCCGCGCGCGGCGCTTGACCGGATATGCAGGTCTGCCGCTTCGACAATTCCTCGATCATCGACCGTGCGGGTTTCGACGACGAAGCGAAGCTTCTGTGTCTGCGCTTCATCGATGCCGGCTGCTATTTCTACTTCGGAGTTCCGCGCAGCCTGTTCGATGCCCTGTGCGCGGCCGAGTCCGCCGGGCAGTTTTTCAACGAACATATCAAGGGGCGTTTCCGCTTCGAGCGCGACCCCGACCAGCGACGCTTCGGTCCCGGACGCGGCGCATGAGCCCGGGCGCCGCCGGTGACTGCTCGCGTGCGAGATAGCCGATGCCGGTCGGATCGCAGTGGATGCGATCGTCGTCACCTTGCTCGCACCCGGCCGCCATCGCGGCGGGTTCCGCCCCATCAGGCCGTGTTCAAGGAACTTTCGAATCCGGGTGGCGTTTACCGAGCGTCAACTGCAATCGACAGGACCGTGGTTTCGCTGCGTCCGGGCATGTGTTCCGGACTATCAGACCGTGCGTCCGCAAAACGGGAGAAGACGCATGTTCAGATGGGCCATTATTTTCGCTGTCGTCGCGCTTGTCGCAGCGTTGCTCGGGTTCGGCGGCATAGCGGGCCTTTCGGCCGATTTCGCCAAGATACTGCTCGTCATCGGCGTGATCCTTTTCATCCTCGCCTTCGTGTTCGGGCGCGGACGGCGTACGCTGCCGTGATGACGCAGGGAATCGCGGCCCCCGGCCGCGATCCCGAACTGGTCCGGCGATTTATCCCCCTCGACCGCCGCGAGCATCCGGTCGCCCATGGCCTCAGGACAGGGCTCAGGGCTCGCACCGGGCGTGCTCGGCGAGGCCGCGGCGGCGGAAATGCATCGCAAACAGGCATGACCGGGTTCGGGCAGGCCGCCGGATAGCCGGTATTGCCCGATTATCGGGATAGCCGGTCCGGTTAGGACTTGCTTATCCGGCCCGGGCAAAACATTCTGGGCAAAGGGGCCCCGAGAGGATCTTGCAGTCGTCCATGCTCATTTGCCGACCCGACCAGAGCCCGCTTCGTATCCTTCGCGAAAAGCTCACGGCCGACCCGTCGCGGGTGGTGCTGCGCCCCTTTCATCTCGCCTGGCAATCGAATGTCTCGGAGCCGTCGCGTTCGGCGCAGCTCGTGAGCGACATCCTGCGGCTCGACGAGGAGGAAGCCGAAGTCGAACTCGGCCTCGTCTGGAAGGATTTTTCGGAACGCCACTGGCAGATCGGCCGGATATTCGACGAGCGCTTCGCAGAGATCGCCGAGGATCTGGGACTCGAGGCGGGCGCGATATCGCCGGTGAAGCGCCGGCTGATCGGCGCCTTCTTCTGTCACGAGTACAGCTACGCCGCGGCTGCCCTGATGAACCCGAGCATCGTCCTGCATCCGGACCAGAGCGGTCTGGATGCCGAGCAACTGCGGTTCGTCATGTCGATGCGCGCGGTGGGCGAGGGGCATATCAGTTCGATCGCGTTTCGCGAGGGGATCGTCGGACCGGACGGGGACTTCCGGCTATGGCCACAATCGGGGCCAGCCATGGCGGCGGTTGTCGACGACCGGCACCATCTGGCCCCCGAGGATGCGGTAACGGTGCACCGCCAGCCCGACAGTCCGATTTCGAACAGCGTGCTCTTTCCGGTGACCGAAGCGCAGCGCAACGGCCTCGAGGATTTGCGGCTGGTCCGGTTTGAACACGACGACGGAAGTACCGAGTATCTGGGCACCTACACAGCCTATTCGGGCCATTCGATCCGCTCCGAACTGCTTCGCACGAACGACTTCGCGGCCTTCTGCCTCGAGCCGCTTTCGGGCCGTGCCGCCCGCAACAAGGGGATGGGGCTGTTTCCGCGCAAGGTTGGCGGCCGCTATCTGATGGTCGGGCGGCAGGACGGCAAGAATATCACCCTGCTCGCATCCGACAGTCTCACCAACTGGGACGATGAGGGGCGGCGGTTGCTGAGCCCGGCTTTTCCCTGGGAATTCGTGCAGATGGGCAATTGCGGCAGCCCGATCGAATGCGACGAAGGCTGGATATTGCTGACTCACGGGGTGGGTCCCATGCGCAAATACAGCCTCGGTGCCGCGCTTCTCGACAAGGAGGACCCTTCGAAAATCCTCGGTCGCACCGCCTGTCCGATCCTGTCGGCGGCCGAAAGCGATCGCGAAGGCTATGTGCCCAATGTCGTTTATACCTGCGGCGCGCTCGCGATCGGACACGAGCTTTTCATTCCCTATGGCATATCGGACAGCGCGATCGGCTTTGCGACGACGACCGTGCCCGATCTGCTCCGGTCGATGGTCTAGGCTCCGCGTTCCTTCGGACCGCGCGAGGCCGACGAGGAAGTCGGCCTCGTCCATCTGGCCTGCTCCGCGGGCGGGGCGCCGATTGCAAGTCGCACCTGTCATTTCGGCGATATCGGCCGGACGACGGCGCGCGACCGGGCCGTCGCCGAGGTGCTTGCGATGCTGCGCGACCCGGTGGAACTGCCCTCGGCCGCAAGGCGGAATCACCGCAACTTCGGCGGTCGGGCCGGGGCGGGGAACATCGATCCGCTTCGCGGTTTGATCGGACGTGTCGCGGGCGTCCGCGTCCGGGAAGGAGCAACGCCATGGGTTTCGCAGTCGATCGCCTGATATTCGGACCCGACGATGTCGACCTGTCGCGATCGCCGCTTGCGGGACATCTGGAGGCCGAAACCTTTACGCTCGGCGCCTTCAATCCGGGCCTCGCACGCCTTCCCGACGGCAACCTTCTTATGCTCGTGCGCGTCGCGGAAGCGCTTCGCGAGCCGGTCGCGAGCGGGCATGTCCACAGCATTCGCTGGGAAGACGGACGCTATGTCCGCGATGCCTGGCCGCTCGAACTTTGTGATACGGCCGATCCCCGCAAATTCCTCGTCCGCGGGGGCAGCTGGCAGGTCATGGCGCTCACGTCGCTTTCTTGGCTGCTTCCGGTCGAGCTGACCCCCGACGGGCTGGAGGTCGTTGCGGTCCATTACGACCGGGCCATCGCGCCGCACGCCGCCTTCCAATGCTATGGCGTCGAGGATGCGCGGATCAGCCATATCGACGGCCGCTGGCTGATGACGAGTTGCTCGGTCAGTCCCGAGCGGCATTCGACGACGCTCTACAGCTCGGACAACGGTCTCGACTGGCGCTTCGAGGACATCGTCCTCGATCATCAGAACAAGGATATGCTGATCTTCGAAGGGAAAGTGGGTGGTCATTACTGGGCCCAGACGCGCCCGCTCGGCGCGCTCTATTTCACCTATCCGCCGGGAAGCCCGTGGAGCGCCGGACCATCGATCAACCTCGCCTCTTCGCCCGATGCGCTGCACTGGAAACCGCGCCGCGAGCCGGGCCTCCGGCCGCATGCCGACACGGTCGCGACCGCCCGCATGGGCGGCGGAACCCCGCCCATTCTCACGGACCGCGGATGGCTGACGCTCTGGCACGGCGTCGAGCCGAAGGAGATGGTCGGCATTTACCGCACCTATTGGTCGCTGCTCGATCCCGACGAGCCGTCGCGCGTCGTCGGCAGCGACCACCAGCCGCTTATCGAGGCCAATCCCGATCTGACGCGCCCGCTCGAGGACAGGATGTATGTGCGCGACGTCGTCTTCACGACAGGGATCGCCGATGCCGGCGACCATTTCATCGTGGCTTCGGGAGAAGCCGATCTCGCTTGCCGCATCACCCACATTCCGAAGTCGCGCTTCGGTCTCTGATCGCTGGGCAAACGCCTCAGCCGGCGAGAGCGGGTACTGTCGATCCTTGTCGGGGCTCGGCTGCGACTGCCTCGCCGCGCCAGAACATGCCGGCCATCGTGCGATACGCGAGGTGGAAGGCCAGAATGGACTCGGCGCCGCTGTTGCGGTTGACGCCGCGCGGGGTCAGTCCGTCGAGGCAGCGTCCCGAGCTGAGGTCGCCGAGCGCGACGCCGCGATCGTTTCGGCCGAGGAACCAGGCGAATGCGGTTTCGGCATGATCGCGCCAGACTGACTGTCCGGTCAGCGCGAAGGCCGTGCCGCACGCAGCGACCGTTGCCCAGGCCTCGAGCGGCTGCTGGTCGAAGGGAAGCGCCTCGCCCTCGCGATCGAAGCTCTCCGATCCGACGGCGCGAAAATGACCCCGACTTGCGGTCTGGAAGGTCGCGAGCCAATCGAGCGCGGCCAGCCCGGCCGCTTCCTCGGGACGCGAGGACAGGCGGCGGCCGGCGCGGATGAGCGCCTCGGCGAGCCGGGCATTGTCGTAGGCGAGGCTCGCCTCGAACCAGTCCCAGCCGGGGCGGCGGGCCGATTTCCAGAGCGCGCGGAGGAAGGCGCCGCCGCGCTCGATGATCGGGCGCGCCAGACCATTGTCGGGATCGCGGTCCAGCCGCTCGTCGGCGCCGAGCACGGCGAAGGCGATCGCGCGCGGACTCTTGAAATCCCTGACCATGGGCGCGGTCCGGTCGAAAAGGCCCGCGGCCCATTCGCGCATCCCCGCGTCGCGCGCGTGTGCGGAGGCATGCCCCAAGGCCCAGAGCGTGCGTCCGTTGCTGTCTTCCGATCCGGTTTCCTCGAGCCAGCGCCGATCATATCCCATGAAATTCCGGAAAGCGCCGACATCCGGGTTCCAGCCGTGCTGAATGAAGCCGGCGAAAGCGCGCGCGCGGGGCGCAGCCTCCTCCTGCATCCTGGTGGGCAGGCTGTGGACGAGCATGAGCGCACGGGCATTGTCGTCGATGCAATAACCGTGCGACCGGTCGGGCAGCATGTGCACCGCGTGCTGCAACATCCCGACATCGTCGCACATGGCCCAGACGCCGGCGAGCGCCGGACCGCGCTGGCCGGTCGGCGTCGCCTCGGGAGCCGTGACGAGATCGTCGATCAGCGCGGCACATTGGCGCGCTATGCCTCCCCACGCTGTCCGACGGCCCCGCGCATAGGCGCGATGCTGAACCGCGCGGCGTTCGTCGGGCGCCGCCAGCAGCATGAGCACGGCCTCGCTGATCGCGTCGCTCCCGGTTCCCGGCAGCAACAGGCCGATATCGTCCGCAAGCAGTTCGCGGGCGTGAACGAACGGGGTCGATACCACGGCGCGGCCGAGTGCGACCGCGTAGGCCAGGGTTCCCGACGTGATCTGCTGGAGATTGGGATAGGGCGCGACATAGATGTCGCAAAGCTCGATCTGGTCGAGCAGTTCCTCGGTATCGAGGAAGCGGTTTTCCCACGCGATATTGCCGGCGACCCCGAGACTCTGTGCGAGTCGCTCGAGGCTGTCGCGATAGGACTCGCCCTCGGCCGCGACGAGATTGGGATGGGTCGCCCCGACGATGCGGTAAAGGACGCGGGGGTATCGGGCCACGATGGCGGGTAGCGCCCGGATGGCCGCTTCGAGGCCTTTACCCGGTCCGATGAGGCCGAACGTCGAAAGTATCGGCCGGTCGGCGAGCCCGAGCGTCCGGCGGAGCGCGCTCACTTCCTTGTAGGGACGGTCGGGCGTTCCATGCTCGATCAGCGCGATCTGATCCGGCGCCGCGCCATAGACGTCGGTCAGCGTCATCCGGCCATAATCGCTCATCACAACGAGCTTGCCGGCACGCGAAACGAGCCGGTCCATGACATGGCGCTGCGCCGGGCTCGGCTCGGCGAGCACGGTGTGCAACGTGACGATGAGCGGCGCGGCGACCCTATCGACGAGCTCGAGAATCATGTCTCCGGCCGAGCCGCCGAAAATCCCGAATTCATGCTGCAGCCACACCGCGTCGGCGCCGCTCGCATTGATGGCGGCCGCCGCGTCGCGGTAACTGTCGATGCTCTTCTCGTCGATCGCTTGCCGGACCTCCGCGCCGACCGGCTGGTCGGGCTGGCTCCGCATCGCATAGACATCGATTTCCATATGCGGCGAATGCGCGCCCAGATGATCGAATATATCGGCGGTGAAGGTGGCGATGCCGCACTGCCGCGGGCGGAAGCATCCGATGAGGGCGATACGGCCGGCGCCTGCGGCGGGCGCGCGCCGGAGATGACTTTCCTTGACGGGCGATGCAATCTGGTCATCGAAATGGCCGGGAAAGAAATGGTCTTCGCGATCGAATTTCATCATCTGTCCTCGTCTGTCCGTGCCGGCACACGCGCGCCGTACTGCCCCGCGCGCCGGACAGGGCGCGAGACCTGGGCTGTTCTCCCGGAGACTATGGTTATCGATCGACCAACGCCGCGCTCTCGGTGCTGGTTGCAGTGCGGCAAGCTCGAACGGCCGATATTTCAGGCCGGATTGATCCAGGTTAGTCGGAACGGTGCACAACGTGTCATCGATGACGGTCCGGCACCCGGGCCGGCATGGCAAAGTGCCGCTCCGTCACAGATCACAAGCGCCCAACGGTCGTTGCATTGCTCTTCGGCAATTTCGGGAGCTGCGCCGGCGCCGCTCATCTCGAACTCGACGCGCCCCGGCAGACCGGCACCGTCATCGTCGAAATGAAGGCTGTGACAGCGGCGCTGGTTTCGCGTCCCTTGCCCCATGTCGACGAATGGCCGGCCTTGTTTCGACCCGTGCTGAAGCCCCGCATTAATTCGGGTTGCGGCGCGCGATCGAACCGCGGAAAAGCTTGCCCGGGGCGAACGGGGTGCAGGCATGATATCGAAGCACAATATTCTGATCGTGGACGATCACCGCATAACGCAAAGCGGGCTTCGTTTCCTGTTCTCGTCGCTGGATCGCTATGCCGTGGTCGGCGCGCTCGATCGGGGAGCGACCGTCAATGCTTTCGTTCAGTCCCAACCCGTCGATCTGGTCATCCTCGACCTCAATCTGCCCGATGTCCGCGGGATCAATGTCCTCGCCGAAATCGTCGGATCGCGCGACATGACGGTGATCATCCTGACCGGCGAGACCCATCTCAACGAAATTCATTCGGCGCTCAAGCTCGGCGCGCGTGCTGTGGTGAGCAAATCCGATCCGCCGGATCATATTGTCGCGGCTTGCGACGCGGCGCTTGCGGGCGAAGTCTACGTCTCGCCGCATATCGAAGATGCGCTCGGCAAGTTTCAGCAGCCGCCCGTTGCGCTCTCGTCCCGCCAGATGGCGATACTCCATTATCTTGCGCAGGGCGAGACGAACAAGGAAATCGCCTATCGCCTGGCGATCGCGCCGCCGACCGTTTCCTTCCACATAGCCGAGCTCCGGCGCAAACTCGACGCTCCGCACAACCGCAAGATCGTGGACCGCGCCAACGAGCTGAACCTCCTCTAGCCGCTCTTATTCGTGACGATGTTGTTCTTGGGGAAGATCAATCGTTGGCG
>NZ_JAEMQX010000043.1 GCF_016463645.1 Sphingopyxis sp. | reverse complement strand
TTACGCTACTCCCGCCTACCGCTCAGACACCCCTTGGTGCATAAGAGCGGCTAGGAGCTTTGCAGGAGGGGATGCCCCAGAAGCTCGCGGCATGGCGGTTTGATCGCTACCATCGCGACGAGACTGCTAAGCCGGCCGCGCGTGACGGTCGTGTCGTCATAGGTCAGCGCGATCGTCCGGTCCGCCGCAAAACCCGGTGCGGCGAGCGCCGCTTCGAATTCGGCGCGTTGGTCGAAGTCGAGCAGCGTCCACCCGGGCACACCGGCCCGCAGTTCATCGATTGAAATCGGCGTCGTCGCGGCAAAGGCGGCGGGCAGCACAATGCGTATCTCGGTTCCGGCGGGTGTCGAAGTCACGACTCCGAGGGTGCCCCGCAGCGTCTCGATGATGCGCTTTGCCGATCCAAATCCCGATCCGGTGCCGGGCGTCGTCTCGTCGGCGCGAATGCGCGGGACGACATCGCCGTTCAACGCGGCAACGACCTGGGCCGGCATGCCGCAGCCGCTATCGCTGACTGTGATTATCGCACGCTCGCCTTCACGGACGAGATCGATCCGGGCGCCGCCCGCTTCGGTATATTTGTAGCTGTTGCTCAGCAGGTTGGCGAGCGCGCGCATCAGGAGCGGCTTGTCCGAAATGACAGTTATATCGTCCGCAACATTCACGGCGAGCGCCAGCTTCTTGTTCGCGAAGGGCGTCTTGAACATCATCGACAGCGGCTCCACGAGAGCCTGGCCGCGGAACGCGCCGAGCGCGACGAAACTGGCATCGCTCGCGGCGATGTTGGCACCCGAGATCGTCGTCGAGACGATCTCGTTCAGATATTCGGCCGAACTCTCGAGCATCTCGACCAGCGCGCGGTCCTTGCCCGACCCATCCTGGCGTTTGAGGACGTCGACGGCGCTGTTGAGCGCCAGAATGACCTGCCGGCTGTCGTGGCCCGACGCATGGAGCAACGCATTCTGGCTATTCACGGTCTCGAGGGCGAACGCCTTTTCTTCGGCCAGCCGGGCTGCGCGTTCGCTGATAAGGAGGCGTTCGCTCAGCGACTGCGCAAAATTTGCGTCGGCGGCGAGTTTCTCCCGCTGGATCTTCTTGAGATTAAGTCCGAGCGCCAGAGTCACCATGATCGATTCGAAGAGCCCCACCGGACCGGCGAGATGCCAGTTGATCGGCAGCCAGGTGAAGATGCCCATCGAAGCGATCGCGGCATAAACGATGAACAGGGCGAGGCTTGCCCACCCCACGAAGAGTGGCCAGAGCTGGAACCCGAGCTGCCTGATGGCGGCATAGCCGATGAAGGGCAGGAACAGCGCCACGGCCACCGCCACGAACCATCCCGACAGATGGAGAAAAAAGCGGACCCCGGGCGGATACAGCGACAGTCCGGGCTGGAGCAGCATCACGGAGACGGCGAAAAGGACGAGCGCCTTCAGCACCATGTCGCGTCTCGGAAAATTATTCGCTGTTTTTACGAAGCTTCGACAGAATTGGGCCATCGCGGCCGCAAATCCGCATTTGATGAAATCTTCGACGGCAACCCCGGTCAGGGGTTTGTCGTACAGAAAGAAGATGGTGATATAGCCTTCGGAATGGACGGTATTCAGCGCGAAAAACGCCTCGGCTACCGCCAGCCACAGAAACTCCCTGAATCCCGTGATCGAGAAAAAGAGGAAATTCAGAAGCAGCAGCGTCAGCGCGCCGACAACGACGCCCGACACCATCGATATATTGGCGCGCCGGTCCTTGAAGAAGGTCCCGTAGCTTTCGATCCTGAGCGGCATATAGGTCGAATTTTCCGAGACAAATTCGATGACGACCAGTTTTTCCTGACGCGGGCCGAGTACCAGTTCGGAACTGAATGCCTGATAGGTCCCGAGATTTTGCCGCGCGACTTGCGGGTCGGTGCCGTCGACGATCAGGGAAAGCCTCCCCATGTCGGCCTCGTAGAGGCGAAAATGCTTGAGCGATCCGCGGCCGGTCGTCAGGATCCAGCTGCCCTGTTCGTCGCTCCCGTTCCGGACCTTGAGCAAGACGACGGTCCGGGTGCCGGGAGGTCCGAAATGAATGGTCGGACCCTCGATACGCTGAAGTGGTCCCTCCAGAATAGGGCCCAGCTGTGGCGTCCTCGTCGCACCCGGGCGTTTGGCGAAGCGCACGAACGGCGCCAGCGCCGGGGCATCTTCACCCGCGCGAAGATCGAGCAGCGGTATCTTTTCGAGTTCCGCCCGCGCCGGCTGTGCGGCCAGAAGGAACACGAGACCAAGGATCGCGTACAATATTTTCACTAGCGCCCCCCGCCAGGCGGGGATCAGGCACACCACCACGCCCGCGGGAGGTGCGCGCCTCGCGCATATCCCGCCTGTTGCGACCCACCCCCCGGTGATCAGCTCTCGTAACGGGGCTGGCCGCCTGTGCGCAAGGGCGGTGGCAACGGTCTGCCGCAAATTTACCCAAAATAACATTGGGTAGACGCTGCATCGCCCTCACCCTAGGCATCGCGCACAAAGCCGGGGGGTGAGCGCCCGATCGGCCGGGGGAAGCAAATTTCGAGGTGGGGTGGACCCGTCGGGGAGCGCAAGCCGCTCTCCGGCGAACCCCTTGCCTTGCCGGCAACATCAACGGGGGACTCAGAATAATGTCACGCATCTCGAAATCTCGCCTGCTCGCCACCAGCGCGATTGTCGGCCTTGCCATCGGCCATGTGATTCCCGCCGCCGCCCAGGATGCGTTCGGCATTCACAACGATCAGGCCGAGCGGCTGGAGGTCGAGGTCGACGTGGACGAGACCGTCGAGGGCGATATCATCGGCATCTACGCCGACAACGGTCCCGTAACTGTCGGCAATGCGGGTATAATTCGCGGGAATGGCATCGATGCAGGCAGCCTCGATAGCCGCCCGAGCGGCGGCATCGTCATTGCGCAGCCCGATTCGATCGTCACCAATGCCGGTCAGATCAGCGGCGCGGCCAATGGCGTCGTCACGTCTCTTTTCTTCAGCGAAGACGAGAATGGCGACGATCTGCCGCCGCAGGCGCTCGCCGCGAATACGCGGGTTTCGAACAGCGGGGTTATCCGTGGCGAGGCGGGGTCGGGCGTGGCGCTGGCCGGTGGCGGCACGGTGACCAACGGCGGAACGATTTCGGGGTTCAGCGGCCCCGTCGGCAGCGGCGTCAACGGTACCGGCGTCTCGATTTCCGAATTTCCGGGTGCGATCGCCGACGGCGCCACCGGCGTGGGCACGATCACCAACAATGATGGCGGCGTCATCGAGGGGCAGGTTTTCGGCGCCGCGCTTCAGGGCGGCGGCACCGTGACCAATATGGGAACCATCCGGAGCCTCGGGAACCCCAATCCCGGGACGCCCGGCGTGAGTCCCTTCGGCCTGATCCTCGTCGCATCGGCCGAACAGACGGGCCGGGCCGCTACGGTCAACAACAGCGGCACCATCTCGGGCTTTCTCGGCGTGCTCGCGGGCGGGGCGCTGGAGACGGCGACGATCAACAACGAGGGAAGCATCAGCGGTCTCGCGCTCGGCATCGTCGGGCAGTCGACGGGCGGCCTCGTGGTCAATAATTTCGAGGATGGCGAGATCGTGGCGAATGCTTTCGCCATTACCTCGAACGACGGCCGGCTGACCGTCGACAACGACGGACTCATCCGCAGCGTCAATCAGAGCGGGATCAATATCACCACGGCCAGCGCGGTGATCGGCAACAGCGGCGCCATCCTCGGCGCGCAGTCGGGCATCACCACCAACATCTTCCAGAACGTCCAGGGCACGCTGGTGCGCGCGCGGAACAATACGGTGACCAATTCGGGGCTCATCGAGGGCTACGGTGGCGCCGGTGTCGCGCTGACGGGCGGCGGCGACGTCGTCAACAGTGGCGTGATCCGCGGTTCGAACGGCTTCAACGTGAACGGCACAGGCGTGTCGCTGTCCGAATTCTCGCAGTCGATCGCAACTGACGTGACCGGCATCGGTACCGTCACCAACAACGAAGACGGGCTGATCGAAGGCCAGATGTTCGGCGTCGTCGTTCAGGGTGGCGGCACCATCAACAATGCCGGTACCATCCGCAGCACCGGCAACCCGGATCCCGCCAACCCGAATGTCAGTCCCTTTGGCGTGATTCTCGGCGCCGCCGAGGGACAGACGGGACGCGTCGGCACGCTCAATAATGATGGCATGGTATCGGGCTTTCTCGGCGTGCTTGCGGGCGGAGGGCTCGAGACGGCGGCCATCAACAATAACGGTCAGATCAATGGCCTCGCCCTCGGTATCGTCGGCCAGTCGACCGGAGCGCTGGTCATCAACAACGGCGCCGACGGCGAGATCGTTTCCAACGGTCACGCCATTACCTCGAACGAGGGGTCGCTCACGGTCGACAATGAAGGCCTCATCCGCAGCACGGGTCAGAATGGCATCAATATCCTGACGGCCGATGCGGTAATCGTGAACGGCGGTACGATCGAGGGCAACCAGTACGGAATCGTCACCCAGCCCTATCAGGGCACGATCGGCCGCGCGGTGAACACCCGGATCGACAACAGCGGGACGATCCGGGGCGTCAACAACGACGCGATCCGCCTCGCGGGCGGCGGCACCGTCACCAACAGCGGCCTGATCGAAGGCGTCAATCCCGGCGCGCAGGGGACCGACGGCATCTCGATGTTCGCGCACGTCGACCAGTCGAACGAGGATTATGCCGCGCTGGTCACCAACGAGACGGGCGGACGGATTGCCGGTCAGCGCTTCGGCGTCATTCTTTCGGGCGGCGGCGACGTCGTCAACGCGGGCGAGATCGAGGGCGTCAGCGGTGGCGTTTACGTCCAGGGGACGGCGCTCAATACGGACCCGAACGAGGATCGCAGCGGCCTGACCGCCAGCGTCGTGAACACGGGCGACATTCGCGGCACCGGCAATCTGGGCGGCAGCGGCAGCGGCGGCGACGGCTACGGGGTCGGCTTCGGCAGCGACATGTCGAGCGCCACCCTCGACAACAGCGGGACGATCGGCAGCGATTTCGGCGCAGGCGTGTCGCAGGGCTCGCGTGCCGACGTGACGGTCACCAATGCCGAGGGCGGCACGATCACCGGCGGGACGTCGGGCATCTATTCCTTCGCGACGGGCACCCTCGTCGTGAACAACGCCGGTGTTATCCGCGGTCAGGGAACCTATGACGGCTTCGACGCGGCGCCCGATGCGGGCGTGACGATCACCACCGCCGCGTCGAGCGTTGCCAACAGCGGCACGATTTCGGGTGCCGGTGCGGGCATCACGACCGCCTATCAGTTCGACGAGGATATCGGCGACATCGTCGGCATCGCGATCGGCACGCAGGTGACGAACAGCGGCGGGATACTCGGCGAATCGAACGACGGCGTCCGCCTGATCGGCGGCGGCAGCGTCACCAACAGCGGGACGATCCGCGGCGAGGGAAGCGCGTTGGCCGACGGTATCTCGATCTATCCCTACGATGGTCAGGCGCTGGAAAATTATGTCGGCACCGTCGCGAACAGCGAAACCGGCGACATCAGCGGCGCGCGTTTCGGAATCATCATGTCGGCGGGGGGCACGATCGACAATGCCGGCACGATCACCGGCGAGGGACCGGGCGGGGTGCTCATCCAGCGTGGCAGCGGGCTCGTCCGGCAGACCGGCTATGACGGCGCGCTCACCAACACGGGCACGATCACGGGCACCAACGGTTATGGCGCGGTGGTCCTGGTCACCGACACCGCCGCGATCACCAACAGCGGCACGATCGCCGGCGCGACATTCGGCGCGGTGGTCGAAGGGCTGCAGGTCGCGGAGGACATCGCGCAGACCGGCACGATCACCAACAGCGGGGCGATCACCGGCAACGGAAGCCATGGCGCCGCGGTCGCCGGTTTTCTCGATACGGCCCGGATCGTCAACAGCGGGACGATCACCGGTGCGACCGACGGCGTTATCCTCGGCAATTTCGGTACCGCAACGCTGATCAACACAGGGACGATCACGGGTGCCGACCGGGGCGTCTGGGGTGACGACAGCGGCGCGATCGTTCTCGACAACGCCGGCGCGATCATGGGCGAAGGCGGGATCGCCGTCCAGCTTGGCAGCTTCGACGACGACGTCATTCTCCGCACCGGCAGCGCGATTTCGGGGCTTGTCGACGCGGGCGCCGGCACCGACAGCCTGACGCTCGATGGCGACATCCTCGAATTGACCGAAGCGCAGCAGCTTACCGAGGCAACAGGGTTCGAGACGCTGAACGTCGCCGGCGGTTACTGGTCGACCTCGGGCGTCGTGGGCGGGTTCGACAGCGTAACGATCGACGAGGGGGCGGCGCTGCGGGTGAACGAGGTCGAGCTCGGCGGAGAAGCGAGCTCGCCGATCCTGACGCCGTCGGTTCGCACCAACGGCCTGCTCGTGCTCAATTTCGGCACCGATGAAGCGGTTTCCGCGCTCGACGACCTGACGATCGACGGGACGGGGCAGCTGCAGCTTGTCGGCGACGCCGTGTTCACGGTCGATACCGCGAATATCGCGCACACCGGCGGCACGATCGTCTCCAACGGCGGCCTCGTTCTGACGGGCCTGCTCCAGGGCGACGTGAAGACCGAAGGCACCGGATTCTTCGAGCTCGGCGCCGGCGGAACCGAAGGAAGCTTCTCGGGCAATATCGTCAACGACGGGCGCTTCGTCTTCAACCGCTCCGACGACTATGATTTCCTCGGAGCCTTTTCGGGCAGCGGCGTGCTCGACAAGAAGGGCGACGGTGCGCTGACCTTCATGGGCGATTATGCGTTCGAGGGCGTGACGAACATCCTGGGCGGTTCGGTTCGCATCGGCGGCATCATCGACCCCGGAACCAGTTTCGATCTCGGCGAAGGCGGCACGCTCGACATCACGGGCAAGGATCAGACGATTGGCGGTCTCGAGGGCGACGAGGGGTCGAGCGTGGTGATCGGCGACAGCCAGCTGACCGTCGCCCAGAGCGGGAACACGGCATTCGGCGGCGACATTTCGGGCACCGGCAGCCTGGTGAAAGAAGGCGACGGCACGCTCAACCTGACCGGCAACAGCAGCTATACCGGCCCGACGTCGGTCAACGGCGGCACGCTTGCGGTCAATGGTTCGATCGTCTCGCCGGTAACGGTCAACAGCGGCGGCACGCTCGGCGGCAATGGCGCCGTCGGTTCGACCACCATCGGTGATGGCGGAACGCTGGCGCCGGGCAATTCGATCGGCCAGCTGACCGTCAACGGCGACCTCGCATTTGCCGCCGGTTCGACATATGAAGTCGAAGTCAATGCGGCCGGTGCGGCCGACCGTCTCGATGCGACAGGGGCCGTGACGATCGCCAGCACGGCAAGCGTCGCGGTTCTGGCAGAGGATGGCGATTACAACCTGCGGACCGACTATGTCATCCTGACCGGCGGGGCCGGGATCACGGGGACATTCGGTTCGGTGACGACCGATCTGGCCTTCCTTGACCCGTTGCTTCGGTACAGCACCAACACGGTGACGCTGTCGCTCTATCGTAACGACATCGATTTTGCCGATATCGCAGTAGGCTTCAATCAGGCGAGCGTCGCTGCAGCGGTTCAGGCGCTCGGTGTCGACAACCCGCTGTACGAAGCGGTTCTCCTCCAGAATGCGGCGACCGCACAGGCGAGCTTCGGCGACCTTTCGGGCGAAATTCTTGCCAGCGCGATCAGCGGCCTGACCGACGACAGCCGCCATCTGCGCAACGCGCTGATGGGGATGAAGGCACCCGAAGAGAGCGGGGCTTTCGTGTGGGGCTCGGCTTTTGGGGGCTGGGGCGAATTCGATGCCAATCGCGGTAACTTCGCCATGGATACCGATCACAAGGGTCTGGTCGCGGGTTTCGGCTTTGGCGGCAATGGCTTCGCCGCCGCGCTGTCGGCGGGTATCGGTGGCTCCGACTTCCGCCTCGGCGGGCGAAGCGACCATGCCGATGTCGAAAGCAAATATCTGGCGGCGCACGCCACCTATGGCGCCGGGGGCGGTTTGCGCGGCACGATCGGCGTCAGCTACGCCTGGCACAAGATCGATACGACACGCGCCATCAGCATCGCGGCGCTCGCGCAAACGCTGACGTCGAAGCGCGATGCCGACACGCTGCAGATCTTCGGCGAGATCGGTTACGACATCGTCACGGGCAATATGGCGCTCACCCCCTTCGCCCGGCTGGCGCATGTCGATACCGGCAGCGAAGCCTTCGCCGAAACCGGCGGCGATGCGGCGCTGACGGTCGCGGAGGCTGGTCAGAAAACGACCTTTGTCAGCCTCGGTGGGCGGGCGCAGTTCAACGCCGGTCAGCCGGGCTTCCAACCCTATGTGTCGGCGGCGTGGAACCTTGCGCTGAACGACCGCGGCGCGCCGATCGTCTCGCGCTTCACGACGGCGGGGCCGGCGTTCGATATCCTCGGCACGGCTATCCCGAAAAGCTCGGCTGAAGTCGAAGCCGGATTTGAATATATCACGGGTTCGTTCCGTCTCGGCGCCGCTTACACAGGTACGCTGGCGTCGGATCGCAGCGCCCATGGTGCAAGGGTAATTGCGCGTATCGCCTTCTGACCAGCGACCCGTCGGAACCGAAACACGCAATGCGGGGCCGAGATGGCATTCGTCATCTCGGCCCCTTGCTGTCTGCCAATATTGTCCGGACCTGCCGCGCTTGCCGGACGTCTCTTCTGCGGCGGCAATCGCACCGCAACACCAAAACGGATGGACGGTCGGAAAAGCGATCGCGCGCGCAGCGAATGTCCGCCGACAGACCCCAGGATCAAGGCGGCCGAACCCGTCGGACAGGTCGGATGAGACCTCCCGCGGAGGAACCGCGCAAGCGGTGTCACGGCATGGCAATCTTGCGGTCATAGCGATGCGCGAAGGCAGCAGGGAACCTTCGCAATGGACGACAGCCTCTCCAATCTCGACCGCATCAAGGAAGAAATCGCCGACAGCTTCGACGAGGAGCTGGAGATGGAAATGGACGAAAGCCGGCTGGAAACGCTTCTTGCCGACATGTCCGACCATCCCGACCGCGAAGCGCTCGACCGGCGGATCTACTTTCGCGAACTGTTCCGGCTGCAGCACGAGCTTGTCATCCTCCAGGAATGGGTCGTCCAGCAGGGGCTGAAGGTGGCGGTGCTGTTCGAAGGGCGCGATTCGGCGGGCAAGGGCGGGGCGATCAAGCGCATCACCCAGCGGCTCAATCCGCGCGTCTGCCGCGTCGTCGCGCTCCCGGCCCCGAGCGAGCGCGAGCGCACCCAGTGGTATTTCCAGCGCTATGTCCCGCATCTGCCGGCGGCGGGCGAAATCGTGCTGTTCGACCGCAGCTGGTACAACCGCGCCGGGGTCGAACGCGTGATGGGGTTCTGCACCGAGGACGAGTGCGAGGAGTTCTTTCGCTCGGTTCCCGAATTCGAGCGGATGCTGGTGCGGTCGGGGATCACCCTCGTCAAATACTGGTTCTCGATCACCGACGAGGAGCAGCAGTTCCGCTTTCAGATGCGGATCCACGACCCGCTGAAGCAATGGAAGCTGTCGCCGATGGACGTCGAATCGCGGCGACGCTGGGAGGATTACACCCGCGCCAAGGAGGATATGCTCGAGCGCACGCATATCGACGAGGCGCCGTGGTGGCTTGTCGAGGCGGTCGACAAGAAGAAGGCGCGGCTCAACTGCATCTCCCATCTCCTCGGGCAGATCCCCTACCGGGAGGTCGAGCGGCCGCCCGTCGTGCTGCCCGACCGGGTGCGCCACGCCGATTATGAGCGGCATGAAATACCGCCCGAGATGTACGTGCCGCAGCGCTATTAGGGCCGGCGTCTGAGCAACAGCCACGTCGCCGCCGACGCGGTGACCGCCGCCAGCGCCGCGACGAAGGTGCCGGCATCGGTGTGCGCAAAGGGCAACCCGCGGGTATTCATCCCGAAAAAGCCCGTCACCAGCGTCGCGGGAAGCAAAAGCGCGCTGATCACCGACAGGAAATAGAGATTCTGGTTCGTCTTCTGCGCGGCTTGCAGGTCGAGCTCGTCGCGAAGCTGGCGTAACTGCGCCTGTGTGCTCGCGACGTCGGTGTCGAGCGCGTGGAGGCGCTGGACATGGCGCTCGGCGACGGGTGCGAAGATTTCGGGGAGGTCGGGATCCTTTTCGAGCCGGACCAGCGTCGCGCGCATCCCCGAGACGAGGCGATGGAGCCGGGCCCCGCGGCGGCGCACCGCGATGAGGTCGCGCGTCGCGGGGCTCATCCGTTCGTTGAGAAATTCGTCCTCGGCGGTCTGGATGTCATGGGCGAGGCCATGGATATGCTGGCTGAGTCCGTCGACCATCGTACCGACGACGAGGTGCAAGGCGGATGCGCCGTCACGGACGTCGAAGCCCGCGGCGATGCGCTGGCGGATGATGTCGGCCGAGCGGATCGGATGATAGCGCCCCGTCAGCGCCAGATCGGGGGTGATGACGATGTGGAGTGCGCCGATCTGCGAGGTTTCGGCAGCGTCGAAGTCGCGCTCGAAATCCTGGAGGACGAGCCCGACGATCCCGTCCTCGACCATCACCTGCTGGTGCGTTTCGCGCGCGAGCATCAGGTCGTGGATCGGGCGGGGAAGCTTCGTCGAACGTTCGAGCCAGCGCTGGGTGCGCTCGTCGGCGAGATTGAGGTGGAGCCAGCGGAAACTCGCGCCCTCGCCATCGTCGCATTCGTCGATCAGCCCGGTGCCTTCGGCGGTCCGTGCGCAGCCCCAGACGAGTCCGGGCTGCATCACGATCGCCCCGAAATCGGGGGCGGGCACGTCGTCCTTCGGAGCCGTCGGTCTGATCCTTCAGAAAATGGCGTTAAGGATCGCGTACAGGACGCCCGCGAGCACGATCGAGACCGGAAGCGTCAGCACCCAGGCCATCAGCAGGTTGCGGATGGTCGACATCTGCAGCCCCGACCGGTTCGCCGCCATCGTGCCCGCGACGCCCGAGGAGAGGACGTGGGTCGTCGATACGGGCAGGCCGAGCATGTCGGCGGCGCCGATCGTCCCCATCGCGACAAGCTCGGCCGAAGCGCCCTGCGCATAGGTGAGGTGCGACTTGCCGATCTTTTCGCCCACCGTGACGACGATGCGTTTCCAGCCGATCATCGTTCCGAGGCCGAGCGCGAAGGCGACCGCGATCTTCACCCAGGTCGGGATGAAGCGCGTCGCGCTGTCGAGCGAGCCCTTGTATTCGTCCAGCGCCTCGCTTTGTCCGTCGGTAAGGGCGACGTCCTTCTCCTTGCCGAGGCGCTTGATCGCTTCGGAGGCGAGATACATGTCGTTGCGCATATTCTCGGTCGCGGCGGCGGGGACCTTCGCGAGCGAGCCATAGCCGCTGACCTGCGTTTCGATCTGGTCGACCAGCGATCCAAGCGCGGGGAGGGTTTCGGGTTTCAGCTGCTTGTCGGCGATATAGGCCGTGACCGCCTTGCGCACGTCGGCGGGCGGGGTCGCGCCGCCGCCCTGTGCCGCCAGCGCGCTTTCGGCCGCGTTCGAATTGACGACGAACTCCTGGACATATTTCTCGGGCACCGCGCGATTGAGGGCATAGGCCGTGGGAACGGTGCCGATCAGGATCAGCATGATCAGCCCCATGCCCTTTTGCCCGTCGTTCGAACCGTGCGCGAAGCTGACGCCGGTGCAGGTGAAGATGAGCAGCGCGCGAATCCACCAGGGCGGCGGGGTATCGCCCTTCGGTGCCTCATAGAGCGCCTTGTTGCGCACGAGCACCTTCATCGCGAGGAACAGCAGCGCCGCGACGGTGAAGCCGAGCAGCGGCGAGAGGAGGAGCGCGTAACCGATCTCGGTCGCCTTGGTCCAGTCGACCCCGGCGGTACCGCTCTTGCCGTGGAGCATCGCATTGGCGATGCCGACGCCGATGATCGAGCCGATCAGCGTGTGCGAACTCGACGAGGGAATGCCGAAATACCAGGTCGCGAGATTCCAGACGATCGCGGCGATCAGCAGCGCGAAGACCATCGCAAAGCCCGCGTTCGACCCCACTTGCAGGATCAGCTCGACGGGCAGGAGCGACACGATGCCGAAGGCCACGGCGCCGGTCGAAAGCAGGACGCCGAGGAAATTGAAAAAGCCCGACCAGACCACCGCGTAGTTCGCGGGCATCGAATTGGTGTAGATCACCGTCGCGACCGCGTTCGCGGTGTCGTGAAAGCCGTTCACGAATTCGAAGCCGAGCGCGATGAGCAGCGCGAGAAAGAGTAGCGCGAAGGGCAGGAGGGCCGTCGCATGGACCCCGGCCGCGGCGGCGTCGGCGTAGACGCTGTAGGCGACATAGCCGATCGCGGCGACGACCGCCGCCACGAAGCCGATATTGCCGGCCGCCCCCAATCCCTTGTCGAGTTCGGGCGCTCGAATTCGGTATCGGCGATATTCGCGGCGTCGGCAGTTGTGGCGTTCATGCGCGCATCTCCAGCTGAGAGATGATTCCCCTATTCCCGCCTCGTGACAGCTAGGTGACCGGTGGGGCGCGGCGATCGGCGCATATGGCCGATTTGAAATGCCCGCTCACATTGCCATAATGTTGCGACAAAATCGTGATGCTCCTGTCGTGCGGCATATCCGGGGTGCCGCGCTGGAAGTGTTTTTTCCGACAGGTCCATCGCATGACCCTTTTGCTCCGGCTGATCCTCCCCGCGCTCTTCCTCGCGATGACGGCGGTCGCGCCGGGGTCGGCCCAGACGATGTATTCGCCGAATGTCGAGATCGCGCTCGTCCCGATGCATCAATGGGCGGCGCCCGGATCGACGGCGGTCGTCGCCGTCCGGCAGGACATCAGGCCCGGCTGGCACACCTATTGGCGCAATCCGGGGGATTCGGGCGGCGCGACGGAACTGACCTGGACACTTCCCGCCGGCGTTTCCGCGGGACCGATCCTTTGGCCGCTTCCCGAACGCCAGCCGGTGAAGGGCCTCATGAACTATGGCTATTCGCGGCAGGTCTATCTGCCCGTACCGATCGAAGTGCCGCGGGCGGCCAAAGCCGGAACGATGCTGCCGCTGAGCGTCAAGGTCCTCTCGATGGTCTGCAGCGACGAGATATGCGTTCCCGACGAGCGCAGCGTGACACTCGATCTGCCGATCCGCGACGGGGTGCCGCCGTTGATCGCAGGCGAAGGAGCCGCGATCGAACGCATCGTCGATGCCGCGCCGCGTCCCGCCGACATCGATGCGCATATCGCCCGCGACGGCGCCGATCTCGTTCTGACGCTGCGTGGCGCGGTCTTGCGGGGAACTGCGCTTGCGAATGCCTATCTCTTTCCCTTCGAGGGCGGCATCGTCGAACATCCCGCCGCGCAGCGCGCCGAACGGGAGGGCGACGATCTGATCCTGCGGATGAAGGCGGGCGGTGCCGTGCTCGCGGGCGGCCTTGCCAAACCGGTTCAGGGGGTCGTGTCGACATCGCAGGGCGCCTGGGAGATTACCGCCCAGGCGCGGGCGCCGCCGGGGAGGGCTGGCGGAACAAGCGCGACCCTCTTCGCGCAGGCCGCGCTGTTCGCACTGATCGGCGGCCTCATTCTCAACCTGATGCCATGCGTTTTCCCGATCCTCGCCATGAAAGCGGCGTCGCTGTCCGCTTCGGCGCATTCCCCGCGCACGGCGCGGCGCGACGGGATCGCCTTCCTCCTCGGGGTGTTGACGACCTTCATTTTGCTTGCGGGCGCACTGCTCGTGTTGCGCGCGGGGGGCGAGGCCGCGGGCTGGGGTTTCCAGCTTCAAAATCCCGCGGTCACCGCGGCGCTCGCGCTCGTGATGCTCGCGGTCGGCCTCAATCTCTCCGGCGTCTTTGCGGTCGCGATGCCGGGAAGCGGCGCGGGCAGCGGGCTGACGCGCCTGCCCGGCGGGACAGGGGCTTTCTTCACCGGGGTGCTCGCGGTCGTGGTTGCCGCGCCCTGTACCGCGCCCTTCATGGCCTTTGCGCTCGGCGCGGCGCTCGTGATGCCGGCCCCGATGGCGCTCGCCGTCTTCGCGATGCTCGGCCTGGGGCTCGCGCTTCCCTATCTTGTTATCAGTCTCTCGCCCGGCGTGCTGCGGCGCTTCCCGAAGCCCGGGCCGTGGATGGATCGCCTCAAATCGATCCTCGCCTTTCCGATGTATGGTGCGGCGCTCTGGCTCGTCTGGGTATTCGCCCGCCAGACGAGCGGCGAAGCGCTCGCGCTGATCCTCGCCGGCGGTCTGTTGCTCGCGTTCGGCCTGACCCTGTGGGGTTGGCGGCAGAATGCGCGGATGGCGGGACGCGGCGCGCGCGCGGCGACAGCCGTGTCGCTATTGTCCTTGCTGACGGCCGCCGCCGTGACATTATCGGCGGCATCGCTCGCGCCGGGGGCGGAGTCGTCGGGTGAGGCCGCCACGGAAACGCCCTGGTCGCCCGACGCCGTCGCGACCGCGCGGGCCGAGGGCAAGGTCGTGTTCGTGAACTTTACCGCCGACTGGTGCGTCACCTGCAAGGTGAACGAGCGCGCGGCGCTGGCTACCGGGGGAACGCGCGCGCTGTTCGCCGACGCCGGCGCCGTCTATCTGGTCGCGGACTGGACGCGGCGCGACGATGCGATCGCGCGCGAGCTCGAACGGTTCGGCCGTTCGGGCGTCCCGCTTTACCTCGTCTATGCGCCGGGGAAGGCCGAGCCCGAAATATTGCCGCAGCTGCTGACCCCGGGGATCGTCGCCGATGCGGTAAAGCGCGCAGGGGAAAAGGGGTGATCCGATGACAAGCGAGAGGAGATTGGTCGTGAAACATGCATTGCTTTCGATCGCCGCGGGGTCGGCGCTGTTGCTCGCGGGTTGCGGACAACCCGCCGAAAAAGGGGCCGAAGCGCCCGCAGGACAGCAGACCGCCGAAGCGGGGGGGCAGGTGGCGCCGGCCTTCACCCTCGCCAACGCCGATGGCGCGCAGATCTCGCTGGCGGATTTCAAGGACAAGACCGTCGTTCTCGAATGGACGAACGAGGGCTGCCCCTATGTGAAGAAACATTATAGCGGCGCGATGCAGGCGTTGCAGAAGGAGGCGACCGCCGATGGCGTCGTCTGGCTGACGATTATCTCGTCCGCGCCGGGCGAGCAGGGCTTCGTCGAGGGCGAGAGCGCGAAGAACTGGAAACAGCGGTTCGACGCTGGCTTCACCCATCTCCTCCTCGACCCGACCGGCGCCACCGGCAAGGCCTATGGGGCGAAGACGACCCCCGACATGCGCGTGATCGATGGCGAGGGGCGGATCATCTATGCCGGCGGTATCGACGACAAGCCGACGAACAAGGTCGAGGATCTGCGGGGCGCGAAGAATTTCGTCCGCGCGGCGCTCGATGATCATGCCGCCGGGCGACCCGTGGCGACGGCCTTCGCCCAGCCCTACGGCTGTTCGATCAAATATGCCGAGGACACGGGGAGCGCCGCCGTGAAGGGTTGATCGGCGGACTCCGGTGCGGATGATCGCGACGCGGGGAGGCCGCCGTCGCGATCGTCCGGACGGGACCGGAGCTGTGGGCCGCCATGGTACATGCGTTTCGCCGCGCCTCGGTTCTCCAGCGCGCCGGGCGGCCAGCCTAGTTCAGGCTGCCACCCGTTCGATCTGGAGATTCGAAAATGAAGACCGCGATCACCGCTTTCGCCCTGTCCGCACTTGTCGCCGCCATGCCCGCCGCCGCGCAGACCGTGCATGCCGGCCGTGAGGCGCCGGCCGCCAAGCCGGCGAAGGTCACCCTCGTCTATCAGCATGAGCTGCCCGATGTTCCGGGCAAGAGCGTCAAGGGCGTGCTCGTCGAATATGGTCCGGGCGCGGCGAACGCGTCGCACGTCCACGCCCGCTCGGCGCTGATCTATGCGACCGTCCTCGACGGCGCGGTGCTCAACCAGATCAACGGCGGCCCCGTCCGTACCTTTCGCAAGGGCGAGAATTTCACCGAACTGCCCGGTGACTTCCACAATATCAGCGCCAATGCGAGCCAGACCGAGCCCGCGACGCTGCTCGCGGTGTTCATCGTCGATACCGGTGACACGATCCTGACGACGCCCGCGACCGCGCCGCGCTGAGTTCGGCGCCGGTTATGGGCAACAGGTCGCACGATTGGTGCGGCCTGACGTGCGGCATCTTGTCAATCATATAAGTTGAGTTATTTTCGTGCGTGCGGGACGTAATCCGAGTCGACCGATCCGAACGACCGAAAGGACTGCCATGATCACGCCGCTGCCTGTCCCGAACCCGTCCGAAACCGCGCGATCCCGGGTTATATCGGGCGACGGGGTGACGCGTTGATCGAGGCGCAGCTTCATTCGCCGCGCCCGCGTTTCCGCACGGCGACGCGTGTCGCGATCGTCGGCGCGGGTTTTTCGGGAACGCTGCTCGCGATCAATCTGCTCGAGCAACCCGATGTCGAGGTGCTGCTGATCGAGCGTGACCGGCACCGCATGGGCGCCGGGGTCGCGTACAGCAGCACCGAGACCTCGCACCTGCTCAACGTGCGCGCGGGCAATATGAGCGCCTTCGCCGACCGACCCGACCATTTCTGCGATTGGCTCGCCGCGCGCGGACTCGGCTGCGAGGCGGCGTTCGTGACGCGTGCGACCTATGGCCGCTATCTGCGTGAAACGCTGGCTATCGCGATGGAGCGCCATGGCCGGCGGCTGAAGCTCGTCGACGATGAAGTGCTCGATATCGAGGAGAGGCACGGACAGGTCACGCTCGGTCTCGTCAACGGCGGGCTGATCGAGGCCGACCGCGCGGTGCTCGCGATCGGCAATCTGCCGCCGCACGATCCGCCGGCGATCGAAGGTGCGCACCTGCCGTCGCACCGCTATATCGGCGACCCGTGGGCGAGCGCGTTCGAGGAAGGGCTCGACAAGCGGGCGCCGGTCCTTGTCGTCGGCACCGGACTGACCGCGGTCGACGTGATCCTGCGCCTCGTCGCGCACGGGCATGAAGGGCCGATCACCGCGCTCTCGCGCCGTGGTCTTCGTCCGCACCGGCATGTCGACGGCCTGCCACGGCCGAAACCCGTGCTCGCCAAGCCCGCCCCCGATCTTTCGGAGCTGGTAGGCTGGGCGCGCGCAGAGGCGCGGGATCGCGACTGGCGGCTGGTCGTCGATTCGATCCGGCCGATCACGCAGATGATGTGGGCATCGGCCGACGCCGGGAAGCGCGCGCGGTTCCTGCGCCACCTGCGCCCCTTCTGGGATGTGCACCGCCACCGGCTGGCGCCCGAGGTCGCCGACCGGATCGATACGCTGATCGCATCGGGGCAGCTTCATTTTCGCGCGGGCAAGATCTCGCATGTCGCGGTCGAGCCCGACGCGCTTGCCGTCTCGTGGCTGCCGCGCGGCGAGGCGGCCGCGGTGACGACGCTCGCGGCACGGATGATCAACTGCACGGGGCCGCAGGGCGACCTGCTGCGCTCGTCGGATCCGCTGATCCGCCGTCTGCTCGGAACGAGGCGCATCCGCCCCGACGCGCTGCGGCTGGGGCTCGACATCGACCGCGACGGCCATGTCGTCGACGCCTCGGGCAAATCGTCGGAACATATTCTCGCGATCGGCCCGATGACGCGCGGCGATCTGTGGGAAGTCGTCGCGGTGCCCGATATCCGCAACCAGGTGAGCGCGCTCGCGCGCCGCCTCGTCAATGCGCACTGGACCGGCGGCGAGGGGCTCTAGCCCGGTTTTCCGGAAAAATCATTGATCGCTGCATCCATTGGCGTGCGCGGTACCGTCCAGTCGATGACCGGCGACTGCGCCGGTCCGGGCGGCGGTTTCGCGCGGCGGTCGATTGTGCTCCCCGGTGCAGTTCGTCCCCGTCTTGCCGGGAACCGCCGCCTGTGGTTTCACCGTGCCAAGCGGCATGAAGGAGAGAGATTTCGATGGACCAGCTGATAACCGCCGCGGCCGCTGCCGCCACCGCCGCACCCGCTGCGGTGCCGCCGGCCGCAACGGTCGCGGTTCCGGTCGCAGGATCCCGGTCGATCAGCCCCGCCGATGTCGCCGCCTATATCGACCCGCGCGACATCGCCTCGTTCCTGCCGCCGCCGCCTCCGACGACCGAACTGGTCGCGGTCAGCACCCACTTCTTTCACCTGCTCGAAAATGTCACGATGGTGGCGCTGTTCGTCGTCGGTTTTTTCCTGCTCGCGCGGCTGCTGCATGCGTGGATGCTGCACCGGTCGATCCGTCGCGCGCTGGACGCGAAGTCGGATGCGGTCAGCCCGCTGATCGACAAGCTCAACAAGCCCTATGAACATCTCGGCTGGCAGGGCGGAAAGGAAACGGCCAGCGGCGGCGACGATCGCAACGCGCTGGTGCTGCTCGCGATCGGCCTCGCGATGGCGGGCTTCGGGTTGATCCAGGGGCATGAACAACTGATCCGCACCTCGGCGGGCGCAGCACTTTTCCCGATATTCGTCGGCATCGCCCTGCTCGTCCGCCGCCGCCTCGCGCGCGCCGCGGCTGCGGAGGAGCGCGCCGCTGCGTGACGGGGCAGGCGATGAAGATTGGGCTCTCAACCAGCGCGTCGTCGGGGGGGATCGTGCCGCTTTCCAGCTCCTCGTGCTGCGGCACGAGGGACGATTGCGCGCCTTCCTCTCCCGCGCCGCCGGGTTCGACGCCGACGATCTGGCGCAGGAAGCCTTTGTCCGCGCGTGGCAGCGCGCGGGCGAATATCGGGGGCAGGGGAGCTATGCCGCGTGGGTCATGGGGATCGGCTGGCGGCTCTTCCTCGACCAGCGGCGCACCGCGCGGCGGCGCGAAGGGCTGGCCGGAAAAGAGGAGGTTGCGACATCGAACGATCCGCGCCCCGCTAGCGATGCCGCGATCGACGCCGACCGGTTGCTCGCCGCGCTGTCGCCGCAGGAACGCGCGGCGCTCACCCTGTGCTTCGGCCATGGCTGGTCGCACGGCGAGGCGGCCGCGATCATGGGGGTACCCCTCGGTACGCTCAAATCGCTGGTCTTGCGCGGCCGCGCCAAGGCGCAGAAGATGATCGGCGAAGGAGCGGACGCATGACGGCGCCGGAGGATCGGGATATCGATGCGATGCTGGCCGCGATGCTGGCGCCGCCCGAGCGGCCGGGCGATCGCGGTTTCGTGACGGCAGTCGAGCGCGCGATCGATGCGCGGGCCGCCTATGCGCGGGCCCGTCGGCGCTTCTGGCGCAGCTTCGCGTTCGAGGCGCTGGCCGTCGGCGCACTGCTGGCGGCGCTGTGGCTCCTGTCGTCGGCGCCGATGCTCGCGTCGCTCGCCGGCAACAGCCATTGGGGCCTCGCGCCGCCCTTGCTGCTCATTCTGCTGCTCTGGTTCGGAACGCAGCGCTGGCGCCAGACCTGACCGGCGCCAGCGGTCCGGTCAGGCGTCTTCCTCGCCGTCCTCGGCTTCGGCGGGCGCGATCGGGCGTGGCTTGCGCCCGCGCGGCGTCGCCGGGATCGCCGGCGGCGCTACCGCTTCAGTCGTGGCAGCGCCCTTGACCAGCGCATCGAGCGACCCACCATCGAAGCCGAGTTCCTTCATCAGACTGTCGATCACCGGCGCCTGCGCTCGGTAGGCGAGCGCCGCCGACACCGCGTTGCTCGCGAGGTTGCCCCCGTCGCCATTCGCGCCGCCTCCCGCAGCGGCCGGGGCACCGCTCTGGTTGATGCCGTCGACCTGGATGATCTTGATCGAATCGATCGCTTCCATCGGTTTCGCCGCTTCGCGCACCACTTCGGGCAGCACCTTGAGCAGCGCCATCTTGGTCTGGAGCGAGATCTGGTTCGACGAGAGCAGGTTCGCCGCCTCGTTGATCGCGCGCTGGCCTGCCGCCTCGACCTCGAAACGGATACGCGCAGCTTCGGCGCGCAGCTTTTCGGCCTCGGCCTCGCCCTCGGCCTCGAGCCGGAGCGCAGCGGCGCGGTTCGACGCCGCCTCCTTTTCGGCTTCGGCCTGCACCTTCACCGAAATCGCCTGACGTTCGGCCTCCTTGGCCGCCTCGATCAGTTCGATCCGCTTCGAACGTTCGGCGACCTCGGTCTCGCGCGCGGTGGCCACCTGTTCCTCGGCGGCGACCGCGACGGCGCGCGCGGCGTCGGCTTCGCCGCGCGCCTGGCTTTCCTCGCGGCTCTTGTTCTGGATCAGGATCTGCTGCTCCTGCCGCGCGAGCTCGATCGCCTGCTCCTGCGCGATGCGCGCTTCCTCGATCGCGCGGTCGGCCTCGATCTGCTTGGCGTCGATCAACTGCTTCGCCGCGATGCGGGCATTTTCGGCTTCCTGATTGCGCTGCGCCTGTTCGCGCGCGATCTCGGCCGCCTGCTCGGCGCGGCGGACCTCGATCTCGCGCGACTGACTGAGCTTCGCGAACTCCTCCTCGCGCTTGATTTCGAGCGACTTCTGCTCTGCCTCGAGATTCTTGGTCTCCATCTGGACGCGCGTGTCCTGCTCGATGTCGTTCCGCGTCTTCTTGCGCAGCTCGATCTGCTCGGTGAGCTTGGTCAGGCCTTCGGCGTCGAAGGCGTTGTTGGCGTTGAAATGCTCGATCGACGTCTGATCGAGCCCGGTCAGCGATACCGATTCGAGTTCGAGGCCGTTCATCGACAGGTCGTTCGAGCTGACCTGCTGCACCTTCTGCACGAAGTCGGCGCGCTGTTCGTGGAGCTGGTTCATCGTCATGCCCGCGGCGACCGAGCGCAGCGCGTCGACGAACTTGCCCTCGACCAGATCCTTCAGCGCCTCGGGGTTCATCGTGCGCAGGCCGAGCGTTTGCGCGGCCATCGCGATCGACCCCGCGTCGGGACGGACGCGCACATAGAATTCGGCCTTCACGTCGATGCGCAGGCGATCGAGCGTGATCAGCGCGTCGACATTCTTGCGTTCGACGGCAAGCCGGACGGTGTTCATGTTCACCGGCATCGTTTCGTGGAGCACCGGCAGCACGAGCGCACCGCCGTTCATGATCACGCGTTCGCCGCGAAATCCCGTGCGGACGAACGCAATTTCCTTGGTAGCGCGATGATAAAGCCGCGTGACGATCAATCCCAATATCAGAAGCGCGGCAAGCCCGATGCCGGCGTAAATCGCAATTTCAATCATGAACCCACCCGTTGCTGTCGATTCGCGCTTCCGCGATTGGAAGCCCCCGTACCGATATTAGGGTCAGTCGAGCCGGGGTAAATAAAAATCGCCGCGGGTGAAGGCTTTGAAGATATCGCCTTCGCGTTTTACCAGAAGGACGCTCTCTCCGGTCCGGAAAATCTGGTCGGCGCTGTCGGGCTCGACCATGATCTGGTGCGGCTGGCCGTGCGGATCGGTGACGCGCGCGCGGGCGGGATGGCCGACGCGGGCGGTGCCGATGCTGATTTCGGCGTAGAGCCCGACAAGCTCGTCGCGTTCGATCGCGGTCGTTTCGAGGCCCGGCACCATGCGCGCGACAAGGCGCGCTGCGCCGCCCGCCACCGGCAGCGCGGCGACGGCGGTCAGCGGCACCATCAGCAGGTTCGCGCCCGGACCGCCGGTCAGCGCGGTCACGAGCTGTTGGAGCCCGAGCCCCAGCGCGCCGAACAGCGCGAGGAAGATCACGAGCCACATCAGGAACGGCACGCGGCCGATACCCGCCCAGGCGAGCAGCGTATCGGCAAAACCGATATCGCCGTCGGTATCGCCGTGCATATCGGCATCGATATCGCCCGCAAGCCCGATCGCCTGCACCGCGCCGATCAGCAGCATGAGCAGCAGCGCCGAACTGAATACGATATTTTCGGGAGCGAGAAACCGGTCGAGCATCAGGCCGCGTCTTCGCCCTCGAGCCCCTGATATTTGAGCTGGAGATAGCGTTCGCGCGTCGCAAGCTTGTCGAGCTCGCCCGCCGCAAGGCTGCGTGCCGCGTTGCCGATCTCGCTTTCGAGCATCTTCAATCCGCCGACGAGCGTTTCGTCGGGGGTACGCCCGGCGTGGGCTTCGGTGCGCAGGCCCGCGGGAATGCGCTGATAGCCCGCGACGAGTTCGGGGAGATCCTCGCCGACGAGCTTGCGGATATTTGCCGCGGCGGGGCTCGATGCGTCGAGCGTCTGGAGCTGCGGCGCGAGCAGGTCGAGCTGGACGCCGATGCCGTCGACGAGCTGGCGTGCCGGCGCGGGAAGGGCGGGACGCTGCGCCTCGAGCCAGATTTCGGTGCGGCCCGCGAGCTGCTTGAGGTCGGTCTTGGGCAGATCGGCCTGGCGCGGCTCGGGGAAGGGCGAACGGCCGAACAGCACCGCGACCCCGATCAGCAGGATGAACAGCGCGAGCAGGCCGGTGAAACCGAGCGGCTGGATCAGCGCGCCGAACACCGCGGCGCCGATCAGCACGATGCCGCCGGCGATCAGCATCCGGCCGAGCTTTTTATAGAGATGCTGACGGCGCAGCGCGACGCTCTTCGTCCCGATCGGGCGGCGGCGTTCGCGCGACCGTTCGATCGCGGAAGCAGCCGAAAGCCGGACCTTGTCGACTTCGCTCATGCTCATATTCGCCCTAGCCTTCGAGCGCGGCGAGCGGGCTGTCGGCGCCGCCGACGCTCGCCTGTGCCTGCGCGGCGCCCTCGGCGCGCGCGATATAGCCCTTCGACTTCGCGACCTCGCCCTCGAGCGTGCTGACGGTGGTCTTCATGCTGTCGAGCGCCTTCAGCTTGAAGGTGTCGATCGCGTCCATCGTGTCATAGATATTCTGGAAGGCGCGCTGCAGCGTCTCCATCGGGATCGTGCTCGACGCCGCCTGTTCGTGGATGCGCGCGGTGTTGTCCTTCAGCATCTTCGACGTGCCGTCGATGATGTTCGCGGTCGTGGTGTTCAGCGCGGTGATCTGTTCGAGCACGAGTTTCTGGTTCGTCATCGCCTGCGCGACGGTGATTGCGGTCTTCAATGCGCCGACGGTGGTCGTCGACGCGCGGTCGACGCCCTTCACCAATTCGACATTGTTCTTCTTGACGAGGTCGAGCGCGAGATAGCCCTGCACCGTCACCGCCATCTGGGTGAGCAGGTCCTGCGTGCGCTGGCGGGCATAGAAGAGCGCATTCTCGCGCAGCACCTTGGCCTTGGCGGGGTCGATCCCGTCGAGTTCGTTCGCTTTCGCTTCGAGTTTCTCGTCGAGCGTCTGGGCGATGTGGACCATCTGTTCCAGCTTGCCCATCGATTCCCACATCTTGCGCCGCTCGACGTCGATCGCCGCATTGTCCATCAGCAGCTCGTCCTTGCCGTTGGCAAGCGCGGTCAGGATGCCGCCGATATGCGTCTGCGCGCTGCGATATTGCGCGAAATAATTGTTGATCTTGCCGCCGAAGATCTTGTCGAGAAAACCGCGCTTCGAGATGAGCTTGCCGTTCGCCGACGGGTCGAGCCGCTCGACGGTGGTGCGCAGTTCGATGAGGTTCTGGCCGATGTCGGTGTCGCGGTCCATCGCGCGGATCGGGCGATCGAGGAAGCGGTTCGAATGGCTCGCGGCCTCCAGCATTTCCTTGCGGCCCATGTTGGTGATCTGGTCGACCTTTTGCCCGAAAGCGGGCGAATTGACGTCCTGTGCGACGAGATCGTCGATGAAGCTGTCGACGCGTTCGCCGAGCTTCGACTTCTGGTCGGTCGACAGCGGTACAAGGCCCGCGGCCTTTTCGGGAGATACCGAGGGTACGGGGTCGGGCGGGGTCAGCTTCAGCTCGTCGGTTGCGGTCGCCGTCGCGGTCACTTCGCTCATTCGTCTTCCTTCCAGCCCCTTACCGCATCCCTATATGGCATGCGGTCCTGTGTTATTCAAGCACTACACCTTTTTCCGCGCGCAAAGCCGGAGCGATCCACGCGGACAGGATGAGCTGCGCCATATGATAGACGAGGATCGGAACGAGTACCATGCCGGCGATGGCGGGCGGGAACAGCGTCGCCGCGAGCGGCGCGCCGACCGCGATGCTTTTCTGCGCGCCCGAAAAGAGCAGGGTGATGCGATCGGGCCGTGCGAGTCCGAGCATGCCGCCGAGCGCCCACGCGCCGCCGAACGACAGCGCGAGCAGCACCGCCACGGCGGCGAGCACGAACGCGATCTCGCGCGCGTCGAGCAGGCCCCAGATGCCCGCGACCACCGCTGCCGAGAAAGCGACATAGACGGCGATCGCGATCGCGGTGCGGTCCATGAAGGTCGCAAGGCCTCGGTGCGCGAGCACCCACGGGCGCAGCCAGCGCTGGACGAACTGCCCCGCGATGAAGGGGAGAAGCAGGATCGAGACGATGCGCAGCACCGCCTCGCCATGGATTTCGCCCGCGCTTCCCGCGAGGAAGGCGAAGAGCAGCGGTGAGAGCGCGACGCCGGAAAGGTTGAGCAGCGCCGCCGCGACGACGCTCGCCGCGACATTGCCGCCGGCGAGGCTGCTCGATGCGGTCGCCGACTGGACCGTCGAAGGGAGGATGCCGAGAAAAAGGAAGCCGAGCGCGAGCGTCGCGGGGAGCAGCGGCGCGGTCGCCGCCTGCGCCGCGAGGCCGAGCAGCGCCATGAAACCGAAGCAGAAGAGGAGGGCGCTTCCCTGCAGCTTCCAGTTGCGGATGCCGTGCAGCACCTCGTCGCGGGGCAGGCGCACGCCGTTCAGGAAGAAGAGGAAGATGATGGCGGCGGTCGACACGCCCTGCGCGACCGGCACTGCGGTGCCGCGCACGGGGAGCAGGCTCGCGAGCACGATCGTCGCGAGCAGCACGGGAACGAAGCGGTCGGGAAAGACGCGGGCCAGCATTGGGCCGAAGCGATGGCCGGATGAGGGGGGATTGGCAAGCTTATGATCCTCCCCATCGCTCCGCCACAGGAAGGATTGGATCTGCCGTGAACTCGTCTACACACGCGCCATGGCTCATATCCTCATCCTCGCCGCGCTGCCCGAAGAGGCCGACGCGCTGTTTCCCGGTGCCGGTGCGCCCGCCGGCGGGCTGTTCGCCGAACGGCGATTGGCGGTCGCGGGGCACGACCTTGCCATCGCGACCTGCGGGCTCGGCAAGGTGAACGCGGCGCTCTGTGCCGGGGCGCTCGCGGGCGATGCCGACATGCTGCTGATGACAGGCACCTGCGGGTCGCTCGGCGCCGCGCCGGGCGCGTATTGGATCGCCGAGGCGCTCCAGCATGATTATGGTGCCAGCCAGCCCGGCCTCTTTCGTCGCTACCGCGCGGGCGAATGGCCGATCGGCGAGGCGGGCGAGGCGCATTTTGCAGCCATGGCCGATCGGGGACTCGGCCTGCCGCAGGCGCGAATCGCAAGCGGTGACAGCTTTGTCGCTTGCCCCGATGCGGCCGCCGATCTTGCCAGCCTCGGCGCGACGCTCGTCGATATGGAGGTCGGCGCGGTAGCGCAGGTCGCTGCGCGCCTTGGCAAGCCGTGGGGCGCGATCAAGGCGGTGACCGACGACGCGAATGGCGACAGCGCGGGCGATTTTCATGCGAATCTGCTCCGTGCCGCGCGGACGGCGGCGCACGAGGTCGAGCGGCTGATCGCGATGATCTGAACCGTTCCGCGCGCCTCGGGGTTGTGATAGGCTGACGCCCCAACGACCGAGGGAGAGACTCGCGATGCGGTACCGGTCTTCACTAGCCATGCTCGCCGCCTGTGCGGTTTTCGCCGCGCCGATCGCCTTCGCGGCGGGCAGCGGCGGGAGCGGCAGCAGCGCGCCGCCGAGCCAGAGCAGCTACGACCCGACGGTGGATTATCAGAAGGGCGCCGACGCCTTTGCCTCGGGCAAATATGACGAGGCGGCGAAGGCGTTCAGGAAGGTCGTTTCGGCGGTGCCGAAGAATCCGCAGGCCAATTATCTGCTCGGCGCAAGCTATATGGCGCAGGGGGATTTCTCGCGCGCCGTAAAGCCGCTCGAAGCCGCGGTGCGCTACGACGAAAAGATGGTCGATGCGCGCCGCGATCTCGGCATCACGCAGGCGAAGCTCGGCAAGGCCGGCAAGGCCGACGAACAACTCGGCGCCTTGAAGGCGATGCAGGAAGGCTGCGCGGGGACGTGCGCCGATTCGGCGAAGCTGAACGACGCGATCGCCAGGCTCGAAGCGGCGATTGCCGCGGGACCGCAGGCGCAGAGCGCGGTCGAGCCCGAGGTGCGGCTGGCCTCGGCCGAAACGCTCGATGCGACCTATGTCGCCGCGGTCGGGCTGATCAATGAGCATCGTTACGAAGCGGCGATCGCCAAACTCGACGCGGCGCTGTGGGCGGCGGGCCCGCATCCCGACGTACTCACCTATCTCGGCTTCGCGAACCGCAAGCTGAAGCGTTACGACGCGGCGGAAGCCTATTATCGCGAGGCGCTCGCCATCGCGCCGGCGCATCGCGGCGCGCTCGAATATTATGGCGAGCTGAAGCTCGAACGTGGCGATGTTGAGGGAGCGAAGGCGCATCTGGCGAAGCTCGAGACGATCTGCGGCTTCGGCTGCCACGAGGTCGACGAGCTTCGACGCTGGATCGCGGCGGGGCGATCATCCGCAAGCTGATCGCGCTCGCCGCGCTGATCTTCGGCGTCGCGGCGACACCGGGCAGCGCGCCGGCGGCTTTCGAGCAGTTGCGCTGGACCGCGCCGGGGGCGGAACGGACCTTGCTGTCCGGGCAGCCCGCGACCTGCATGGCCGGCGACGATGATTCGATCCGCAGCGGCCGGGCTCTGTTCGCGACCCCGACCTTGCTTGGCGGGCAGGCCGCGAAGGCGGGGCTGAGCTGCGCAAGCTGTCATATCAACGGGCGCGACAATGTGCATTTCCTGCTCGCGGGCGTCTCGGCCGCCCCGGGGACCGCCGATGTGACCAACAGCTTCTTCAGCGCCGCGCGCGGCAATGCCCGCTTCGACCCCGTCGTCATTCCCGATCTGGCCAAGCCCGGAAAAGTGTCGCGCGATCCCGGCGCGCGCGCGCTCGAAATCTTCATCCGCAATCTGATCGTGGAGGAATTCGGCGGGCAGGAGCCGACGCCCGCGACGCTCGATACGCTCGCCGCCTATGTTCGCGCGATACGGCCTTGTCCGGGCGAGCAGAGGGTCGTGCGGCGGCTGAACGACCAGCTCGCGGCTATCGCTGACGGTGCGGCGGCTGTGCGGCTGATGGCGGGCCGCGGCGACCCTCGGGGCATGCGGCTGGCGATCGCCTCGATGCGTCATCAGCTGGGGTTGGTCGCCGAGCGTTATGCGGGACCGGGCTTCGCCCGCGACCGCAGGGCTTTGCTGGCGGCGTCGCGCGAATTGCGGGCGATCGGCGATATCGCCGTGCCCGGGCAGGCCGGATTGGCCCTCGACCGCTGGAAGCGCGGTTTCGACGCGGGGCCGGCGCGGCGTCTCCGCGGCGCCGAGGCGCGCTCGCTCTATGACGGGAGGCGTCTCGACCGCGCGCTTCGCTAGTCCGGATGCCGTCGGCAATCATGTTGCGCCGCAGCACCACTTCTGTTAGGGGCGCGGCGTCTCGCGGCGCTCCGGGCGCTGCCCCCTTACATCAAGGCTTATCCGCATGTCTTTGCGCAATATCGCCATCATCGCGCACGTCGATCATGGCAAGACCACCCTCGTCGACCAGCTGTTCCGCCAGTCGGGTACCTTCCGCGACAACCAGCGCGTCGAAGAACGCGCGATGGACTCGAACGATCTCGAAAAGGAACGCGGGATCACCATCCTCGCGAAGTGCACCAGCGTCGAATGGGGTGAAGACGCCGACCAGACGCGGATCAACATCGTCGACACCCCGGGCCACGCCGACTTCGGCGGTGAAGTCGAGCGCATCCTCAGCATGGTCGACGGCGTCATCCTGCTCGTCGACGCGGCCGAAGGCCCGATGCCGCAGACCAAGTTCGTGACCGGCAAGGCGCTCGCGCTCGGCCTGAAGCCGATCGTCGTCGTCAACAAGATCGACCGCAGCGACGCGCGTGCCGCCGAAGTGCTCGACGAAGTGTTCGAACTCTTCCTCGCGCTCGAAGCCAATGACGAACAGCTCGACTTCCCGATCCTCTATGCTTCGGGCCGCGGCGGCTATGCCTCGGAAAGCCCCGATGCGCGCGAAGGCGATCTGACGCCGCTGTTCAAGACGATCGTCAGCCATGTTCCCGAGCCGGGCCTGCCCGTCGACGCTCCCTTCACTTTCCTCGCCACGCTGCTCGACCGCGACAATTTCATCGGCCGCATCCTGACTGGCCGCGTCCAGTCGGGCACGGTCAAGGTCAACCAGCCGATCCACGCGCTCGACATGGACGGCAAGGTGATCGAAACCGGCCGCGCATCGAAGCTGCTCGCGTTCCGCGGGCTCGACCGCGTGCCGGTCGACGAAGCGAAGGCGGGCGACATCGTCGCGATCGCAGGCCTCACCAACGCGACCGTCGCGAACACGATCGCCGATACCGGCGTCAGCGAGCCGATCGCCGCGCAGCCGATCGACCCGCCGACGCTGTCGATGCGCTTTGCCGTGAACGACAGCCCGATGGCGGGCCGCGAGGGCAGCAAGGTCACGAGCCGTATGATCCGCGACCGTCTGCTGCGCGAAGCCGAAACCAATGTCGCGATCCGCATCACCGAAAGCGCCGACAAGGACAGCTTCGACGTTGCGGGCCGCGGCGAGCTTCAGCTCGGCGTGCTCATCGAAACGATGCGCCGCGAAGGGTTCGAGCTCGGCATCAGCCGTCCGAAGGTGCTGTACGGCGAAGACGAGGACGGCAAGCGCACCGAACCCTATGAAACCGTCGTCATCGACGTCGACGACGAGCATAGCGGCACGGTCGTCGAGAAGATGCAGATCCGCAAGGCCGACCTCACCGACATGCGCCCGTCGGGCGGCGGCAAGACGCGCATCACCTTCAGCGGCCCGTCGCGCGGCCTGATCGGCTATCACGGCGAATTCCTGTCGGACACGCGCGGCACCGGCATCATGAACCGGCTGTTCGAGAAATATGGGCCCTACAAGGGCGTGATCGAGGGTCGCAAGAACGGCGTCCTCATCTCGAACGGCAATGGCGAAGCCGTCGCCTACGCGCTCGGCCCCTTGGAAGAGCGCGGCATCCTGTTCGTCTCGCCCGGCGAGGCGCTCTATGAGGGCATGATCATCGGCGAGAATGCGAAGCCCGACGACCTCGAGGTCAACCCGATGAAGTCGAAGCAGCTCACGAACTTCCGTTCGACGGGCAAGGACGACGCGATCCGCCTGACCCCGCCGCGCCGCATGACGCTGGAGCAGGCGATCGCCTATATCGACGACGACGAGATGGTCGAGGTGACCCCGAAGAATATCCGCATCCGCAAGGCGCTGCTCGATCCGCACGAGCGCAAGAAGGCGTCGCGCAAGAAGGAAGCGGCGTAAGAAACAGACCGGCGGCCCCGACGGCCGCCGGTTTTTCTTTTGGGGGGAAGGAGCGCGCTGTGGGACGGTTGATCCTGTTCAACAAGCCGTGGGGCGTGCTCAGCCAGTTCACCGATCGCGGCACGCCGGAAGCGCGCGCGACGCTGTCGGACTATATCGACGTGCCGGGCGTCTATCCCGCCGGCCGGCTCGACCGGGATAGCGAGGGCTTGCTGATCCTGACCGACGACGGCGCGCTGCAGGCGCGGATTTCGTCGCCGAAGCACAAGATGCCGAAGACCTATCTGGCGCAGGTCGAGGGCGAGCCCGATGCCGCCGCGCTGGGCGCTCTCCGCCGCGGCGTGACGCTGAACGACGGCCCGACGCGCCCCGCGACCGTGCGCCGGATCGACCCACCGATGCTGTGGGACCGCGACCCGCCGGTGCGCTATCGCAAGAGCGTGCCCGACGCATGGCTCGAACTGACGATCACCGAAGGCCGCAACCGCCAGGTCCGCCGCATGACCGCCGCGGTCGGCTATCCGACGCTGCGGCTGGTCCGCTGGCGGATCGGGGAGTGGGAGATTGGCGATTTGGGGTTGGGGGAATGG
>NZ_JAEMQX010000042.1 GCF_016463645.1 Sphingopyxis sp. | reverse complement strand
TGGCGCGCCCGGCAGGATTCGAACCTGCGACCACCCGCTTAGAAGGCGGGTGCTCTATCCAGCTGAGCTACGGGCGCGCAGCGCTGTTTGCGTCGCGCGGCGAATAGCGCGGTTTGCCTGGACTGCAAAGCAGGTTAAGCAGCAAGCCGATGTCCGATTCCCCTCCGACCAGCCCCGCCTCCGGCGCCGCGCCCGCGCATGTCAGCGCTGCGAGTGTCCGGCATTTCCGCTATTACGACCTCGTGATGGCGGCCTTCGTTGCCGTGCTGCTGCTGTCGAACATCATCGGCGCGTCGAAACTGTCGATGGTCGGGGGGCTGACCTTCGGCGCGGGCATCCTGTTTTTCCCGATCAGCTATGTGATCGGCGACGTGCTGACCGAGGTCTATGGTTATGCCCGCGCACGGCGCGTGATCTGGACGGGGTTCGCCGCGCTCCTCTTCATGGCGGTGATGAGCTGGATCGTCCTCGCGATGCCTCCCGCGCAGGACTGGTGGTGCAGCGGCACCGAGACGCTGGCGCTCAAATCGGGCGACGCATCGGGGCCCGGCGCGGTCTGCCAGCAGACCTATGAAAGCGTCTTCGGCGCCGCCTGGCGGATCGTCCTCGCCTCGATGGTCGCCTTTTGGGCGGGCGAGTTCGTCAACTCCTATGTCCTCGCGCGCATGAAGCTGGCGACCGAAGGGCGGCACCTGTGGATGCGGACGATCGGCTCGACGGTTTTCGGGCAGGGCGTCGACAGCCTGATCTTCTATCCCATCGCCTTCCTCGGCATCTGGGAAACCGAACAGGTCTTCCTGGTGCTGACGACAAACTGGGCGATGAAGGTCGCGTGGGAGGCGGTGCTGACCCCTGCAACCTATGTCGTGGTGGGTGCGTTGAAGCGGCGCGAAGGTGTCGATGTGTTCGACGAAGGCACCGATTTCAATCCGTTCGGCGCCAGGGTCTGACGTAAATGACATTGATCGAACTCGCCGCGCTGTTCACCGAACAGAAGACATGGCTCGTCGCGTCGACCGCGCTCGGCCGCGACGCGCTCCATGTCTATTTCGGCCTCGGCCTGTTTATCGCCATCCGGCTATTGTGGCGACGGCGCGGTGGCGGGGTCGCGGCCTGGCTCGCGGTGCTCGTCCTTGCCGTCACCGGCGAGGTGCTCGACATGACGACGCAAGCGAACAATGCGATGGTCCTGCCCGCGTCCGCCCATTGGCACGACATCTGGAACACGATGTTCTGGCCGACGGTCCTGCTGTTCGTCGGACACTGGCTCCGGCCGAAAGCCGGGCCCCTGAGGGAACCGTCAGGCGAGGACGCCGAGCGCGGCCTCGAACAGGCGTAGCCCGTCGGTGCCGCCGTGCGCGCGGTCGATCGCGCGTTCGGGGTGCGGCATCATGCCGAGCACATTGCCCGTATCGTTGAGCACGCCCGCGATGTCGCGCGCCGATCCGTTGACGCCGTCGGTGTAGCGGAAAGCGACGCGGCCCTCGCCCTCGATCCGGTCGAGCGTTTCGGCGTCGGCGAAATAATTGCCGTCGTGATGCGCGACGGGGATGCTGATCTCCTCGCCGGCATTATAGCTCGCGGTGAACAGCGACTGGCTGTTCTCGACCTTGAGCGGCACGGTGCGGCACACGAAATTGAGCCCCGCGTTACGCATCAACGCGCCTGGGAGCAGCTGCGCCTCGGTCAGCACCTGAAAGCCGTTGCACACGCCGAGCACCGGCACGCCGCGTCCCGCGGCGTCCGACACCGCACGCAGGATCGGCGAGCGCGCCGCCATCGCGCCCGAGCGCAGATAGTCGCCATAGGAAAAGCCGCCGGGGAGCGCGATGAAGTCAACCCCGTCGGGCAGCTCGCTTTCGCGGTGCCATACCATCGCGGGCGCCTTGCCCGTGACCTGTTCGAGCGCGACCGCCATGTCGCGGTCGCAGTTGGAACCCGGAAAGACGATGACGGCGGTCTTCATGGCTGGGAGCTCCTCTTACGGGCGTTCGATGCGGTAGTTTTCGATCACCGTGTTGGCGAGCAGCTTCGCGCACATCGCGTCGAGGTCGGCATCGCTCGTGCCGTCGGCGACGTCGAGTTCGATGAAGCGGCCCGCGCGGACGTCCGCAACGCCGCCGAAGCCGAGGCCCTCGAGCGCATGATGGATCGCCTTGCCCTGCGGGTCGAGCACCCCCGGCTTGAGCGTCACATAGACATTCACTTTCATGGGGGCGGACCTTTTGCTGGAAGGGCGGGGAAGATGGGCGCGCCTATGCCCGCGAATCACTTCGGGGGCAAGGGGCCGGCACCGGCGCGGCGCGGGAAAAATGCGCCTGTTCACATTGCGAACCAGTCGCATCTTTCCTGTTGCGAATCCCTCGCACTATCCCTACATCGGCTTTGTTGAGAAGGATTCGCACATGGTCGTCTGTGTCTGCAACGCAATAAGGGAACGTGATCTGCGCGACGTCGCGCGCAGCGGCCAATTGCGGTGCGCCAAGGCGGCCTATGCGCAATTGGGTCGCAAACCCAAGTGCGGCCAGTGCCTGTCATTCGCTCGCAATATCATCAGCGACGTCGCCGCGACCGCCTGATTTTTCTTGGTTTTCCGCCATTTTTGACCTTGGCTCGACGGAGCCGGGGCGCCTATAATGCGCCCACTCCCATTACCCAAGAAAAATGACAGGACAGACACCATGAAGGGCGACGAAAAGGTCATCGACTTCCTCAACGAAGCGCTCAAGAACGAACTGACCGCGATCAACCAGTACTGGCTGCACTATCGCATGCTCGACAATTGGGGCGTTGCGCGCCTCGCTGCGTTCGAACGCGAAGAGTCGATCGACGAGATGAAGCACGCCGACAAGCTCGCCGACCGCATCCTGTTCCTCGGCGGCCTCCCCAACTTCCAGCTGCTCGGCCGCCTGCGCGTCGGCGAGACGGTCGAGGAAATCCTGAAGGCCGACCTCGCGATCGAGGAAGAGGCGATCCCGCTGCTCAAGGACGCCATCGCCCATTGCGAAGGCGTGCGCGACTATGTCAGCCGCGACCTCTTCTCCGACATCCTCGAAAGCGAGGAGCATCATGTCGACGAGCTCGAAAAGCAGTTCGAGATGATCGAGCGCATGGGTATCGAAAATTATGTCCAGCTTCAGTCGAAGCCCGTCAGCGACTGATTCGGCGGCGACGGCGACGTCCACGCGCTAAGCCATTGACAAGAGAGGCACTTTCGGGCGCCTCTTTTTTCGCTTGTATTTGCGAATAATTCTCAATAGCAAGGTTGGGCAGTCCCCTCCTGCCGGCCGCCGCAACTTCAAGCTGCATTCCAAGGCGGCCGGCATCTTTTTCCCGAAGCGGATGGAGCGGACCGGAGGGCTGCATGGGCCGGGAGACATTCACCTCATGCAAAGCAGCGCGCTGATCCGCCAATTGTCCGAACAGCCGCTGGTGCGCGACCTGTCGGTCGAAGCCGCGCAGGCGGTGCTCGCGCTGCGCTATTGCATCCTCTGCCGCCGCAGCGACCGCGACCCGATGCCCGAACTCGAACGGCGCTGGGGCAATATCCTCGCCGCGCGTCGCTATCGCCTGGTCGTCGAGGCGATCGGGCACATCTGGCCCGAGCCTTTCGCGGTCGCGCCGCCCTGCTGCCCGCGCGTCAGCTTCGACGAGGCGCTGCTCGCCGCCGTCGTCGGCTCCGCCTCACGCGGCGACCGCGTCCATTTCGACTGGCTGACCGCCGAGATGCTCGGCAGCGACGCGCGCGAGATGCTGTTCGTCGCGCTCGAGAATTTCATTCGCGCGCGGGCGCCGGGACGGGTTTAGGCTGCGGCGGCTTCGGGATGGAACGCGAACGTTCCCTTATCCGCCATCCCGGCCTTCGCCGGGATGACAAATTTGGTCGGGCAGCTCCCGGTCGAAATCCGCCTGGTGCCGCGCCCAATAGTCGAACACTGCCTGCTGCTGCTCGCGGATGAACCGCGCCGCCGCCACGCCTTCCCACGGACCGTCATAACCCAGCAGCAGCGCTGTCCCGCCGACCCACCAGCCCTGCCCGGGCAGCCGGTCGCTTTCGCGCACCACCAGCACCGCAAGGTCGGGCTCGCCGTCCATCGCGCTCAGCCGGTCGACCTCTTCGAGCGTCCGGCACACCGCACGCATCTTGGGCCGCGTGAAACGGAAACCGAGATCGCCGAGCAGTTCGGAATAGCTGACGCTGCGCCCCTCGCGCGCGGCCGCGATCAGGATCGCGCGGATGCGCGGCGCATCGCCGAGCGCGGATACGTCGGCGGGGCTTTCCGCGCCGCCAAGGCCCCCGTCTAACGCGCCTTTGGCGGCCATGGAATAAAGCCCGAGGTGCGCTGGACATAGGCGGCATAATCGGGGCGCGTCTTGTGCAGTCCCTTTTCGAGCAGCGCCTTGCCCGACCATCTGGTGAGCGTGAAGGTCAGGAAGACCGGACCGATCAGGCTCGCGAGCGCGGGCGCCCAGCCAAGATCAAGGACGACCAGCCAGATGCCCCACCACGCCAGCGCGTCGCCGAAATAATTGGGATGCCGCGTGTAGCGCCAGAGGCCGGTGTCGAGCACCCTGCCCCTGTTCGCGGGATTTTTGCGAAACGCGTCGAGCTGCGCGTCGCCGATGCTTTCGAAGGCAATGCCGGCCAGCGCCGCCGCGACGCCGATCCAGCCGGAAATTCCGACCTCTTGCCCCGCGCCGGTCGCACTCGCCCAGATACCGATCTGCGCGGGCAGGCAGGTGACGAAAAGCAACGGCGCCTGCGTCACGAAGACCATGAGCAGTGCGGTCTTCGCCCAGCTCCACTTCCGCTTCTCCATCGTGCCCGCGAGGATCTTCCTGTACCGCGGATCCTCGCCATGGCTCGCCCAGCGGATCGTCAGATGGATGCCGAGCCGGAGGCCCCACAAGGTCGTGAGGCCAAGCAGCAGCTTCGCATGCGCCGCAGCCACCCCGACCTGCCACCACGTCCCCCATGCGAGCAGCACCATGCCGAACGCCCAGAAGGCGTCGATGAACGACACGTCGCGGATAACGACCGACAGGCCCCACAGGATGAGGATGACGCCGAGCAATCCCGCGAAATTGGTCGCAAGCAGCAAAAGGGCGTCGATCATGCACGCATATCCGGTACCTCGTCGCCGCCGACTATATCATCGATCGACTGCACTGCACGCTCGGGGAATTTGGGAATGCAATTTTTATAGGTTTCCAGCACCTTCAGCATATCGGCGCGAAAATCGCCGCTGGGCCAGATCAGCGGGCCGAGCCCACCGGTCTTCTTGCTGTAGTCCATGAAACCGACGACCAGCGGCACCCTGGCAGCGAGTGCGATCTGGTAGAATCCGGTGCGCCACTTCTTCGTCTTGCCGCGCGTCCCTTCGGGCGCGATCGTCAGGATGAATTCGGCGCGGTGCGCAAACTCGTCCGCCATCTGCTGCACGACATTGGTGCCACCGCGCCGGTCGACGGGGATGCCGCCCATCTGCTTCATGAACCCGGCCAGCGGCCATCGGAACAGCGACAATTTCCCCATGAAATGCGGCCTGATGCGGAGATCGCCGGCGAGACCGAGGAAATTGACGAAGTCCCAATTGCTCGTGTGCGGCGCCGCGATCAGCACGAAACGCCGCGGCTCGGGCACCTCGCCCACCGCTTTCCAGCCGCGCATCCGGTACAGCAGGAGCAGCAGGCGGCGCACCGCGCGCGCCACCAGCCCCGGCGGGTGGTCATTCATTCTCGTCACGCTGGCTCCTGTTCCCCACGCACACCCGATTGCGCGAAAGCCATTCGCCGCGCAAGGGGCCCACGCATCGCGGCTTGCGGCCACGCCGTCTTTCTGCTCCTTTCCTCCGCAAAACGGGGGAGAATTTGATGAAGATGCTTTCCGCGCTGCTGACGTCCGCCTTGCTGGTCGCGGCGCCCGCAACCGCCGCCGAAACCCGGGTCCGGCCCGACCAGCTCGCTTTCCGCGAAATCTACCGCGAGCTGGTCGAGACGAATACGACGCTGTCGTCGGGCAGCTGCACCCTCGCCGCCGAGCGCATGGCGGCGCGGCTGAAGGCGGCGGGCATCCCCGACGGCCAGCTCACCCTGTTCGCGGCCCCCGGGAATCCGAAGGAAGGCGGTCTGGTCGCCGTCTATCCGGGCACCAGCAGGAGCGCGAAGCCGATCCTGCTCGTCGCGCATATCGACGTCGTCGAGGCGAAGCGCGCCGATTGGGAACGCGACCCGTTCGTGATGGTCGAGGAGAATGGCTATTTCTACGGCCGCGGCACCGCCGACGACAAGGCGCAGGCCGCCGTGTGGGTCGACACGCTGATCCGCTTCCGGCAGGCGGGATACAAGCCCAAGCGCACGGTCAAGGTCGCACTCACCTGCGGCGAGGAAACCAACGGCGCGTTCAACGGAGTCGAATGGCTCGCCGCGAACAAGCGCGACCTGATCGACGCCGAATTCGCGCTCAACGAAGGCGGCGGAGGCGACAGCGACGGCAAGGGCAAGGTGATCGGCCAGTCGGTGCAGGTCGGCGAAAAGACCTTCGCCAATTTCCGCCTCGAAACGCGCAACCCCGGCGGGCACAGCTCGGCGCCGGTGCCCGACAACGCGATCTACGAGCTCGCGCGCGCGCTCACAAGGATCGACGAGCATGACTTCCCGGTCGAGATGACCGACACGACGCGGCGCTTCTTTGCCGAGGCCGGCGCCGCGCGCGGCGACGAGACCGGCAAGGCGATGGTCGCGCTGGCGACGACCCCCGCCGACAAGGCGGCGGAGACGATCGTCAACAAGGATCCCTTTCTCCACAGCAATCTGCGCACAACCTGCGTCGCGACGCTGCTCGACGGCGGCCACGCCCCGAACGCGCTGCCGCAGCGCGCCGGCGCGAACATCAACTGCCGCATCTTTCCCGGGCACAGCATCGAATCGATCAGGGACGAACTCGCGAGGGTGATCGGCGATCCCGGCGTCACGATCACGCAGTTGCCGCCGAAACGCCCCGCGCCGCCCGCGCCGCCGCTCGACCCGAAGATCATCGGGCCGATGCAAAAGCTCGTCGACAAATATTGGCCGGGACTGAAGGTTATCCCGTCGATGGCCAACGGCTATACCGACGCCACCTTCCTCGGCGCGGTCGGCATCCCGACCTATGGCATCCCCGGCATGTGGGGCGACCCCGACGGCAACGGCGCGCACGGCCTCAACGAACGCATGGAAGTGCGTTCGGTCTATGTCGGGCGCGACTATATGTTCGATCTGGTGAAGGCTTACGCCGACAGGCCCTGAAATATCCGGCCTTAACCGACGAACGCGCGCTCGATCACGAAGTCGCCGGGGGACGCATTCGACCCTTCCCTGAAGCCGAGCTCCTCGAAGCGCGCCTGAAGGTCGCGGATCATCGCCATGCTGCCGCACATCATGATGCGGTCGGTGGCCGGATCGAATGCGGACGGACCGGTCAGCGGATGGCCGAAGAGCGAACCGTCCTCGATCAGCGCGTCGATACGGCCCGTCGTGCGGAAGGGCTCGCGCGTCACGGTCGGGAGATAGTGGAACTGCAGCAGCGCCTGATCCTGCACCAGCGGATCGCCCGCGAGCTGGCTTTCCAGTTCGTCGCGGAAGGCGAGGTCGCTGACCTGGCGCACGCAATGGACGATCACGATCTGGTTGAAACGCTCATAGATATCGGGATCGCGCGCAAGGCTGAGGAAGGGCGCAAGGCCGGTGCCGGTCGAGAGCATGAACAGCCGCCGGCCGGGGGTCAGCGCGTCGGCGACGAGCGTGCCCGTCGGCTTGCGGCCGAGATAGACTGGATCGCCCGGCTGGATGAGCTGGAGACGCGAGGTCAGCGGGCCGCCCGGCACCTTGATCGACAGGAATTCGAGTTCGTCGGCATAGGCGGGGCTGGCGATCGAATAGGCGCGGAGCAGCGGACGGCCCTCGCCCGGCAAGCCGATCATCACGAACTCGCCCGAGCGGAAGCGGAAACTCGGCGGGCGCGTGATCGTGAAGCTGAACAGATGCTCGTTCCAATGGCGCACCGAACGCACCTCCTCGACGGTCAGCGAGGCGGAGGGGGCCAGTTTGGCGGCTTCGGCAATACGGTCACTCATCACTTTGAACTTTCCTGATGTGTCATGGTGCCGGCCGCGAGGACCGGCATGTCGAATCCCGCCGCAACCAGCCTGTCGATCGCGGTGCCCATCGCCTTTGCGATCGGGCCGACGCTCTCTCCCTCGGCCAGCAAGGCCAGCGTCGCGCGGGCATTTGCGGCATTCCCAAGCGAAAAATCGCGCCAGAGTCCAAGCAGAATTGCTTCATCCTCTGAAATCTGGAGGCACGGCATGGGCGCGAGCAGCAGCGTCCGAACGGCGTCGCCGCCTAGCAGCGCCATCGCGACATGGAAATCGGGAAGTGCGCCGGGCGCATCGACGGCGACGAATCCCCGGCGCAGCAGCCGCGGCGGACATTGCCCGCGCTCGGTCGCCGCGACCCAGCCGCGCATCGCCCAGAGCAGGAAACGCCCGCTGTTGCACAGGCCCTGCACCGGCCGGTCGACAAAGGCGTACATCGATTCCCTTTCCAGCGCGCATGATGCGGCACCAGCGGGCTTATATGTTATTGAGAGTCATTTTCAATTCAAGATTTTCTACCGGGCATCCTGCCTGCGGGACGAGAAACCGGTGCCGCAGAGTCCTGATTTGTTGTTGTAAAAGCCGCTCGCTTCCGGGTTAAGGCGATGATGGATGAGGTATCGGGACGAATGTCGCATCCGTCGATTCTTCGGCCGGAGATCTACGAGATGGCGGCATCGCAGGTAACATGGCGGGGCGTGTTTCAGTTTGCTGCAATAATCGGCGCCATCATGCTCGTGCGCCTGTGGCTGGAGCGTTCCGCCGAAGCCGATGCCAGGGCCGCCTTGTTCGGCAGCTTTCCCGATTTCTCATGCGACCGATTGTCCTTCGATACGGAGGATTGGCAGATGGGCACGAGCTGGAGCGGCAGGGCGACCTATACATATTCCCTGCTCGACATGCCCCGCCCCTGCCGCGCGCAATTGCAACGGCTTGTCCGTTGGAGCGGCTGGATTCCGGAACGGGAATTCCGGTCGCGCGGCACCAGCTGGTATGGCTTCCGGCAGGGCGCCGAACTGAGACTGCGCTTCGAAAGGGACGAGATCTGGTATCGCTACCGCAAAGCGCGCCCGATGAAATGCCTGGCCAGGGCATGCCAACCCCAGGGCAGGCCCCCGGGACCGGCCTGAACCCGGCCACGCATCAGGTTCGCGGCTGCGCCAGCCGGTGCACCGGCCCGAATTGCGCGACCGCGGCGCCCACGAACGGCAGCGCGACGAGCCAGAGCCGAACGCCCGTCACCCCCAGCGGGCTTGCGATGCTGATCGCCGCGGTGGCGCCGAGCCCCGCGCAGATCAGCAGCAACCCGACGATCAGCCGCCAGTGCGGCACCTCGCCACTATCCTTGCTCGCGCGTTCGTGGCGCGCAAAGGCCATGATCAGGGGAAAAAGCGCGGCGATGTAGAGCAAGAACCAGACCGGCCGCGCCAGCCACCAGGCAGCGCTTCCCGGCTGGACGTCGAGCCCGAGCCCGACAAGCAGCCACGCGGCGACCATGACGAGCACAAAGGCGGTCAGGTGCCAGAGATAGATCGTCATGATCATCCCGTTGACGAGCACGACGCCGGTCCAGACGCGGAGACTGTCGAGCATGCGCCGCCCCGCGGGTTCGAGCGCGAGCGCGAAACCCGCCTGAGCGATGCCGAGTGCCAGCAAGGCCAGCGTCGGCGGCATCGAGTTGCTGAGATCTGATCCCGGCACGCCGATCATCGCGACCGGATAGGGCCCGAGCCCGACAAGCAGGCCGAGCGCGGCCAGGCCGCCGACGCCCCAGACAAGCGCCCTGCCGGGCGTCAGCCGCCCTTCGCTCCATGCGAAGCCGAGCTGATGGATCGCGAGCCACACGAAAGCGAAGTTGAGGAAATTTACGTGGGGCACGCCGAAACGCAGCGCCGCGACGTCGATCGCGACCGCGCCGGCGACGAGCGCCCAGAAGGAGGCGAATCCCCAGCGCCGCCATGCCCTCCACGTCAGCGGCACGACCGCCGCGACCATCAGATAGACCGACAGGAACCACACCGGGATCAGCGCGAGCTGCGCCGCCATCGCGACCACCCCGCGCTCGACCCCCGCGAGCGTCCCGAACATCGCGACGAGCGTCCAGATCAGGAACAACGGCAACACCGGGTTGATCAGCCGCTGCAACCGCCCGCTGTACCAGCTTTCATAGCTGCCGCCCTTGCGCTGCGTCGCCGCCCACGACATGCCGTTCGAGAAACCGCCGACGAGAAAGAAAAGCGGCATGACCTGGAACCCCCAGGTCAGCCACTGCGTCCACGGCAGGATCCCGAGCAGATGCCCACCCTCGACCGCGCCGTCCTTCATATAGGGTGCGGCGACCAGCCAGTGACCGACGACGACCGCGAGGATCGACAGCGCGCGGAGGAAATCGACATAGCGGTTGCGTTCGGGCGGTGCCTGTAGCGCCGTCTCCCGTGCCCGCGACCAGATGCTTTTGCGAACGGCGCCAATGGTTTCGGTCAAGATGTCGCACCTCCCCTGTGGAAACGCCAAGCTAGTGTCCCGGCGCATCGAGACAAGAGCGATCGGGCAATCCACTTTTCTGCCTTTCCTACTTTCTCCCGCTATGCCAGCCTCTTGCCCGCTCTTTGATTTGTGCATCCGACGTTCCGGCCCGGCATGCCCGATCCGCCCCCCCCCCGGGGTTCTGGCCCTAAAGCCACAAAGGACACATTACCGACACGCGCATGCGGGGCTTTTGTGGCTTTAAGGGCCGATCCGGTCACGGCCACCGGCGAACCGTCGCGCCCCGCAATGCTTCGCCTTTGCCTTGGCGCGCCAGCCTTGCTATCGGCTCGGGACAATGGCGACCACCAACGACGATCTTCCACCTTCCGTGCCCGGCGATTCCATCGATACCCCGTTCGACAGCGCGCTGTCCGAACGTTATCTGGTCTATGCGCTGTCGACGATCACCGCGCGCTCGCTGCCCGACCTGCGCGACGGGCTGAAGCCCGTTCATCGCCGCCTCTTGTGGGCGATGCGCGCGATGCGTCTCGACCCCTCGCAGGGCTACAAGAAGTCGGCGCGCGTCGTCGGCGACGTCATCGGCAAGTTCCACCCGCACGGCGACACCGCGGTCTATGACGCGATGGTCCGCCTCGCGCAGGATTTCTCGCTTCGCTATCCGCTCGTCGACGGCCAGGGCAATTTCGGCAATATCGACGGCGATAACGCCGCGGCCTACCGCTATACCGAAGCGCGGCTGACGCGCGTTGCGATCGACCTGATGCAGGGGCTCGACGAGGGCACGGTCGACTTCCGTCCGACCTATAATGGCGAGGATGAAGAGCCCGAGATCATGCCGGGGCTGTTCCCGAACCTGCTCGCCAATGGCGCGAGCGGGATCGCGGTCGGCATGGCGACGAATATCCCGCCGCACAACGCCGCCGAGGTGATCGGCGCCGCGCTGCTGCTGATCGAGAACCAGAATGCCGAGCTGCCCGAGCTGCTCGAACATGTGAAGGGTCCCGATTTCCCGACCGGCGGCATCGTCGTCGACAGCCCCGAAACGATCGCGCACGCCTACGAGACCGGTCGCGGCGGTTTCCGCGTCCGCGCGCGTTTTTCGACCGGCAAGCTGGGCGATGGCAGCTGGGAAGAGAGCGGGATCGAGAAATTGTCGGGCGGCACTTGGCAACTCGTGATCAGCGAAATTCCGTACGGGGTCGCCAAGGGCAAGCTGATCGAGCAGATCGCCCAGCTGATCGCCGACAAGAAGCTGCCGATCCTCGAGGATGTGCGCGACGAGAGCGCCGAGGATCTGCGCATCGTGCTCGAACCCAAGAGCCGCAACGTCGACCCCGAGGTACTCAAGGACAGCCTGTTCCGGCTGACCGACCTCGAAAGCCGTTTCGCGCTCAATCTCAACGTCCTCGACGCGACGCGCACGCCGAAGGTGATGGGGCTGAAACAGCTGCTCACCGAATGGCTGCAGCATCAGATCATCGTTCTCGTCCGCCGCGCGCAGCACCGCATCGCGAAGATCGACGACCGGCTCGAACTCGTCGCGGGCTATATCATCGCCTTCCTCAATCTCGACCGGATCATCGAGATCATCCGCACCGAGGACGAGCCGAAACCGGTGATGATCGCAGAGTTCATCCTGACCGACCGTCAGGCCGAGGCGATTCTCAACATGCGGCTGCGCAGCTTGCGCCGGCTCGAGGAAATGGAGCTGAAGCGCGAGCAGGCCGACCTGACCGCCGAGCGCGAGGAACTCGCGAAGCTCGTCGAAAGCCCGGCGCGGCAGAAGACGCGGCTGCGCAAGGATCTCGAGAAGCTGCGCGACGTCTATGGCCTAGAAACGCTGCTCGGCGCGCGCCGGACTACGATCGCCGAAGCCGCGCCGACGCGCGAAATCCCGCTCGACGCGATGATCGAGAAGGAACCGGTGACGGTGATCCTGTCGAAGCGCGGCTGGATCCGCGCCCAGCGCGGCCATGTCGCGGCCGACCAGTGGGGCGAGTTCAAGTTCAAGGAAGGCGACGAGCTGCTATTCGCCGCGCACGCGCAGACGACCGACAAGCTGCTGGTCGCCGCGAGCGACGGACGCTTCTTCACCGTCGGCGCCGACAAGCTGCCGGGCGGGCGCGGCTTCGGCGAACCGCTGCGCCTGATGGTCGATATCGATCCCGATGCGCGGATCGTCGCGCTGATCCCCGCAAGCGCCGAAGGCCGCCTGCTGCTCGCCTCGACGAGCGGCCACGGCTTCGTCGCACAGATGAGCGAAGTGGTCGCCGAGACGCGCAAGGGCCGCAACGTCGTCAATCTGAAGCCCAAGGCGTCTCTCGCGGTGGTGCGCCCGGTCGCTGCCGGCGACGACAGCATCGCGGCCGTCGGCGAGAACCGCAAGCTCGTCGTCTTCCCGCTTGCCGAAGTGCCGGTCATGGCGCGCGGTCAGGGCGTGATGCTGCAACGCTATCGCGACGGCGGCCTTTCCGACGCGGTCAGCTTCGCCTTTGCCGAAGGACTGAGCTGGGCGATGGGCGGCGACACCGGCCGCACACGAACCGAAACCGACCTCGCTCCCTGGCGCGTCGCGCGCGGGGCGGCCGGCCGCATGCCGCCGACCGGTTTTCCAAGGAACAATCGCTTCGACTGACCGTATTTCGATGTATCCGTAAATCCCTTCTTTACTTCCCGTGACCTAGGCATTGGGCAATGGGGAAAGGTCGCACAAAACCCTCTGTTATGCCTATCGATAGAACCGGCGAAGACCGGCCCTTATTGTTCGTCGGCTGGATCGACGCGTTGCCCGTTCCGGCCGCGCTGATCAGACCGATGGCGCGCGGCAATTTCCGCCTCCATGCAAGCAACGCCGCCTTCGACCGGTTAACCCTGTCGCCTGCGGGCGCCGACGCGCCGATCGAGTTGCTGCGGGCCATCGAGCGCGCGTCGCAATTCCCCGAAGAGGCGCAGGAATTTTCCTGCCAGCTCGGCGAAGGCCCGGCGGCGCGCGACCTGCGCGGGTCGATCGGCCCGCTGCCCACCGAGTCGGGCGACGACGGGCTGTTCCTGCTGACGCTGATCGACCGGACGCAGGAGATGATGACCGAGCGCAACCTGCGCCGCGAACTCGTTTCCGACAGCCTCACCGGCCTTCCCAACCGTGCCGGCTTCGAGGAACTTGTCGAACAGCGCGCACGTACCGAAGGCGCAGGCGGCGATCACGCCATCCTGTTGCTCGACCTCGCCCGCTTCAGCCGCATCAACGAGCATATCGGTCCGATGGCGGGCGACGAGCTGATCATCACCGTCGCGCGCCGTCTGAAATCGAGCCTACGCAGCGGCGACATACTGGCGCGCACCGGCGGCGACGAGTTCGCGATTTCGACGCGCATCGCGGGCGGCCGTGCCGATGTCCGCGAAATGGCGCGACGCATCCGCGGCTGTTTCGACCATCCGTTCCGGATCGGCGAACTCAAGGTCAGCGTCGACTGCGCGCTCGGCTGCGCGATCCAGCCGGCAATTGACACCGATATCGCGGACCAGATCCGCCATGCGCAGATCGCGCTCAAGCGCGCCAAACAGACCGATCGCATCGAAATCTACGAACCCGAGGCCGCGATGCTCTCGGACAATCGCTTCGGGCTCGAGACCGAACTGCGCAACGCGATCGAGGAAGACCGGCTTCACCTCGCCTTCCAGCCCCTGATCGAGCTGTCGAGCGGCCGCGTCGCCGGATTCGAGGCGCTGGCGCGCTGGGACAACAGCAGCGGCCATGCGGTGTCGCCGACCGAGTTCATCCCCATCGCCGAGGATTCGGGACTGATCGTCCCGCTCGGCCAGTGGGCGATCGGCAAGGCGGCGACGGTGCTGGCCGAATGGGACAGGCAGAATGGCGGCGCGGTCGTCGACGCCTATTTCTCGGTCAATGTCTCGGCGATCCAGCTGGTCCGCGACGATGTTGCGGCGGTGGTACGCCATGCGCTCGAAACGAACAGGATCGGCGGCGAGCGGCTGATGATCGAACTCACCGAGAGCGCGATCATCGGCGATCCCGACCTCGCGCTGTCGGTGCTGAGCGAGCTGAAGGCGCTCGACGCGCGCGTCGCGATGGACGATTTCGGTACCGGCTATTCGAACCTCGCCTATCTGCAGCGCCTGCCGATCGACGTCCTCAAGATCGACCGCAGCTTCGTCGAGCATATGGTCGACGACCGCGACAAGGTCGCGATCGTCCGCACGATCCAGAGCCTCGCCGAAGTGCTCGGCATGCGCACCACCGCCGAGGGGGTCGAGACGACCGACCAGGCGCGGCTGCTGTCGGCGCTCGGCTGCGATTTCGGGCAGGGCTTCCTGTTCGCGCGTCCGATGGATAGCGCCGCCGCGCTCGATTACTGGCGTCAGTCGCTGGCGCGGCCGATCTTCTGATCGACCAGTTCGGCGACGCGGGCGGCGCCGGGAAAATCTTCCGCGACCCATTCGGCCTCGACCGCCTTCAGGATGCGCGCGACCTCGGGCCCTGCGGCGATCCCGCGGGCGACGATATCGCCGCCCTTGAGCGGCAGTTCGGGAACCGCCCAGCCGGCCAGCGCGTCGACCGCCGAAGGGTCCCCCGCGAGGAGCCGGGAATCGCGCGCGGCGTCGATGCCGATCGCATGGGCGAGTTGGCGAACCGGCCGCACGATATCCGTGCGATTGCCGCCGAGCGCCGCAAGATGCTTGCGCTGCCGCGTCGACAGGCGGAGGCGGCTGGCGACCTGCTCGGCAATGGCGGCATCGGGCGGAAGCAGCGCCGACAGGCGGCGGAGCGGCGCGGGCGCGACGGCAGCATCGCGTTCGCTGGCGAGCAAGCGGTCGAGCGCGGCGACGAAAGCCGCATCGAGTTCGGGTAGCAGCACCGCGAAAATACCGTCGACCGCCATCTGGCCGACGATCGCGCGCGGATCGGGCAACGCGAGTATCTTGAGCAACTCGTCGGCGATGCGTTCGCGCGACAGGCTTTTCAGCGACTGGCGCGCGATTACGACCGCGGCATGGCTGACCGGGTCGAGATTACCCCGTCCGAAGCGCGCCGCGAAGCGATAGAAGCGCAGGATACGCAGATGATCCTCGGCGATCCGGGTCGCGGCGTCGCCGATAAATGCCACCCGCCCGGCATCGAGGTCCGCCAGCCCGCCGAACCAGTCGTCGATTTCCCCCGTGTCGGGATCGGCATAGAGCGCGTTGATCGTGAAATCGCGGCGCGCGGCGTCATCGCGCCAGTCGTCGGCGAAAGCGATCGTCGCGCGGCGACCATCGGTCTCGACATCGCGGCGCAGCGTCGTGATCTCATGATGGTCGCCGCTGGCGATCGCGGTGACGGTGCCGTGCGCAATGCCCGTCGGGATGACCTTGATATCGGCGGCGGCGAGGCGCCGCGTCACCTCCTCCGGCAACAGCGGGGTCGCGAGATCGATGTCGGCAACGGGCAGGCCGAGCAGCGTGTCGCGCACCGCGCCGCCGACCGCCTTGACCGCGCCGCCGTCGGCGGTGAGCGCAGCGACGATCCGGTGGAGTCCGGGCCGCTCGCGCCATTCGGCAGCGGGGAGCCGCGTCACCGGTGCCAGCCCGCGGGCAGACGCCGCGCCAGATTGATGATGATTCCCGCCGTCACGCCCCAGATCCGCCGCCCCTGCCAGTCCATGTCGTAATAATGGCGGTCGTGCCCCTGCCAATTGGCATGCTGGCGCGCATAATTGTCGGGATCGAACAATATGTCGAGCGGCACCTCGAACCAGTCCTCGACCTCGTCGGGATTGGGGTCGAGCGGCAGGTCGGGCGGGATGACGCCGAGCACCGGTGTGATCAGATAGCCGCTGCCCGACCGGTAGGGTTCCGTGGCGCCCGCGATCATCACGTCGCGGCGGTTCAGCCCGATCTCTTCCTCCGCCTCGCGCAATGCAGCGTCGATCGCGTCGCGATCGCCCGGGTCGATCTTGCCGCCCGGGAAGGCGACCTGCCCCGCATGGCTGCGCAGCCATTGCGGCCGCTGGGTCAGGATGATGCCGGGATCGGGACGGTCAGTGAAAGCGATAAGCACGGCGGCATCGCGCAGCGTGGGCATGCCGAGATAGGTTTCGTCCTCGCCCGGATCGGGCAGCAGGTTGTCGAGCGCGGTGCGCAATTTCTCCGACAGCATCAGGCGTCCACCAGCGGAAAACGCGTGCCGTTCGACCAGATGGCAGGCGGCGCGGCGCCGTCGGCGATCGCCAGCTCGACAAGGTCGTAGTAGAGCGCACGGTCGATCCGCGCTTCGAGGCCGTTGCCGATGACGCCGCGGACATGAAGCCGCGGGTCGGGATTGTCGGCGTCGCCGCCGAAGCTCAGCGGGTGATCCGGGCCCGCCATGACGAGATCATCGGTGTCGAGGCGGAAGACGAGCTTGCGCACCGCGCCCTCGCCCTCGCTTTTCATCTCGACCGCGCGGAAGGGTGTATCCTCGACCGCGATCGTCAGCTTCTCCGCCGGGGTGACGAGCACATGGCGGCCGTCGGGTTCGCGGCGGAGGATCGTCGAGAAGAGCCGGACCATCGCGGGCCGGTTGATCCGGCCGCCCTCGTGATACCAGCTGCCGTCGGCGCGAATCTCCATCGCGCTGTCCCCCTCGCGCGCCGGATGCCAGCTTTCGACCGGCGGCAGCTTGCGCGCCGCGAGCAGTTCGGCCGCTTCGGTCAGCGAGAGCTGCGAAAAATGCTTGGGTAGCGAGGGCGCCGGGCTGACCATATATACGACATAGGCGGGCGCGCGGCGCGCGCAACCCCGCGGGGGCTAGCGCGGCCCGATCAGCCCCGCGCCCGTCGGCGGGCTGTGCCCGTTCACCGCCCGCGCGAGCAAGCGTCGGCGCTCGAACGGTCCGGGCAAATCCCACGCCCCCGTCGCGTCGGCGTCGAAACCGAAGAAGCGGCCATAATATTCGGGATCGCCGATCATCATCAGTGCGCTGTCGGCAGCTGTTTCGGCGGCATCCAGCAGATGCGCCATCAGCGCCCGGCCGTGCCCACCGCGCTGGACATCGGGGCGGACCGCCACGGGACCGACCATCACCAGCGGAGTCGCGGTGCCGTCCGCGGCGCGGTGCGCGACCGGCCAGCACTGGATCGTGCCGATCAGCGCGCCACCCTCGACCAGCGCAAAGCTCAGCGCCGGCACGGCATCCACGCCTGCGCGGATGCGGTAGGCGGTTCGTCCAAAGCGATCCGTTCCGAAGGCGGCGTCGAGGAGATGCTCGACCGACTGCGGCTCGATATCGGACAATGGAAGTAACTCGACCAACGCGTACCCTTTCGCTAATGCGGCGGCGCTTTAGGGTCGCGGATCGGCAATGGAAAGCCGAATGTCGCGCTCGCTCGACAGGAAATTCTTGTGACCGATACATTGTGGCTGGAAGTGACCGGGCTGACCGTCGACGTATTGACCGGCATCTATTCCGAAGAAACGCACCTGCCGCAGCCGCTGCGCATCTCGGTCCGCGCGAAGCTGAACATGGCCGATCATTATGATCCGACGACGCCGCTCGGCCGCTCGAAAAATTACATGCATCTGAAATTCGCGGCGACCGAAGGCATTCCGAAGGACGTGCATTTCGTGCTGATCGAAAGCGTCGCCGACCATATCATCGACACGCTGTTCCTGCAGGACGACAAGGTCGAAGAGGTCGAGGTGAAGATCGTCAAGCTGGCGATCGCCGAGGAAGGCGAAGAGATCGGCATCACGATGCGGCGGGCGCGGAAGTGACGCAAAAGCTCGCTCTCGTCACGGGCGGGCTCCACCGTGTCGGGGCGGCGATTGCGGCGCGTCTCGCGCGCGAAGGCTATGCGCTGGCGATCCACAAGCGCAGTCCGGGCGACGCCGATCCGGTGCTGGCGGAGGCGCTGGCGGAGACCGGCGCAATCAGCCACCGCTTTGCAGCCGATCTCGCCGATCCGGCGGCGGTCGACGCGCTGATCCCGGCGGTAATCCGGAAATTCGGCCGTGCGCCCGACTTGCTGGTCAACAATGCCGCACTGTTCGCCGAGGGCGAATGGGCCGACGTGTCAGCCGCGACGCTCGCCGAGATGATGCAGGTCAATCATCATGCGCCGGTGATGCTCGCGAAGACGCTCGTCGCAGCGAGCGAAGGAAAACGCCCGGCGATCGTCAATATCGTCGACCAGCGCGTCGCGCATCCTGTGCCTGACCAGATCGCCTACAGCCTGTCGAAATCGGCGTTGTGGCAGGCGACGCTGACGTTGGCGGTCGCTTTCGGGGGCCGTGCGCGCGTCAACGCCGTGGCGCCCGGACTCACGATGGCGACCGACGATTATTCGGCGGCGCAGGTCGATCGGCTGGCGAAGCTTATGCCGCTGCGGGCGCTGCCGACGCCGGCACAGATCGCCGATGCGGTCGTGTATCTGGCGCGCGCCGAGGCGGTGACGGGGCAGACGATCTTCGTCGACGGCGGGGCGCACCTCGCGCCGATGGCGCGCGATTTCGTGGCGCTGGAGCGGGGTTGAACAAGATCCTCCCCATCGCGAAGCGTTGGGAAGGATTGTTGCTCAATAGATATGCACCGCCTTGGTGACGAGATAGCCATCGAGCCCCTCGGGCCCGCTTTCGCTGCCGAAACCCGATTCCTTGATGCCGCCGAACGGCGCATCGAGCGTCGAGATCACGAAGCTGTTCACGCCGACCATGCCGCTTTCGATGGTATCGACGATGCGGTTGATGCGGCGGCCATTCTCGGTGAAGGCGAAGGCCGCGAGGCCGTAAGGCAGCCGGTTCGCCTGTTCGAGCGCCTCGTCCTCGGTCCCGAACGGGCGGATCAGCGCCATCGGACCGAATGGCTCGTTGTTCATCGCATCGGCTTCGATGGGAACGTCGGCAATCGCGGTCGGCTGGAAGAAATAGCCATTGCCGGTCGCCTCGCCACCGGCAATGACGCGCGCACCCTTTGCTCTGGCATCGGCGACGAGCGCCTCGAGCGCGGGGATACGGCGCACATTGGCCAGCGGGCCCATCTGCGTGTCGGCGTCAAGCCCGCTGCCGATTTTCACCTTCGCCGTTCGCTCGGCGAAGCCCTTCACGAAGGCGTCGTAGATGCCCTGCTGCACATAGAAGCGCGTCGGCGAGATGCAGACCTGCCCCGCGTTGCGGAACTTCTGCCACACGACCTTGTCGAGCGTCGCTTCGAGATCACAATCATCGAACACGAGCACCGGCGCATGACCGCCCAGTTCCATCGTGATGCGCTTCACGCCGTCGGCGGCGAGCTTCATCAGATGCTTGCCGACCGCGGTCGAGCCGGTGAAGCTGACCTTGCGGATCACCGGGCTCGCGAGCAGGTGGCGGCTGATCATGTCGGGATCGCCATAGACGAGCTGGACGACGTCGCCCGGGATACCCGCGTCGGCGATGCAGCGCATGATTGCGCTGGTGCAACCCGGCGTTTCCTCCGGCGCCTTGGCGATCACGACGCAGCCCGCAGCGAGCGCGGGGGCAATCTTCTTGACCATCAGGTTGACCGGGAAGTTCCACGGGCTGAAGCCTGCGACCGGGCCGACGGGATGTTTGGTCACCATCGCGCGCTGGCCGAGCGGGCGCTGGAGCACGCGGCCCTCGATGCGCTTTCCTTGCTCGGCGAAATAGTCGAACAGCCCTGCCGCCGACAGCACCTCGCCGCGCGCCTCGGCGACCGGCTTGCCCTGTTCGAGCGTGAGCAGCGTCGCGATATGCTCAACCCGCTCGCGGATGATGCCCGCGGTCTTGTGCATCAGCGTCGCGCGCTCGTCGGGAGTCTTCGCACGCCATACCGGCCAGCCGCGTGCCGCAGCGGCAAGCGCCTCGTCGAGATCGGCCGCGGTCGCAACCGGCAATTCGGCGATCGTGCCCGCGGTCGCGGGATTATAGACCGGCCGTTCATCGCGCCCCTCGCCGCTCCGCCAGGCGCCGTCGATGAAAAGCTGGAGGTCGGCGTCGTAGGTCGCGGTCATGGAGGATCCTTTGCCAGGGAATGGGGGATGACGGCGATATAGGAAGCGTCAGCGATAGTTAAAGCTGATGCTGATCCGTTCGCCCTTGCCCGAATGCGGCATCACCTCGTGCCGCAGCCAGCTTTCCCACAGGAAGACGCGGCCCGCAGCGGGTTCGGCATAGACGAAGGGACGCTGATGCTCGGGCGCATCGTCGGTGCGGCCCGGCGCCGCCATCAGCATGGCGAGACGCGGGTCTTCGAGCTTGAGCGCACCCGATCCCGGCGGGACGGCGACGTAGAAGGTGCCCGACACGATGCTGTGCGGGTGGATATGCCCGCTGTGCGTGCCGCCGGGTTTCAATATGTTGACCCACAGGCTGTCGAGCCTGAGCGGCTTGGCGAGATCGAAATGGCACGCCTTAGCGAAGGCCTTCACTTGCTTGTCGAGCAGCCGCTTGAGATCGTAAAAGGCGGGATCGCGCTCGGGCAGGTCGCCGAGGCTCGCATAGCTCGTATAACCCTTGTAGCCGTGCTCGCGGCTCCACGCCTTCCCCGCGCCATCCTCTTCGGCGAACAGGCGGCAGCTGTCCTCCAGCTCTTCGAGCAGGTCGGGCGTGCCGATATCGGCCTCGTAAAAATTGGTGGCGAAGAGCGAGCGAACGGGCATGATGGCCGCAAAGCACAGCGAGTACGGACACGCAAGGGAGATGGGGATGGCCGAGTTTGAACTGATCGCCGACGGATTGCGCTTTCCCGAGGCGCCGGTCGTGATGGACGACGGCAGCATCATCGTCGTCGAGATCGAGGCGAAGCGCATCACGCGCTGCTGGCCCGGCGGCCGGAAGGAGGTCATCGCGACCCCCGGGGGCGGGCCCAATGGCCTCGCGATCGGCCCCGACGGCAAGCTTTACTGCTGCAACAATGGCGGCTTCAACTATGTCGAATCGAACGGCTATCTCGCGCCGCACGGCATCGCCGACGATTATTCGGGCGGGCGGATCGAGCGGATCGATATCGAGACCGGCGCGGTCGAGTTGCTGTACAAATCGGGCGACCATGGCGTGACGCTGCGCGGCCCCAACGACATCATGTTCGACGCCCACGGGGGTTTCTGGTTCACCGATCATGGCAAGGTCGATTATGCCGCGCGCTGCCACGACATCGTCGGCATCTTCTACGCCAAGGCCGACGGCAGCTTCATCGAGGAAGTGATCTTCCCGAGCTATAACCCCAACGGCGTCGGCATCTCGCCCGACGGAACCAAGCTCTATGCAGCCGAAACCTATACCTGCCGCCTGACGCAGTTCAATATCATCGCGCCGGGCAAGGTCGACGATGCGGCGGGGCCGGGCGGGCCCGGCATCCCGCTCTATCGTCCCGCGGGCTATAAATTCTTCGACAGCCTCGCGATGGAGGCGAACGGCAATATCTGCGTCGCGACGATCGGCGAATGCGGTATCAGCGTCGTCTCGCCGGCGGGCGAACTCGTCGAGTTCGTCGCGACCGACGATATCTTCACCACCAATATCGCCTTCGGCGGGCCCGACCGGCAAGACGCCTATATCACCCTGTCGGGCACCGGCCGGCTGGTGAAGACGCGCTGGGCACGGCCGGGGCTGCAGCTGCAATATTAGAGGGGCGGAGACGTAAAGCCATGCACGAGGAAACCCATGCCGTCACGCGGATCGGCTGGCTGCGCGCCGCGATCCTCGGCGCCAACGACGGCATCGTATCGACCGCGAGCCTGATCGCGGGGGTCGCAGCGGCGGGCGTGTCGCAATCATCGATCCTCGTCACCGGGACCGCGGGGCTTGTCGCGGGCGCGATGTCGATGGCGGCGGGCGAATATGTTTCGGTGAGCTCGCAGGGCGATGCCGAAAAAGCCGATGTCGAGCTGGAAAAACGCCACCTCGCCGCCGATCCCGAATTCGAACTCGAAGAGCTGACGCAAATCTATCAGGAACGCGGGCTCGACCGTGCGATGGCGGAGCAGGTCGCGGTGCAGCTCACCGAGCACAATGCGCTCGATACGCATCTGCGCGACGAGCTGGGGATAACCGACGCGATGGCGGCGCGGCCGGTGCAGGCGGCGGCGGCTTCGGCGGCGAGTTTCGCGGTCGGCGCGGCACTGCCGCTCGCGACCGTGTTCGTCGATCAGGGCACGTCGCTGCCGTGGACGGTTTCGGCGGCGTCGCTTGTCTTCCTTGCGATCCTCGGCGCGCTTGGAGCCAAGGCGGGCAACGCGCCGATGCTGCGCCCGGTCGTACGCGTGACCTTCTGGGGTGCGATGGCCATGGCCGTGACGATCGCGATCGGGGCACTGCTCGGGACGACGGTCGGCTAGCGGCACTCAAGCCATTCGCGGAGCGCCACGGCGTTGTTCCGTTCCTCGCTTTTCGCGGCATAGAGCAGGGTAACCGGTCCCGCCCGCACCGCCGCGTCGAGCGTGGACAGCGCGGCCTTCATTTCCTCGCCACCCGCGTCGAGTTCGGCAAAATAGTTGAGCCGGAATTCGTCCCACGCTTCGTCCGAATCGGCCGTCTCGGCGTGGAAACGCTTGCGCAGCCCGTCGCTCGGCGACAGCGGTTTCAGCCATGCGGCCAGCGCCGCCTTCTCCTTCGACACCCCGCGCGGCCACAGCCGGTCGACGAGGAAACGCGCGCCGTCGCCGGGGCGGGCCGGTTCGTGAATGCGTTTGACCGCGATTGTCAGGGGCGTCGCCATCTGTATGACTATCGGCCATCCCGCGCCTGCGGGCAAGCCAATCGGAGGGGTCCGGACATGAGCGCAAAGAGCTGGGCGATCGACATCGATCGCGACGATATCACGCAAGCTGTTTTGGCAAGCGACTCCGATGCGCCGCTCGCACCGGGACAGGTCCGCGTGCACATCGACAGCTATGCGATGACCGCGAACAACATCACCTACGCCGTGTTCGGCAAGCCCGCCGGCCTGTTCGGCAACGATCAGGGCTATTGGGACTTCTTTGCCGAGCGCGACACGCCCGGACGCTTGCCCGTCTGGGGCTTCGCGACCGTCACCGAAAGCAGCGCCGAGGGGATCGCGGCCGGCGATCGCTTCTATGGTTATTATCCGATGGCGGAGGGCGCGATGCTGACCGTCGGCAAGGCCGGACCCGGCGGCTTCACCGACGTCACGCCGCGCCGCACCGCCCTGCCCCCCATCTACAACAATTATCAGCGGATCGAGGCGCTGGAGGGTTATCGCGCCGCCGACCATGACTATTGGCCGGTGTTCCGCCCGCTGTTCCTGACCGGCTGGCTGATCGCCGACCAGTTCGAAGACGAAGGCGATTATGGCGCCGAGCAGATCCTGATCGCCAGCGCATCGAGCAAGACCGCGATCGGCCTCGGCTTTTCGCTCGCACAGCGCGAAGGGCACCGTCCCGAAACGGTCGGCCTCACCAGCAAGGCGAATGTCGCCGACCTCGATGCGCAGCGCATATATGACCGCGTCATCGCCTATGACGACATATTGACGCTCAATCCGGGCACACCTTCGGCGCTTGTCGACATGGCGGGCAACGGCGCAGTGACGCGCGTGGTGCACAGTCATTTCGGGAACAACCTCAAGGCCTCGATCATCGTCGGCAAATCGCATTGGGACGCCGATGCCGGCGGGGCGGCGCTGCCCGGCCCCGACCGGCAGGGGTTCTTCGCGCCCGGCCGCAGCCAGAAGCGCATCGCCGACTGGGGCGGGGCGGCGTTCGGGCAGAAGATCGCCGAAGCGTGGCTCGCCTTCATGGAGGTTGCACCGCGACTGACTTCGGTTGATAAACGCAGCGGTGGCGATGCGGCGCTCGCTGCCTATCGGGAAATGCTCTCGGGACGGGCCGACCCCAAAAAGGGGATCGTCGTCGTCCCATGAGGGTCGCAGGAGCAATCCCTTTCCCCGCCGCACGAAAGGACGGACCATGCTTCGCACCCTTGTCGCCGCCACCTCTCTCTCGCTCTTGCTTCCGGCCGGAGCGGCGCTTGCCGAACCGCCCAAAGCCGCGCCTGCGCGGAAGGCCGACCTTGCCGATCGCGTCGCAGGCACCTACAAGGGCGATGTCGCGTCCGATGCGCGCGGATCGTCGCGCAGCAATGTCACGATCACCGTGACGCGGACGGGCCCGAACAAGGTCGAGATCAAATCGGACTATTCCCGCATCCCGACCGTCACCATCCCGCTCGAAAAGGCGATGGACGCGATCCTTGCCGCGAGCGGGCCTTCGGTGTTCCTGCTCGACACGGTGCGCTCCCCCGACCGGCTCGACCTCACCATCGACGATGCGAGCTGGTCGGGCACGCGCGTCAAATAGCGCCGGCGCGCACGACAGGTTGACGTTAACGTCAATCTGCGCTCTAGCCGCGCCATGTCTCGCTACACCCATGTCATCTTCGACTTCGGCGGCGTCATCACCGCCTCGCCCTTCGAAGCGTTCAACCGGCTGGAGGAGGAGCGCGGGCTGCCGCGCGACTTCGTGCGCCGCGTCAACGCCGCCGATCCCGACACCAACGCCTGGGCCCGTTTCGAGCGCGCCGAGATCGACGCGGCTGCGTTCGATGCGCTGTTCGCGGCGGAAGCGAAGGCGCTTGGTCATGACCTGGAAGGCGAAGCGGTGCTCGCGGTGCTGGCAGGAGCGGTGCGTCCCGCGATGGTCGCGGCGCTCGATACGCTGAAGGCCCGGGGTTTCGGGATCGCGTGCATTACCAACAATGTCCCCAGCGGCAAGGGCGCGGGCATGGCGCGGAGCGAGGCGCTGGCCGCCGAAGTCGCGACGATCATGGCGCGTTTCGACCATGTCATCGAATCGAGCAAAGTCGGGATGCGCAAGCCCGATCCACGAATTTACCAGATGATGTGCGAGAAGCTCGGCGTCGAACCCAGGGCGTGCATCTATCTCGACGACCTCGGCATCAACTGCAAACCTGCGAGCCGGCTCGGCATGCACGCGATCAAGGTGACGAGCGGCGCGCAGGCGTTAGCCGACCTGTCGACGGCGCTGGAGATGGAACTGCCCTGACAATCGGTTTCCACCGCGCCCCGAATGGCGGTTTTGGGGTGGGAAGCGGACGGCAAGCCACCCCGCTTCGTCATCCCGGGCTTGATCCGGGATCCCGCTTCTTATGGCGGAAGAGCAGGTTTCGATTTCAAGCGGGACCCCGGATCAAGTCCGGGGTGACGATGATTGATCGGGCGGCTTCCGGTCGTCAACCGCCGTTCGGCTCACATCCCGCGCTCGCGAGGTTGAGCTTCGCCGCGCGCTCGAAGATCTGCGTGAGCACCGGTTCGGTATCGGCGACGCGCATCGCAACATGGAATTCGACCGGCGCGAGCGCGGGCATGCCATCAATCGCGGCGAGAGCGCCGCTAGCCACCTCGCCGCGCACCATCGGTTGCGGGAAGATGCCGATCCCCCCGCCCGCCTTCGCGATATCGATCATCGTGCGCGCATTGTTGCAGAGGTTGAGCGATTTCTGCGCGATGCGCGACGCCTCGATCGCTTCGCGCATCCGGCCGTGGATCGGCGAATGGCTGGCGAGCGACCAGACCGGAAGCATCGCCTCGCCGCCCGCAAAGGCCGAGGCGACCGCGGGACTGGCGAGCCATACCAGCTCGACCTCGCCGATCGGGCTGGTCTTGAGCGCGGGGTGTGCGATCGGCCCGGCGGCGAAGGCCATGTCGGTGCGCCCGGTCAACAACTGCTGGATCAGATTCGCGGTGAGGTCGATTTCGATCTCGAGCCCGACGTTGGGCATGTCGGCCTTGAGGTCGGCGACGAAGGCGGGAAGGCAGCTCGCCGCCGCGATCTCGCCCGCGCCGATGCGCACCACCCCGCTCGCTTCGCCATAACCGCCGCTGCCGAGCAGCGCATATTGCATGTCGCGCAGCAGCGGGTCGCAATCGCGCACCAGCTTGCGCCCCGCCGCCGTCAGCGACATCGCGCGGCCTTCGCGGCGGAAGAGCGCCGTTCCCAGTCGCTGTTCGAGTTCGCGCATCCGCGCCGACACCGTCGGCTGCGTCGTGTTGAGTCGCTCGGCAGCCGCCGAAAAAGTGCCGAGCCGGTCGATCCAGAGCAGGGTTTCGAGATGGTAGAGCGAAACGCGATTGATAGACATTGTCTATGTATAATCCAAAAATCGAACAATTAGAATTGATAGATCAAATGCGCCAATGTCGCGCCCGACATCCCGGCAAGGAGGCCCCTTCATGGCGAACAAGCAATATCCCGACGCAACAGCCGCGCTCGACGGCCTCCTCTTCGACGGCATGCAGATTTGCGCGGGCGGCTTCGGCCTGTGCGGCATTCCCGAGCGGCTGATCGACGCGATCCGCGACGCGGGCACCAAGCAGCTGACGATCGCCAGCAACAATGCCGGGATCGACGGCGAAGGGCTCGGCAAGCTGCTCCGCACCAAGCAGGTCAGGAAGATGATTTCCTCCTATGTCGGCGAGAACAAGGAGTTCGAACGACAATATCTCGCGGGCGAGCTCGAAGTCGAATTCTGCCCGCAGGGCACGCTGGCCGAACGCTGCCGCGCCGGCGGTGCGGGCATCCCCGGCTTCTATACGAAGACCGGCGTCGGCACGCTCGTCGCCGAAGGCAAGGAAGTGAAGAGTTTCGACGGGCAGGATTATATCCTCGAACGCGGCATCTTCGCCGACCTCGCGATCATCAAGGGGTGGAAGGCCGACGAGAGCGGCAACCTGATCTTCCGCAAGACCGCACGCAACTTCAACCAGCCGATGGCGACCGCGGCGAAGATCTGCGTCGCCGAGGTCGAGGAAATCGTCCCCGTCGGCAGTCTCGATCCCGACGCGATCCACCTGCCCGGCATCTATGTGAAACGCCTCGTCCTCGGCGCGCCCTACGACAAGAAGATCGAATTCCGGACGACACGCCCGCGCGAGCACGTCGCATGACCAGCAAGGGGCCTCATGAAATCAAGTTGGAAAATGGCGACACTCTGACCGAGGATTCGGCCGAGATCGCTCGGATTTGGATCACGGATGGCGCTGGAAGTAGCGTATGGATCGCGGCCAACTGCCTTGAGGACCCATATATGTTCGGGTGCTTGATGGCGGACACGGTCCGGCACGCCGCGGTGGCCTATGCGGGAACCTGGTCACTTGACGAGGCAGAGGCACTGCAAGCAATCGTGAATGGCGTTTCCGACGAACTTCGCGACCAGTTCACGGCGATAGAAACGATCCAACAGGGAAGTTTAAATTGATGCGGCGGATGCGCGCTGGAACAGGCTCAGGAGCAGCTATGGTCCTTACCGCACTGCTCTTGGCAGGCTGTGCCAGCGCGCCGGCAGAGGTGGCGACGGCCCCTGCTCCGCCGGCCGCCGCGGTGTCGGTCGACGCCGCCAAACCGCCGGTGGCGCTGCAATATCTCTATGGCTCGCCCGAGGCGGCCATTGCGGTGCGCGCGACCAATGCGCGGATCGCCGACTATGGCGTGTGGCGGATCAAGGAGCGGCCGAAGGACAGCGTCGTGCTGGCGGCGGGTGCGACGATGGACGCACCCGCGTTCGAGCCATGCGGCAACAAGCCCTTCGCCGCGGTGTTCGATGCGGACGAAACGTTGATCTGGAACCTCGGCCCGATGCGCTATTTCGCCGAGAAGGGCACGGCGTTCGATGTCAAGGTCTGGGACCAGTGGGAAAAGACCGGCGCGGGCAAGGCGGTCGCGATGCCCGGCACGGTCGAGATGGTGAACAGGCTGCGCGCCGCGGGAATCACCGTCATCGCCAACACCAACCGCAGCGCCGCCAATGCCGGGGGCAGCGAGGATACGCTGCGCGCCGCCGGACTCGGCAAGTTCAGGCATGGCGAGACCTTGTTCCTGATGGGCGACGACGCCGGCGGATCGAGCAAGGACGGGCGCCGGGCGGCGATCGCCTCGAAATATTGCGTCATCATCCTCGGCGGCGACCAGCTCGGCGATTTCAGCCAGCAGTTCAACACCCGGGACCTGCCCGCGGCGCAGCGCATGGCGCTCGCCACCAGCGCAGGCGCCACCGCACTTTGGGACAAGGGCTGGTTCCTTTTCCCCAATCCCGTCTACGGCCCGTGGGAAAAACTGGGCTGGGACGACGCCTTCCCCTCCGACAAGCAATGGGAGCCGAAATAATGGCCTGGACGCGTGATGACATGGCGGCGCGCGCCGCAAAGGAACTGCAGGACGGCTATTACGTCAACCTCGGCATCGGCATCCCGACGCTGGTCGCGAACCATATCCCCGCCGGGATGACGGTGACGCTGCAGTCGGAGAATGGCATGCTCGGTATCGGGCCCTTCCCTTATGAGGGCGACGAGGACCCCGACCTGATCAATGCCGGCAAGCAGACGATCAGCGAATTGCCGCAATCGGCCTATTTCTCCTCGTCGGACAGTTTCGCGATGATCCGCGGCGGGCATATCGATCTGACCGTATTGGGCGCGATGGAGATCGCCGAGAATGGCGACATCGCCAACTGGATGATCCCCGGCAAGATGATCAAGGGCATGGGCGGCGCGATGGACCTCGTCGCCGGGGTCAAGAAGATCATCGTCGTGATGGAGCATAATGCCAAGGACGGCAGCCCCAAGTTCATCCCCGAATGCACGCTGCCGCTGACCGGCAAGAATGTCGTCGACATGATCATCACCGACCTCGCGGTGTTCAGGCGCGACGACCATGACAGCCCGTTCCGGCTGATCGAGCTCGCGCCGGAGGTGACGGCGGAGGAAGTCGCGGCTAAGACGACGGCCAATTACGAGGTCGCAGTCTGAACGAGAGTCAATGAAGCGGTTTTTTGGTTTTCTGATCGCCGTCGCCGCACTGGTATCGGCCGGCTGGCTCGGTATTCACGTCCTGGGCGGGAAGCACCCCCTCGCCAGCGTTCCGATCCCGATTTCGGCGCCTGAAAACCTGCCCGACACGCCCGCCGAATGGCGTGGCCGGATCGACTATCGCACGCTCGACCGGCAACTCGCCGATCTGGCGCAGCGGCCCGAAATGGCCGGGCTGGCGGTCGCGGTCGTGGAAGACGGCGAATTGCGCTTCGTGCGCACCTATGGCCTTGCCGACAGTTCGACCGGCGCGCGCGTCACACCGCAAACATTGTTCCGCTGGGCCTCGGTTTCCAAGACCGCGACGGGCGCACTTGCGGGGGCGCTCGCCAATGACGGCCGGGTCGACCTCGATCGCCCGGTTTCGCGCTGGCGCACATCGCTGCGCCTGCCCGGCGGTGCCGAGGAGCGCGTGACGGTGGGCGATCTGCTGGCGCAACGCACCGGCCTCACCAAAAACGCCTATGACGAGAAGCTGGAGGAAGGGCAGAGCCC
>NZ_JAEMQX010000157.1:2071-7589 GCF_016463645.1 Sphingopyxis sp. | reverse complement strand
TTGCCGACCATCACGAACAGCAGGAAGGCGAGGAAAGCGCCCGACAGCAGCACCGCGCCCAGCCCGAGCAGCCTGAAGCGGCGTTCGGCGGCGTAGCGGCCCGCGATGCGCTTCTGCATCACGGCGCCTTTCCAGTCGGTGGGGGCGGTGTCTCTATTCATAAGCTTCGCGATACTTTTTGACGATGCGCAGCGCGACGATGTTGAGCAGCAGCGTGACGATGAAGAGGACGAGACCCAGTGCGAAGGCGGCGAGCGTCTTCGCGCTGTCGAACTCCTGGTCGCCGGTGAGCAGCTTGACGATCTGCGCGGTCACCGTGGTGACGCTGGCAAAGGGATTGGCGGTCATGTTGGCCGACAGGCCCGCCGCCATCACGACGATCATCGTCTCGCCGATCGCGCGGCTGACTGCGAGCAATATGCCGCCCATCACGCCGGGCAGCGCGGCGGGGATCAGCACCTGGCGGATCGTCTCGTTCGGCGTCGCGCCCAGTGCCAGCGATCCGTCGCGCATCGCCTGCGGCACCGCGTTGATACTGTCGTCGGCCATCGACGACACGAACGGGATGATCATCACGCCCATCACGATACCCGCGGCGAGCGCACTTTCGGTCGAGGCGTTGGGAATACCCAGCATCACCGCGAATTCGCGCAGCGCCGGGGCGACGGTCAGCGCAGCGAAATAGCCGTAGACGACGGTCGGCACGCCCGCGAGGATCTCGAGCAGCGGCTTCACCCACTTGCGCACCGCGGGCGCCGCATATTGGGTGAGATAGACCGCGGTCATCATGCCAATGGGAATGGCGACGATCATCGCAATGATCGCGCCGATCAGGATCGTGCCCCAGAAGAGCGGGATGCCGCCGAAGGTGTCGGGCTGCGGCGCTCCGCTCGTCGGCGCCCATTCGGTGCCGAACAGCAGCTCGGCGGGGGACACGAGGCGGAAGAAGCGGATCGATTCGAACAGCAGCGACAGCACGATGCCGAAGGTCGTGAGGATCGCGACGAGCGACGCGAGCAGCAGCACCAGCATCACGATTTTTTCGACCCGCGTGCGCGCCCGGAAATCGGGTCTGATCCGCATGAAGGCATAGAGCCCGCCCGCGAGCGCCAGCGCGAGCATCGCGGCGATGCCGATCCACGCATATTTATGCGTCGCGTCGCCATAGGGTTTCACCAGCGGCGCCGCGGCGGGCAGCCGCACCGCGGCCTGCCTGCCCTGTGCGACGCTCCGCGCGTCGGACAGGATCGCGCCGCGCTCGAAACCGAATGCGGGCAGGCTCTGCGCGGCATCGCTCGCGAGCACCTGGTTGGTGATCAGCGCGGGGGAGACGCTCGCCCACACCGCAAGGAACAGCGCCGCGGGGGCGAAGAGCCACAGCGCGACATACCAGCCATGATATTGCGGGCGCGAATGGAGCTTTTCGCCCGCACGGCCGGCGAGCAGGTTCGACCGCGCGCGGCCGGCCAGCCAGCCGATCAGGGCTAACCCCGCGATCAATAGCAAAAGGGCGGCGGCGTTGAAGGTCACGTCGCTATGTCCGTCCTTGGAAACAAAAAGCGGCGACCGGGAAGGGCGAACCCGCCCCGGCCGCTAGCGGGAGGAAGCTTATTTGAGCTCGGCGCCGTTCAGGACGGTCATGTCCTTGCCGTTGGCGGCCGCGGTCGCCGCGACATCCTTCGGCGACACGATCAGGCCCTTGGGCGAAAGATAACCGCCTTCGGCCGCGCCCTTCAGGAACTCGGCGACATATTCGGCAAGGCCCGGGACGACGCCGACATGCGCCTTCTTCACATAGATGAACAGCGGGCGCGAACCGGGATAGCTGCCGTCGGCGATCGCTGCATAGGTCGGCGAAACGCCCTGCACCGGAACCGCCTTGATCTTGTCCTTGTTGGCATCGAGATAGCTGAAGCCGAAGATGCCGAGGCTCGTCGGGTTCTTGTCGAGCTTCGAGATGATGAGGTTATCATTCTCGCCCTGCTCGACATAATAGGGCGCGCCGCGCAGCGTGGTGCAGGTCGCCTCATGCTTGTCCTTGTCGCTGTCCTTCAGCGCCTTCATCTCGGCGTTGGCGTCGCAGCCCTTGCCGAGGATCAGCTCCTTGAACGCATCATAGGTGCCGCTGGTCGACGGCGGGCCGAAGACCGAGATCGCGACGGCGGGGAGCGCGGGATTCACGTCCTTCCACGTCTTCGCGGTGTTCGGCTTGCCATAGGGGTTGGCGGCGAGCGCCTTGTAGACATCTTCCTCGCTCAGCTTGAAGCCGGGGCCGCGCTGCGCTTCGCCGAGCGCGATGCCGTCGATGCCGACCTGGATTTCGACGATATCCTTGACGCCGTTCGCGGCGCAGGTGTCGAATTCCTTCTTCTTGATGCGGCGCGACGCGTTCGCGATGTCGGGCGTGTCGCCGCCGACGCCGGCGCAGAAGCGCTCGAAACCGCCGCCGGTGCCCGTGCTGTCGATCTTCGGCGTCTTGTTGCCCGTCGCTTCGGCGAACTTCTCGCCGACCGCGGTGGCAAAGGGATAGACGGTCGACGAACCGACCGCGCTGATATAATCGCGCGCGCCGCCGCCCGAAGACGCCTGATCCTGGCACGCGGAAAGCGCCAGCGCGCACGTCGCGGCACCAGCAACAAGGGCGAATTTCTGGAACATCGGGGTATCCTGTCGGGGGTCGTTACCGAACCAAGCCGCCACCCCCGCGGCGACTCGCTGAGCCGCCAATGGGGGTTTTGTGTGACGCGTTTGTGACAGGGAGTGTCACATAAGTGTCACGCGAAGCTGGCGGTCTTGCTGACCGCTCATGTCAGACGGAAGTCAAAGGAACGTCCATTCCAGCATCTGTTGGATGATGATTTGACTCCATTTTTCTGGCGATAGCCTGCTACCTCGAAGATCAATCTGTTTTATGATCTTTAGATTCGAGTCTCTAAATTCTACGCCGTCTCCCTTGAACTGGGCAGTTTCAAAATCAACCTTACATAAAACGCAAAGAGCCATATGATTGGCGTTCGGCCGGCTTCTGTCGAATATGCAGAGCGGATCGGAAAAGTCAGGAACGTAGTCAAATCCTAACTCTTCCTTTATCTCACGAGCTAAAGCATTTGAAAATATAGATAAATTAGAATCGTGGCCTAGGCTGTCTTCGAGGCGTACGTGTCCACCGAAATAGAACAAATCCTTATTTCTCTCCGCCGATCCCTTCTTTGTCGCTGAGTTCGTTTTTCTGACGATCAACGCCTTTGATAGATCGTGGCTCGCTATCACCGCGATGGGAATTGGCTGAATCAGTGCGGGATTGCTCTCGACCTCATTTCTCCTGCCGTAGCTAAGTGGAGCCTTGTTCAGAGCGGTTATGGAGTACGGAAAGTAGTCGGATTCAATATTTGGAAGAAGTTTTCTATCGAAATATCCAATTTTTTCCGATATTAGCTCTCCAAGAGCTTCTAGTATATCAATTGTAACATCATAGCTCACCTGATTTTGACTAATGTCGTCAGTTCTTATGTCTCTTATCTGTCTGAATTTGCTTTCGTACAGGTTAACACATTCATTTATGGACTGGTTATACGATGTTATAACCGATCGGTTCATGACGCTGCCTGTCTTTCTGGTAAGAAGGTTTGCGTACTCCCGATCTAGCGCTGTTTTTGCGTCCGCTCCCAATATATATACGATATCAATTCTTGCCGACCACCGCTCCGCAAAGAAGAAGTCCCTGAAAACATTGTAGTGGTTTTCGTCCAAATAGTTTCTAGATTTTTGCCAATGAAACCAGCAAACGGCGTCAAATACACCCCTATCCATAATGATAACATCATACATTTTTGATTCGTTACTCAAAATATGCATGAGTTCAGCTAGGGCGCTGCATCCGGTCCATACATTGAAGTTCGGATCAAATTTGTTGGATATTGGACATACGCTTGCTCGCTCCGTCAGGACTTTTACCTTAAATCCGTTTCGTTTTAAGAATATCACCAGAGAGCCGATGCAGGAGCTTTTTCCTGCTTTTGGGGTCCCGCAAAATTCAATGACGATTGGTCGACGGGCTCGATATGAGCGCTTTTCGGCAAGTAGCGCTTGCGCCAGAGATTCAAGTCTTTTGATGTCCGATGCTATGCTGACCAAGCGCGTATCCTACATTGGCAAACGGAATAGAGAATGTCCGGATTTTGCAATTTCGTCTATCTTCCTGATGGCAGCACCGGTGCCAACGGATAGGAATGTGGAACTGATGGCGCAGAAAAACACAAACTCCGAATTTACTCCGACGTGGCCTTGCGAGAACTGCCTAACAGCTGCGAATACTACGGTTGCGAATAGCGCTGATACCAAAACCGAGAATATCGGCCTGCTAAGGTAGTATATTGCTGTAGCTGATTGAGATGTTTGGATTTCCTCGGGCTTTTTGGCGTGCAATCCGGCGAAGGCATCTCTGTAGAGTTTGCGAAGATAAAATAGGGGTGTCACACTAAGGGCTGTGGTAGTCGCTACCGAAAGGCCTTCTGCGAGATTCGAGTTTTTAGCTTCGGCGGCAGCGGCTAAGGCAGAAAAAGTCTGAACTCCAAAAAAACCGGTCATTCCGAGATATATTATCCCGATGATCCAAACGCCAGCAGACGATAGATGCATCCCGTCCTTCACTGGTCACCTGAGGCTTTTTCTACAACCAATTTGCTTCCCCCGCCGCTGGTATTTAGAACCGTACCAAGAAGAGTTGTAAGTCCATACTGCAAACTTGTCTATGATAGTGGTGATGGAAAAAGTCCCAATTTTGATCGAACGAGAGTAGAGGAAATGATCCTCATAACCGGCCACGTCATCCTCACCCCCGAGCATCGCGGGCGCATGATCGCGCTCGGCGCCGAACATAGCGCGCGGTCGCGTGCCGAGCCGGGGTGTCTGGCGCATAATTGCCATGTCGATGTCGAAAACCCCGACCGGCTGATGTTCGTCGAGGAGTGGGAGAGCGTCGACGCGGTCCGCGCCCATTTCGCGCTGCCCGCATCGCGCGCCTTCGTCGCCGACATGCGCGCGCTCTCGCCCGAGCCGCCCGCGATCCGCATCCATGCCGCCGAGGATATCACCGCGAAGCTGATGGGCTGACCGGGTTCCTTCTCCCAAGCGGGAGGGGCTTTTCCTCGCTTCGTCATGCCGGACTTGATCCGGCATCCATTTGCGCGACGTCGATGGACCCCGGATCGAGTCCGGGGTGACGAAGCGGGTTGGGGCAGCCGCGCAAAAAGCGCTGTCCTACAATATTTTGTCATGTCACCATCGCTTTGGCCTTTCCTTCGGCCGATGCGCGCGCCACGGCGATCCGTGTCGGCGGGCTCCGTCGGCGGATCGGCTTGAAGCCACAAAGGACACAGTTTCGCGCCGCACTTGCGGGGCTTTTGTGGCTTTAAGCGAGCGGGGCGGCATATCGGGGCATATCCGGGGGGACTATGAGCGGGTTCGAATTCATCTTTTCGCTGTTCGGGCTGATCCTCGGCCTCGCGCCCGCCGAGCC
>NZ_JAEMQX010000157.1:0-2061 GCF_016463645.1 Sphingopyxis sp. | reverse complement strand
CGCGCTCGCCGAGGGGCTCGGCGGGCTCGCGCGCGCGCTGAAGGCCAGTCACCGCGTCCGCATCGGCTGGCCGACCGCGCTGCTCGGCCTGTTCGTGTCGTGCGACGTCGTCACCTTCTGGATGTACGGCTGGTCCTTGCGCGACCTGTTGCCGCTGAACTGGCCGGTGCTGTTCGGCGGCTTCCTCGTCACCGCCGTCTATTTCGTCGCGGCCAGCCTCGTCTTTCCCGACGATCCCGAGGAATGGAGCGATCTCAATGCCCATTTCGACAAACATCATCGCAAGGTGCTCGGCGGCATCCTGCTCGCCAATGCCGCGCTGCTGGTGACGGTCGGGGTTCTCGCGATGTGGCCGCCGTTCGACCTGCGCAATATCGTGGTGACCTGGTCCTTCTTCCCCGTCGCGCTGCTCGGCATCCGGGCGAGGGACCGCCGCATCACAATGGCCTGCCTTGCCTGGCTGATCCTGCTCTATCCCGTGTCGGCGGTGTGGCCGGCAAAGGCTCCGGCGGTCGCGGCGTCGGCGCCGCCGCCCCGGGCCGACCCGGCGCCGCGCGGCGGCACGGCGGAAGATGCGCCCCGGATCGGGTCCGGAGCGCATCGCTGATTCAGCCTTCGGTCGGCGTCGCCATCGCTGCGGGTTCGGCCGCGGGCGCGGCTTCGGCTTTGGGCGCCGCCGCTGCCGGCGTCGGCACGGCGGCGGGCGTCACCACCGCGACCCCCGCCGCGGGGGCGAGCTGCGCGGTCGGGACGACCACCGCGCCCGCCGGAATGACATAGGCGAGCGGCTCGTTCGTGCGCGCCATCAGATGCTGGCCGACCGGGATGATCGCCGACTTGCCGGTGACGAAGGCGCCGAACACGCCGACCGCGATCGCCGCGCCGACCGCGGCGCCGGTGTTCCCTTCGCCCTCCTGCCGGTGCATCCCCGCCAGCGGCAGGCGGTGGCCGTTCGGCAGCGTCAGCTCGTTGAAGGTGACCTCCATCTTCGCCGATTTGCCGAACGCGCCCTTGCCGGTGCGCCACGTCACCGTGCCCATGCCGCGCGTGCCCTTCGGGATCACGACGACGCCATTGTGCATCACGTCGAACACCGTGTGCATCGGGATCGTGTGCCCCTCGCGCAATTTCTTGCTGTTCGCCTCGGCATCGGGCGTCAGGATCACTTCGGTATAGGACGGCAGCATCAGCCCGGGCGCCGGCGCCGCGATGGCGACCGCGGGTGCGGCGGCGACCGCCGGGACCGCGGCTGGCGCGGCGGCGGTTTCGGTGACGGCGGCGGGTTCGGCCGCCCCGGCGGGTGCCGCGGCTTCCTGCGCCTGAGCCGACATTGAAAGCATGACAAAAGAGACCGCAAAAGCGGACGCGCCCCTCAGGTAATTCATCCATTTTCCCCCAAGCCGCAGAGTGCGGCCAAGGGTTATCTGCAAGGGTGCAAGTGACTTGTCAATCGGGCCCGAAGGATAGGGCGCGCCGTTATTTGAGCAGTGGTGCCAGATACTGCCCGGTGAAGCTGCGCTTTTCTTTGACGACCTGTTCGGGCGTCCCCGCGGCGACGATTTCGCCGCCCTTCACGCCGCCTTCGGGGCCCAGGTCGACGATCCAGTCGGCGGTCTTGATGACGTCCAGATTATGCTCGATCACCACGACGCTGTTGCCCTGATCGACGAGCGCCTGCAGCACTTCGAGCAACTTGCGGACATCCTCGAAATGGAGGCCGGTGGTCGGCTCGTCGAGGATATAGAGCGTCTGCCCGGTCGAACGGCGCGACAGTTCCTTGGCCAGCTTGACGCGCTGCGCCTCGCCCCCCGACAGCGTCGTCGCCTGCTGCCCGACCTTGATATAGCCGAGGCCCACGCGGACGAGCATCGCCATCTTCTCGCGGATCGACGGCACCGCCTTGAAGAATTCGGCCGCATCCTCGACCGTCATGTCGAGCACGTCGGCGATGCTGTGGCCCTTGAACTTCACCTCGAGCGTTTCGCGGTTGTAGCGTTTGCCGTGGCACGTCTCGCACGTCACATAGACGTCGGGCAGGAAGTGCATCTCGATCTTGATCAG
>NZ_JAEMQX010000257.1 GCF_016463645.1 Sphingopyxis sp. | reverse complement strand
GATGTCCGCGTGACGGACAGCGTAGTGGTCGGCGCCGTCGGGAAGATGGGCTTCGATCGTCCCCAGCGCGAGCCCAGCGTCGATCCGGTCAAGCAGGCGATGGAACAGTCCCGCGGGCGCCAATCCGATCAGCCGCGCGACCCCGCCGCCGGTGCGATAGGCACGGTCGGCGCGGAGCAGTTCGTTACCGCGGCGCGGGCTGACATGCGTGTTCATTGGCACCTTCCTGCCCCAAACGCGCCGCGCTGACAATCGGTTGAAACGCGCGACGCCGTGACGTCACATGTACTCGTCATTCGGGATGACTGGCCGTGTCCGGCGCGGTCAGCCGGACCTGGAAGCGATCCTGCGCCAGCGGATGCATGAAGCGCTGGTCGCGGAGCAGGATCGCGTCGCCCTGCTTCTCCGCCACCGGCATGCGCGACCAGAACAGAAAGGCGCGTGCGGCGGGATCGGCTTTCGCCCAGGCAGCGAGGCGCGGATCGTCCATTCCCGTCGGCGCGCCCCTGATATCGATATGGCCGCCGATGCCCGGCGTGAAGCTGGCGGTTCCATAGCGGTCGGCGGTCCGCCAGAAGATATCGCGTTTCCAGAAAGCGAGCGGCGGCGGACTGGCGACGACGAGCGGTTCCTTGTGTCCGCTGGCCAGGAGCGCACCCGACGCCATGCGCTCGGCGGCGCCGGTGATCAGCCCGTTGGCGAGGATATAGGTGCAAACCGCCGTCGCGCCGAACCAGGCCGGCCGCTGCCAGGTCGGCGAGCCGCGCCGCTCGCGCCGCAACGACAGCCAGACCGAAACACCGAGGACGATCCAGATCCACAGGTCGATGATGAAAATGCTGTCGCCATAGAACCAGCGATGGCTGAACGGCTCGAGCAGACGGATGCCATAATTGTTGAGCCAGTCGAGCGCGGGATGGCTGAGGCAGCCGATATAGGCGAGCGCGAGCAACCAGCCCTTGTGGATCGGCAAACGATCCCCGGGGCGTTTGCCGCGCCGTTCTTGCCAGCGGTCGAAACCGAGCATCAGCGCCCACAAGACGAGCGGCAGCACGATGAGCGCAATCGGGCCATGGGTGATGCCGCGCCGCATCGACAGCGATTCGATGCCATAGACCGCGCAGGCCGCGTCGATATCGGGCAGGTTCGCCGCGATGATCAGCGTCGGCATCGCAAGACCGGTCTTCTTCTTGAGCCCCATCTGCCCCAGAAGCGCGCCGACGAGGCTGTGCGTCAGATTATCCATGGCGGGAAGGGATCAGAGTTCGGGACCGTTTTCGGTGACCGTCCAGGTCTGCCCCTTCCTGAGCAGGTTTTGAAGGTCGGCGGTCTTACCTTCTGCCGCCGCCTTGTTCTGGCGCACGACATCGGCCTCGAAGGTCGGGCGCGGGTCGTCGTAAAGCACGCCGAGGGCCATCGGGAATTCGCCGAAGCGCATTTCGACGAGCATGTGCGCGACGCTGCGGTTGGTGACGTCATGGATAATCACGCCGGCCGCCTGCCAGTCGCCATCGACGACGTCGACCGTCTTGAGGTGCAGCGCCTCGGCGTCGAGCGCGATGCCCTTCGTGCCCTTCGCATAAAGCATCGCCTCGCCCTGCTTCAGCCAGAGCTGGCGATCCTCGGCGCCCTTCGGCGCGGCAAAATCCTCGAACACGTCTTTATTATAGACGATACAGTTCTGGAAAATCTCGATAAAGGCGGCGCCTTTGTGGGCGTGCGCCGCTTTGAGGACGTTCGGCAGTTCCTTCGACACGTCGAAGCCGCGCGCGACGAAGCGGGCGCCGGCCCCGAGCGCGAAGGCCGCGGGCTGCGCCGGGCGGTCGACCGAACCATAGGGCGTCGAGGGGCTCGTCGTGCCGACGCGACTCGTCGGCGAATATTGCCCCTTGGTCAGCCCATAGATCTCGTTGTTGAACAGCATGATCT
>NZ_JAEMQX010000256.1 GCF_016463645.1 Sphingopyxis sp. | reverse complement strand
CGCTGGCTGGGCGGCATGCTCACCAACTGGAAGACGATCTCGGGTTCGATCAAGCGCCTCAAGATGCTCGAAGAGCAGCTCTCGGGCGACACCTCGGGCCTCACCAAGAAGGAAGTGCTCAACAAGACCCGCGAACGCGACAAGCTCGAGCTCAGCCTCGGCGGCATCCGCGACATGGGCGGTATTCCCGACGTGATGTTCGTGATCGACGCGAACAAGGAAGAGCTGGCGATCAAGGAAGCCAACGTTCTTGGCATCCCCGTCGTCGCGATCCTCGATTCGAACGTCTCGCCCGACGGCATCGCTTTCCCGGTTCCGGCGAACGATGACGCCGCGCGCGCCATCCGCCTCTACTGCGACGCGGTGGCCCAGGCGGCGACCCGTGGCGGCCAGCAGGCCCGCGCGAACCGCGGCGAAGATCTCGGCGCCGCTGTCGAGCCCGCTGCCGAAGCCGTGCTGACCGAAGAATCCGCTCCGGCTGCCGACGTCGCCGCTCCGGTGACCGAAGACGAACAGGTCCCGGCCGAAGCCGCCGCCGAAACCGAACGTCAGAGCGACGCATAATCGCTCGGGCATGACGGGACGGCGCGGCGACAGGCCGGCGCCGTCCCTGTCATCCCTTTGACTTATCGCCCCGCCATGCGCGCGGGCGTCCCGCGGGCCAGATGAGCCCGCCCGTTTTGAAAGGAACATCCGATGGCTGAAATTACGGCCGCTCTCGTCAAGGAACTGCGCGACCGCACGGGCGCAGGCATGATGGATTGCAAGAAGGCGCTCGCCGAGAACAACGGCGACATCGAAGCGTCGATCGACTGGCTGCGCACCAAGGGCCTCGCCGCTGCCGCCAAGAAGGCCGGCCGCGTTGCCGCCGAAGGCCTCGTTGGCGTCGCCACCGACGGCACCCGCGGCGCGATGGTCGAAGTGAACAGCGAAACCGACTTCGTCGGCAAGAACGAGCAGTTCCAGGAATTCGTCCGCGACGTGACGCACGTCGCGCTCGCCGGCAATATTTCGGACATCGAGGCGCTCGCCGCGGCCGCCTATCCGGGCGGCGGCACCGTCGCCGAGAAGCTGACCAGCAACATTGCGACGATCGGTGAGAACCAGTCGCTGCGTCGTTCGACCATCGTTTCGGTGAACTCGGGCGTCGTCACGGGCTATGTCCACAACGCCGCCGCGCCGGGCATGGGCAAGATCGGCGTGCTCGTCGCGCTCGAATCGACCGCCGGTGCCGACGTTCTCGAACCGCTGGGCAAGCAGCTGGCGATGCACGTCGCCGCGGCGAACCCGCTGGCGCTGAACGGCGACGATCTCGACGCCGACCTCGTCGCCCGCGAACGCGCGATCGCCGAGGAAAAGGCTGCCCAGTCGGGCAAGCCCGCCGACATCGTGGCGAAGATGGTCGACGGTTCGATCGCGAAGTTCCGCAAGGAAAACGCGCTCCTGTCGCAGCTCTTCGTGATGGACGGCAAGACCCCGGTCGCCGAAGTCGTCGCCGCTGCCGGCAAGGAAGTCGGCGCGGGCGTGACGCTCACGGGCTTCGTCCGCTTCCAGCTCGGTGAAGGCATCGAGAAGGAAGAAAGCGATTTCGCGGCGGAAGTCGCGGCCGTCGCCGGCGTCTGACAAAAGAAGATCCGGATTGCTGCGTTCGTCGCGGTAGTCCGCTTGGCAATGGCGCGTGCCCGCTCTAGGGTGCGCGCCATTCGCTTATATCGAGTTTGCAAGAGGTTCCCCCGATCATGGCTCTGGCCGGCATGAAACGCATTCTGCTGAAACTGTCGGGCGAGGCGTTGATGGGCTCCAGTCCCTTTGGCATCGATCCCGAGACCGTTGCGAGCATGGCGGCCGAGGTCAAGGAAGCCAAAGGCCGCGGGCTCGAAATCTGCCTCGTTATCGGCGGCGGCAACATCTTTCGCGGCATGGCGGGCGCCGCCAAGGGCATGGACC
>NZ_JAEMQX010000255.1 GCF_016463645.1 Sphingopyxis sp. | reverse complement strand
CGAACCGCCGACACTGCGATTTTCAGTCGCATGCTCTACCAACTGAGCTACCCAGGCAAACCGCGGCGGCCGGTCGGCCGCGCTGGCGAGCGGCGGCTATAGGCAGGGCTTTGCGTCCTGTCCAGTGACTTTGTTACGCTGTTTTGGCGGGGTCATCCCTCGTCGAAACGATCGTTATCGGCGGTGCCGTCGGGCGCCTGAACGGCGGGCACGCGATAATCCTCCCCGAACCAGTTGAGGAGGTCGCGGTCGCGGCAGCCACGACTGCAGAAGGGCTTGAATGCGGGATCGCGCGGCTTGCCGCAGAGCGGGCAACGCTGGGATTTACTGGGCATGACCTGTTCCCTTGATGGCCGGATCCGCGATCAGGCGGACCGCACGGCCGGTCCGCTTTTGCAGCGCATCGATCCAATCGGAGTGCGCGGAAATATGATCGATCACGCGGGCGCGCGCCGTCAACGTCAACGGCCCTGCCCCGGCTGCGCGTTCCGCCTGCCGCAGCAGCAGCGCCGCATCGGTGGCCACCGGATCGAGGCGGATTTGCTCGATCAGCGAGGGACGGTCGCGGCGACGGACGATCTGCATGAAACCGAAACCGTTGACCGCGGTCCGCTCGAAGGGTTGGAGAAGCGCGGCGTCGATCGCGGCGTCGATCGCGTGCCGCCCTGCGCGATCGGCAACCGAAGGAAAATCGATCCCGATCGATCCGCCGATATCGCAGCGGCGAATGAAGGCCGCGGCCGCGCGCGCGCCTGTTTGGGCCAGCGCCAGCGCGTCGCCCTCGCCATCGATATCGATCAGCACCATCGCCGGGGTCGCATCGACCCATAGCGCTCCGCCCGCAAACGGCCAATGACCCGAACGAACGCAGTCGACCAGTTCGGTCCAGCCCGCCGCTTCGAGTGAATCGCGATCGGTGGGCCGCACCTCGATGATGGGCACACCGTCGGCGGCTATGCGCGTGCGGAGGCCGGGGCCGTCAGCGATCTCCGCGCCCGGTTCCGCCATCCGCGCGCGCGCCGCCTTGTCGCGGCCGCGTTCGCGCAGCGCCATGCGCGTGATTTCAACGGTCAGTCGCGCGCCGGTCGAAGTCGATGGGGGCAATCCGGCGAGCGTCGCTTGCGGTTCGCCCGGCCAGTCAAGCCCGACCAGCGCGCCCTTGCCGCCTCTGCCCGCCTCGATCAGCTTCGCCCCGACGATCGCGCCCACGCGCGGCCCCTCGCCCTCGCGTTCGATGCGCGCCTCGACGATCTCGCCGTCGACGACCAGCGCCGCCCGCGCCTCGCCGATCCCGGCTTCATAGAGCCACTCAGCCAAGCGGGATTCCCGCGCTCGTCAGAAGCGCGCGCGTTTCGAAAAGCGGCAGGCCGACGACGTTCGAATGGCTGCCCGACAGGAAACGGACGAAGGCTTCGGCGCGCCCCTGGATCGCATAGCCACCCGCCTTGCCCATGCCCTCGCCCGATTCGACATAGAGATCGATTTCGGTGGCGCTCAGCGCCTTGAACGCAACGATCGTATCGACGACGCGCGTGCGCGTCCCGCCGTCGGCACCGACGACGCAGACTCCCGACCAGACATGATGCCGCCGCCCCGAAAGCAGGCCGAGCATACGGCGGAGATCGGCTTCGTCGGCGGGTTTTTCGAGAATGCGGCGACCGACGGCCACCGTCGTGTCGCCCGCGAGGACGACTTCGTCCGGCGCACGCGCGACCGCGAGCGCCTTGCCCGTGGCAAGCCGGGCGACATAGTCGCGCGGCAGTTCGCCCTTCAGCGGCGTTTCGTCGATTTCAGGCGCGGCGATACGCGCTGGCACCAGACCGATGCGCGCCAGCAGTTCACGCCGGCGCGGCGAAGTCGACGCCAATACCAGAGTTCGCACGGGCGCACGCATGGTCGCCGCGCCGCTCACTTGAAGCGATAGGTGATCCGACCCTTGGTCAGGTCATAG
>NZ_JAEMQX010000254.1 GCF_016463645.1 Sphingopyxis sp. | reverse complement strand
TCATCGGGCTGTGGATCGGCCCGCGCTTCATCCTGATGCTGCGCATGCGGCAGGGGAAGGGGCAGCCGATCCGCGACGACGGCCCGCAGACCCACCTCGCGAAAAAGGGCACGCCCACCATGGGCGGGCTGATGATCCTCATCTCGCTGATGATCTCCGCGCTCCTGTGGATGGACCTGTCCAACCGTTTCGTCTGGGCGTGCATCTTCGTGACCGGCGGCTTCGCCGCGGTCGGCTTCCTCGACGATCTCGACAAGGTCACCAAGGCCAGCCACCGCGGAATTCCGGGGCGCGTGCGCCTGCTCATCGAATTCCTGATCGCGGGCGTCGCGGTGCTGCTGATCGTGTCGCGCACCGGCACCGACCTGTATCTGCCCTTCTTCAGCGGCATCGTGATCCCGCTGGGGCCGCTCTATTATGTCTTCGCGATGATCCTCATCGTCGGTTTCGGCAATGCGGTGAACCTGACCGACGGGCTCGACGGGCTCGCGACCTTCCCCGTCATCATCGCCAGCCTGACCTTCCTCGTCATCGTCTATCTCTCGGGCAACGTGAAGTTCGCGGGCTATCTCGGCATTCCGCACGTCCCCGGCGCGGGCGAGCTCGCGGTCTTCGCCGCCGCGATCATCGGCGCCTGCCTCGCCTTCCTGTGGTTCAACGCGCCCCCCGCGGCCGTCTTCATGGGCGACACGGGCAGCCTCGCGCTCGGCGGCGCGCTCGCGACGATCGCGGTCACCGCGCAGCATGAACTCGTCCTCGTCCTCGTCGGCGGGCTGTTCGTGGTCGAGGCGCTGTCGGTGATCATCCAGGTCTTCTGGTACAAGCGCACCGGCAAGCGCGTGTTCCGCATGGCGCCGATCCACCATCATTTCGAGCAATTGGGCTGGCCCGAATCGACCGTCGTCATCCGCTTCTGGATCGTCTCGATCGTCCTGGCACTCGCGGGGCTCGCGACCCTGAAACTCCGGTGATCACCTCGCGCGCCTTTGCCGGCCGCCGCTATGCGGTGCTGGGACTGGCGCGCTCGGGCCTCGCGACCGTAGAAGCGCTCGTCGCCAGCGGTGCGGGCGTCACCGCATGGGACGACCGCGAGGAAGCGCGCGACGAGGCGATGGCATTGGGCGCCGACATCGGCAATCCGCTCGAGATCGACCTGATCGGCTTCGCGGGCGTCGTCGTGTCGCCCGGCGTGCCGCTCAATCGCCACCCGATCGCCGCGCACGCGCGCGAGGCGCATGTCCCCGTCATCGGCGACGTCGAGCTGTTCGCCGAGGCGCAGGGCCAGCTCCCGCCGCACAAGCTCGTCGGCATCACCGGCACCAACGGCAAGTCGACCGTGACGGCGCTCGTCACCCACATGCTCGAAAGCGCGGGCGTCCCGACGCTGATGGGCGGCAATATCGGCCTGCCGATCCTCAGCCGCGAGCCGCTCCCGGAAGGCGGAGTGTATGTGCTCGAGCTGTCGAGCTACCAGCTCGACCTTTCGCACAGCCTCGCCTGCGACATAGCGCTCCTCACCAACCTCAGCCCCGATCACCTCGACCGCTACGACGGCTTCGCCGGCTATACGGCGTCGAAGGCGCGGCTCTTCTCGCTCCAGCACCGCGATCAGGTCGCGATCGTCGCGGTCGACGACGATCCGTCGAAGATGATCGCGAGCCGTATCAATCATCGCCTCCATCGCGTATCGGCCAAGGATGTCGACCCCGTCGATCAGGCGCGCTGGCCCGCGCTGCAGGGTCCGCACAATGCCCAGAACGCCGTCTGCGCGATCGCGGTATGCCGCGTGCTGGGGCTGAACGACGAGCAGATCGAACGCGGTCTCGCGACCTACAAGTCGCTGCCGCACCGCATGGAATTGGTCGGCGAAGCCGATGGTGTCCGCTGGTTCAACGACAGCAAGGCCACCAACGCGGCTTCCGCTGCACCGGCGCTGGCGGCATTTCCGCCGGCGCCGGACCAGCGTC
>NZ_JAEMQX010000156.1 GCF_016463645.1 Sphingopyxis sp. | reverse complement strand
GCGCGGTCGCTCTCGATCGTCTGGTCGGCGGTGCGCAGCCGCCGCGCGAGCTGCTGCATCAGCGACCAGGTGAATTCGGGATGGCTCGCGGCAAAATCCTTCAGCGCGTTGCGCCCGAGCTGGAGCGCGCTGCCCGCGCTCGTCGCGGTCACCGATGCGGTGCGTTCGCCGCCGTCGAGCAGCGCGATCTCGCCGAGTACCGCGCCGGGTTCGGCATAGGCGAGCACGATCTCGCGTCCGCCCGAGGTCAGCATCGACACGCGCGCGGTGCCTTCGGTCAGGATCAGCATCATGTCGCCAGGATCGCCCTGGACGAGCAATTCCTTGCCCTTGACGAAATTCACCTGCACCGCGCGGCGCGCGATTTCAGCCCAATCCTCGACCGAAAGCCCGGAAAAGATGCTGTCGGGACCCTGCAACTCGGCGAGTTTCGCGTGATCCATGCCCCTACACCCCTTCTTGTCCGGCCTAGACCAGCCGGCTCTGCTTTACCGCCGCCTCGATGAAACCCGCGAACAGCGGATGCGGGTCGAACGGCTTCGACTTGAGTTCCGGGTGGAACTGCACGCCGATAAACCACGGATGGTCCGGGCGCTCAACGATTTCCGGCAGCATGCCGTCGGGCGACATGCCCGAAAAGACGAGTCCGCCCTTTTCAAGCCGCTCGCGATAGGCGTTATTGACCTCGTAGCGGTGACGGTGGCGCTCGCTGATGTCGTTCGCGCCATAGACGCTCGCGACATGACTGTTCGGCGACAGCTTCGCCTCATAGGCGCCCAGCCGCATCGTGCCGCCGAGGTCGGTGTCGGCCCCGCGCTTCTGCAGCCCCTCGTCGCTCATCCATTCGGTGATCATGCCGACGACGGGCTCGTCGGTCGGACCGAATTCGGTGCTCGATGCGTCGGCGATGCCGCTCGTGTTCCGCGCGCCCTCGATGCACGCCATCTGCATGCCGAGGCAGATGCCGAAAAAGGGCACACCCCGTTCGCGCGCGAAACGCACGCTCGAAATCTTGCCTTCGGACCCGCGCTCGCCGAAGCCGCCGGGGACGAGAATGCCGTGCATCGGCTCGAGATTGGCGGCGAGATCCTCGTCCTTCTCGAACATTTCGGCATCGAGCCAGCGGATATTGACCTTGACCCGGTGCGCCATGCCGCCGTGGACAAGCGCCTCGTTGAGCGATTTATAGGCATCGGGAAGCGACACATATTTGCCGACGACGCCGATCGTGACCTCGCCCTCGGGGTGCTGCTTGCGGTCCATGATGTCGTACCAGGCCGACAGGTCGGGCGCGGGCGCGTCGTGGATGCCGAAAGCGCGCAGCACTTCGGCGTCGAGCCCTTCGCCATGATATTGGACCGGCACCGAATAGATGCTGTCGGCGTCGAGCGCCGGGATCACCGCTTCCTTGCGGACGTTGCAGAAAAGCGCGATTTTCGCGCGCTCGGTCTCGGGCAACGGCTTCTCGCAGCGGCAGAGCAGGATATCGGGCTGGACGCCCAGCGAGGCGAGTTCGCGCACGCTGTGCTGCGTCGGCTTGGTCTTCAGTTCGCCCGCGGCGGCGATGTACGGCACCAGCGTGACATGGACCGAGATCGCGTTCTCGCGTCCTTCCTCATTCTTGAGCTGGCGGATCGCCTCGATGAAGGGCAGCGATTCGATGTCGCCGACGGTGCCGCCGATCTCGCACAGCACGAAGTCGAGGTCGTCGGTTTCGGCGCGCGCGAATTCCTTGATCGCGTCGGTGACGTGCGGGACGACCTGTACCGTCGCGCCGAGATAGTCGCCGCGGCGTTCCTTGGCGATGATGCCCTGATAGATGCGGCCCGAGGTGACATTGTCGCTCTGCCGCGCCGCGACGCCGGTGAAGCGCTCGTAATGGCCAAGATCGAGGTCGGTCTCGGCCCCGTCGTCGGTCACATAGACCTCGCCGTGCTGATAGGGCGACATCGTGCCCGGGTCGACGTTCAGATAGGGATCGAATTTCCGGATGCGGACACGATAGCCACGCGCCTGCAACAGGGCTGCGAGGCTCGCCGCCATCAAACCCTTGCCAAGCGAGGAGACCACGCCGCCGGTGATAAAAATGAACCGCGCCATGGGAGGAAAGACTTACTCAACGGGAGGGGGACGGCGCAAGCCGTCGAATCGCATCCGGCGGAAATTATTTCCGCCGGGCGGGCTGGATGGAGGCCGAAGCCGCCGGTTATTTCTTGGCGGGGGGCGCCTGCGCCGGAGCCGGAGCGGCTTCCTGGCTCGCTGCAGCCGCCGCCGCGGCGGCCAGCGGATCGTCGCTGGCCGGCGCGGGCGCGGCGTTGGCGGGCGCCTGCTGCGCCGGGCCGGTCAGCGACGAGGTCGGCGCCGCGCCGCTCGCCGGCTGCGCCGTCTTCGACAGCGAGGTATCGATCGTCGAACCGCTGCGACCGACCGAAGCCATCGCGGCAAGGACGATCGACAGCGCAACGAACGCCGTCGCGAGGATCGTCGTCGCGCGGGTCATGAAATCCGCCGCGCCGCGCGCCGAAAGCAGGCCCGCGGGGCTGCCGCCGACGCCCAGACCGCCACCTTCCGACTTCTGCATCAGGATGACGCCGATCATCGTCGCGGCAACGAGCGCCTGGACGACAAGCAGGAAGGTGAAAAGGCTGGACATCATATTTTCCCGAACTCGCACGGCCTCACACGGACCGCGCCCGCGGCGCACATAGAGACGAAGCGGCTTCGCTTCAACCCATAGGATCAGCCGCCGGGGATCAGCCGGACGCCGCACCCGCGGCGATGATCGGCACGAACTTGGCCGCCGTCAGGCTCGCACCGCCGACGAGCGCCCCGTCGACGTCGCCCGTGCCGAGCAGTTCGGCGGCGTTTTCGCCATTCACCGAGCCGCCATAGAGAATGCGCATCCTGTCGGCCGCATCGCCGAACCGCCCGGCCAGCGCGCCGCGGATCGCGCCGTGCATCGCCGCGACATCGGCCACGGTGGGAACGAGCCCCGTCCCGATTGCCCAGATCGGCTCATAGGCGATGGCAAGGCGCTGCGGATCGAAATCATCGGGCACCGAGCCTGCGATCTGGGCGAGGACAAAATCGATCGCCCCGCCCGATTCGCGCACTTCGCGCGGTTCGCCGACGCAGAGGATCACCGACAGGCCCGCAGCGAGCCCCGCTCCGGCCTTGGCGCGAACATCGGCGTCGCTTTCGCCGAAACCCTCGCGCCGCTCGCTGTGTCCGACGATCACGAGCTCCGCGCCGATGTCGGCGAGCATCGGCGCCGCGACCGATCCGGTGAACGCGCCCGATTCTGCGCTATGGCAATCCTGTCCGCCGATCGCCCTGCCCGGCGCGGCGGCGACCATCGCGCCGATCAGCGTGAAGGGCGGACAGATCGCGACATCGACCCCGGCATGATCGTCCGCTGCGGCAAAGATCGCCTGCGCCTCGCCGACCGCGCCCGAAAGCCCGTTCATCTTCCAGTTGCCGACCACAAATTTGCGTCGCGTCATGTGCCGCCTCTCCCTTCGTTCGAACCTTTGCGCCGCCCTAGCTGCGCACCGGCAGGATGCGCAAGCCGGGTCGGCAGGCACCAAAAGCCCCTTTCCAGCCTTGATGCGGCACCGCCTCGCGCCTAAAGCAGCGCGCAATTGCGCTCGACTGCGCCCCTGCCGGAAAGAATGCCCGCTTCATGATCACCGCCATCCGCGCCATGTTTTCCTCGACGATCGGCAAATTTCTTGCCCTCGGCTTCGTCCTCCTCGTCGGCCTTGCCTTTGCCTTGGGTGACGTCACCGGCAATTCCAGCTTCGGCGGGCTCGGCGGCGCCAATGTCGCCAAGGTGGGCAGCGAGCAAATCGGCGTCGGCGAACTGCGCGAACGCGCCCGCCAGGCCTATAATCAGGCGCGGCAGCAACAGCCGGGGCTGACGATGACCGCCTTCGTCGAATCGGGCGGGCTCGATCAGGTGCTCGATCAACTCGTCGAAGGATCGGCCTTCGACCAGTTCGCGACCGAAATGGGCTTCGGCGTCAGCAAGCGGCTGATCGACGGCCGCATCGCCGACCTGCCTGCCTTCGCCGGCGTCTCGGGCAAGTTCGACCAGAAGGTATTCGAGAATTTCCTGCGCCAGAACGGGCTTACCGAAACGCAGCTCCGCCGCGACCTGCGCCAGCAATTGCTGATCGAACAGCTGGCAGCGCCGATCGCGATGATGCCGCGTATCGCGCAGGGCATGGCGCAGCCCTATGCCGCGCTGCTGATGGAACAGCGCCGCGGGCAGGCGACCTTCATCCCGGCAAGTCCCTTCGCACCTACCGCCGATCCGGGCGATGCGGCGCTGCAGACCTTCCTGTCGCAGAACAAGGCGAGGTTCACGGTACCCGAACGCCGGGTGATCCAGTATGCGCTGTTCGATCGCAGTTCGGTGCCGGTTCCCGCGGTTACCGACGCCGAAATCGCGAAGGTGTACAAGGATAATGCCGCGCAGTTCGCCGCGAGCGAGACGCGCCGCTTTTCACAGGTGATCGTCCCCGATCAGGCGGCGGCGAATGCCCTCGCCGCCAAGGTCCGCGGCGGTGCCTCGCTCGCTGCCGCGGCACAGGCGGCCGGCCTCTCGGCTTCGACCACCGGCGACCTCACCCAGTCGGCCTATGCGGCCACGACGACCGCCGCCGCCGCCAGGACTGCCTTTGCGGCGAAGCGCGGCGACCTGATCGGCCCGACGCAGACCGGCCTCGGCTGGGCCGTTGCGCGTGTCGAGGACGTCACGGCAAAGCCAGCGCGCAGCCTCGCCGATGCGACCCCCGAAATCCGCACCGAACTCGCCAAGAACAAGGCGAACGAAGCCATCGTCGACTATTACAACAAGCTTCAGGACGCCGTGAACAGCGGCGCGTCGGTCGAGGAAATCGCCGCCGACCGCAAGCTTCAGTTGCTCGAAACCCCCGCGATCCTGCCGAGCGGCCGTTCGCCCGCGCAGCCCGCCTTTGTCCCGGCGCCCGAACTCGCCCCGCTCGTCGCGCAGGCTTTCCAGGCCGCCGGCGAAGGCGAAGGCCATATCGCGACACTCGTCGAGAACGAGAAGTTCGCGGTCTATGCAGTCAAGTCGATCGTCGCCGCGGCGCCGCCGCCCTTCGCCCAGATTCGCGGCGATCTGCTCGGCGAATGGCGCTTCGCCGAGGGGCAGAAGGTCGCCCGCGACAAGGCGCGCGCGATCGTGAAATCGGTTGAAGGCGGCAAGAGCCTCAACGACGCCGTCGCGGCTGCGGGCCCGAATATCGGGAACGTCCAGACGATCGGTGGCCGCCGCGCCGAACTCGGTGCGGGCGGCAAGCCCGTTCCGCCCGAACTCGCGCTGCTTTTCTCGATGGCCAAGGACAGCGTCAAGACGCTCGAAATTCCGGGCAATCGCGGCTGGATGGTGATCGCGCTGAACGAGGTGCAGCGTCCCGACCCGAAGGCGATCGAGCCGCAACGCGTCGCCGCGATCGCCCAGCCGCTCGCCCCTGCCTTCGGCAACGAACTCATCGAGCAGCTCGCCGCCGAAGCGAAGCGCCGCGTCGGGGTGACGATCAACAAGAAGCTCGTCGACCAGTTGCGCGCCGAGCTGACCGGCAACTCGCCGGTCGCCGAATAAGTCCGGGGATGTCGCTCGAAGGCAGGGCCACGGCGCTCGAGGCGCTGGCGCAGGGGCGCGGCGCGGTCGTCTGGCAGCGGCTGATCGCCGATGTCGAAACCCCGGTTTCGGCGGCGCTCAAGCTGATCGAGCCGGGGCGTGGCGACTGGGTGCTCGAATCGGTCGAAAGCGGCGAGACGCGCGGGCGCTACAGCCTGCTCGGGCTCGATCCCGATCTGATGTTCGAGGTCACCGGCGATACCGCGCGGATCAACCGCGACTGGCGTCGCGACCGCACGGCATTCCAGCCGCTCGAGGCCGGCGCGCTGCAAGCGCTGCGCGACCTTGTCGCCGAATGCCGCTTCGACGTGCCCGAGGGGCTGCCCAAGGCACTCGCGACGCTCGTCGGTTTTTTCGCCTATGAAACGATCGGCCTCGTCGAGCGCATCCCGCGCGCGCGCGGCGCCGGGCTCGGCCTGCCCGACATGATCTTCGTGCGCCCGACGGTCATCCTCGTCTTCGACCGTCTCGCCGACGAACTTTTCCTGATCGCGCCGATCTGGCCCGATGCCGGCGCCCCGATCGACCGGATGATCGACGAGGCGCAGGAGCGGCTCGAAACCGTCGCCGCGCGGCTGTCGAGCGTCAGTGCGCACAGCGACCGTGCGACGACCGGCGCGCTGCCCGCCGACATCGCCGCGAACCCCGCGACGACGCCCGCGCACTTCGCGTCGATGGTCGCGACCGCCAAGGACTATATCGCCGCGGGCGACATCTTTCAGGTCGTGCTGTCGCAACGCTTCTCGACCCCCTTCGACCTGCCGCCCTTCGATCTCTATCGCGCGCTCCGCCGCATCAATCCTTCGCCCTTCCTCTATTTCCTCGACCTCCCCGGCTTCGCGCTGATCGGTTCGTCGCCCGAGATCCTTGTCCGCGTCCGCGACGGCGAAATCACGATCCGGCCCATCGCCGGCACCCGTCCGCGCGGCCGCACCAGCGCCGAGGATGTCGAGAACCGCGAAAGCCTGCTCGCCGATCCCAAGGAACGCGCCGAACATCTGATGCTGCTCGACCTCGGCCGCAACGACGTCGGTCGCGCCGCGATCGGGGGTTCGGTCACTGTGACCGACAGCTACACCGTCGAATTCTACAGCCATGTCATGCATATCGTCTCGAACGTTATCGGCCGCATCGCGCCCGACAAGGACGCGATCGATGCGCTCTTCGCAGGTTTTCCGGCAGGCACGGTCAGCGGCGCGCCCAAGGTCCGCGCGTGTCAGATCATCGCCGAACTCGAAGCAGACGCGCGCGGGCCTTATGCGGGCGGCGTCGGCTATTTCGCTCCCGACGGCAATATGGACAGCTGCATCGTCCTGCGCACCGCGATCGTGAAAGATGGCGAAATGCACGTCCAGGCCGGCGCGGGCATCGTCGCCGACAGCGATCCCGCCTATGAACAGCGCGAATGCGAGGCCAAGGCGGGCGCTTTGTTTGCTGCCGCGCGCGAAGCGGTAAGACTGGCAGGAGCGCCGGGCTACGGGCAGTAACAGCCAGGCTTGGCAAGCCGATAGTTCCTAATGCTTTCCCCATCGCGCCAAAAACGTTAGGGCCGCCGCCATGATCCTCGTCATCGACAATTATGACAGCTTCACCTTCAATCTCGTTCATTATCTGATCGAGCTGGGGGTCGACGTCCGTGTCGAGCGCAACGACGCACTGACCGCCGCAGACGCGCTCGCGACCGGCGCCGACGCGATTCTGATCTCGCCCGGCCCGTGCACGCCGAATGAAGCGGGTATCAGCCTCGACCTCGTCGCCGCCTGCGCCGACGCGCGCCGCCCGCTGCTGGGCGTATGCCTTGGCCATCAGGCGATCGGCCAGCATTTCGGCGGCACCGTCCAGCGCGGACATCTGATGCACGGCAAGACCTCGCCCGTCTGCCACGACGATAGCGGGCTCTACGCGGGCCTTCCCTCGCCTTTTCAGGCGACGCGCTATCACAGCCTCGAAGTCGTCGATATTCCCCCCGATCTCGTCATCAACGCAACAAGCGACGACGGCGCGGTCATGGGCTTCCGTCACGTTGACCTGCCAATCCACGGCGTCCAGTTCCACCCCGAAAGCATCGCGACCGAACATGGCCACGCGATGCTCGCCA
>NZ_JAEMQX010000041.1 GCF_016463645.1 Sphingopyxis sp. | reverse complement strand
TCCATGTCGAGCAGGATGCCGGCAAGCTGATGCACGACCAGCATCCGACGATGTCGTACGTCGACCTCAACCGGTCGGGTGTCGCGCTGATGGAAATCGTCTCGCGCCCCGACATGCGCTCGCCCGCCGAAGCCGGCGCCTATGTGCGCAAGCTGCGTTCTATCCTGCGCTATGTCGGTTCGTGCGACGGCAATATGGAAGAAGGCTCGATGCGCGCCGACGTCAACGTCAGCGTACGCAAGCCCGGCGACGAATTCGGCACACGCACCGAGACGAAGAACGTCAATTCGGTGCGCTTCGTGATGGCGGTGATCGAGGGCGAGGCGAAGCGCCAGGTCGAGCTGATCGAGAGCGGCGGCACGGTGGTGCAGGAAACGCGCCTCTACGACCCTGACCGCAACGAGACGCGCTCGATGCGGTCGAAGGAGGATGCGCATGATTATCGCTACTTCCCCGATCCCGACCTGTTGCCGCTCGAACTCGACGATGCGTTTCTGGCCGAGTGCCGTGACAGCCTGCCCGAACTGCCCGATGCCAAGCGCGCGCGCTATCTGAGTGAAGGGATTTCGGCCTATAACGCCGACGTGCTGACCGCCGAGGTCGAGGTGGCGCGCTGGTTCGACGCGCTGCTCGAAGCGGGCGCCAAGCCGGTCGCGGCGGCGAACTGGGTGACGAGCGAGCTGTTCGGCGCGCTCAATCGTCTCGGCAAGGACATCACCGACTCGCCGGTCAGCCCGGCGCAGGCGGCCGAACTGCTCGGCCTCGTCGCCGACGGCACGATTTCGGGCACGATCGCCAAGCAGGTGTTCGAAAAGATGCTCGAGAGCGGCGATGGCGCCGCGGCGATCGTCGACCGCGAGGGTCTCAAGCAGACGAACGACACAGGCGCGATCGAGGCCGAGATCGCCAAGGTTCTCGCCGCCAATGCCGACAAGGTCGAGCAGTACAAGGGTGGCAAGGAAGCCCTGTTCGGCTTCTTCGTCGGGCAGACGATGAAGGCGATGCAGGGCAAGGCGAACCCGCAGGTGGTGAACGAACTGCTGAAGAAGGCGCTCGGCTGATCCGCGACAGGGTTGCGGCGCTGCCGGTCGCCGTGTCATAGCCATTGAAATCAATGGGAAATGACGCGGAGATGCAGATGACGATGCGGCAAGGGCTTTGGATTGCGGGGGCGCTGGTCGCGATCATGAGCGGGACGGTGAATGCCGCGGCGCCCGCAGTAACGCCCGGCTATGACTGGGCGGTCCGCATCAACGAGGACCGCGTGTCGGACGCGATCCTTGCCTATGAGGTCGACGGCACCGACGACCAGCCGCTGAACTTCACCTGTGAGGAGGGCGGCGACCGCGTCTTTGCGGGAATTTCAGGCGGGGCGGCCGACCTTGATGCGATCGAACTCGAGGCGGGCGACCAGCGCGTGCGGCTGACGGGCAAAACCGATGCCGACGAATTGCCGACCTTTACGGCGCAGGAAATGCCGGCAACGTCGCCGCTGTTCAAGGCCTTCACCGCCAACGGCTGGTTGCGGATGACCGCCGGGGGCGAGGTGACCGACATGGTCGCGACACCGGCAGGGAAAAAGGCGATTGCACGCTTCGCCGAATTCTGCGCCGGCTGAAGCGGCGCGGCAGATGTTGCGCGCGCTCCTGACTTTCTGGCTGTTGCTGGCCGTCGGTGCGGGGCTTGCGCGGGCGGAGACGCTCGTCCTTACCGACGTCAATGTCGTGCCGATGGACCGCGAACGCGTGATTCCGCGCACGACGGTGATCGTCACCGACGGGGTGATCGCGAGCATCGGGATCAAGGCGAAGCTGCCGGCCGGAACACCGGTGATCGACGGCAAGGGCGCGTGGCTGATGCCGGGGCTCGCCGACATGCACAATCATGTGACGTCGCGCGACGATCTGGCGCTGCTGCTCGCGAACGGTGTGACGACGATGCTCAACATGGGCGAGGCGACGAACGCCTTTGCCGGGCGCACGCGGATCGCCGTGAACAAGGGCGAGGTGCCGGGGCCGCAGATATTCACCGCGCTCGCGGTCGATGGCGATCCGCAATATGGGCATCTGGTCATCCGGACGCCCGCCGATGCGCGCGCGATCGTCGGGATCGCCAAGGCGAACGGCTACAGCTTCATCAAGGTCTATACCAACCTGTCGGCCGAAGCCTTTATGGCGCTGGCCGGCGAAGCCAGGGCGCAAGGGATCGGCATCGTCGGGCATAATGCGAAGGCGGTGGGGCTCGCGAAGCAGCTTGCCGCGGGGCAGGCGTTGGTCGCGCATGTCGAGGAATTCTTCTACGGCTTCTTTCCCGAACCGCCCGCGGGCGATCCGAATGCGCCGCCCGACGAGGGCCGGATCGCCGACGCGATCGCGCTGGTGAAGGCGCATGACGCCTTCGTCACCTCGGACCTGTTCAACTATCGTACGATCGCGGCGCAGTTCGGCAAACCCGACGTGGTAAGAACCTATCTGGCGGCGCCCGAGGCACGCTATCTGTCGCCAGCCGACCGGATCGGCTGGGCACAGTCGGGCTATCAGAAAAAGGCGGTCGACCTGTCGCGGCGCGTCGCGTTCGAGGTGCGCTTCGTGAAGTCGATGGCCGACGCGGGCGTACCGCTGATCACGGGCGGCGACGCGCCGTCGATCGCGGGGCAGGTGCCGGGTTGGGCGTTGCACGGCGAGATCGACGCCATGCTGGATGCGGGGCTGACGCCTTGGCAGGCGCTGTCTGCGGCGACACGGACGCCGGGCGAGTTCATCGCGAAGACGGTGCCGGGGGCGGCGAAATTCGGCGTCGTCGCGCCGGGCTATCGCGCCGACCTGTTGCTGCTCGCGGACAATCCGCTGGCGAAGCCGGCGACCCTGCACACGCCCATGGGGGTCGTGGCGGGCGGTCGCTGGCACGACGCGGCGGCGCTGAAGGCGATGCTCGACGATGTTGCCGCGCGGCGCGTCGTTCCCTAGCTGCCCGGCAGCGTCCGGATGTGGATGAGACCGTCCTTCGCCCACAGCGTCAGATTGGCCGGATCGTCGGCATCGCGCGCGACGAGCGGACCGTAGAAGCCCGCACCGAAACCCTTTTCACGGTCCTTCGCGGCAAAGGCCTTGATGTCGGCGGGGGTGAGGGCGAGCGCGTGGGGAACCAGCCGCTCGATCCCGGCGAATCCCGCGGCGAGCGCGGCCTTGGCGAGCTTGCCGTCGTCGGCGTTCCACCGCGCGACATTCTCGCGATGATCGTAGCTGCGCTTGCCAAGCTGGACGATGCTGGAGAGCGTCTGACGATAGAGCGGGCCGGCGGCGCGGCGCTTCGCCGGGGGCTTTGCCTCGATCAGGACTTCGGCGATCACGCGGATCTGGGTGAAATCGGGCGACAGCGCATAGCGATATGTAACGAAGGCGACCTGCGGCGTCGTCGCGGCGAAGGCGAAAGCGCTGCGGCTCGCGGGCGAGACGTCCCTGGTCGCGCTGATCGCCTGCGGCTGGAGCCAGTCGGGCTGCGCGAGCGCGGCCTGCGTCGTCGACAGCGCGAGCGCATCGACGTCGAAACCGCGCAGCGTGTCGCGGAGCGGCGCGGCGGCCGCGTTCGCGCGTTCGGTCGCCGAATCGGCCAGCCGCTCGCGCTTGTCGTCCATGCCCGAGACAATCAGCGCACCGATCAGGTCGCCGCCGGTCGAAGCCGCGACGCGCCCGATGTCGATGCTCGTTTCGATCTGCGTTTGCGCGAGGCCGATCTGCACCGCACGGCCGCCGTCGACGTGCCGATATTGTTCGGCGAGCGTGACGGGCGCGTCGGGCGCCTTCGGGGCGGCGGAGGCGGGGAGCGGCGCGAGGGCGGCGGCAAGAAAAAGGCTGGTCAGGGCGCGCACGAAAGGCTCCGTTGAAAGGAAGAGGAGACGGCGGGACGGCGGAAACCGCCCCGCCGCGCCGGGATTCAGTTCACGCCCTTGGCGAATTCGAGGAAGTTCTTGACGAAGACTTCGCGGAGTTCGGTTTCGGCCGCCTCGGTCTCGTCGGTCGTCTTCGGCGGGAAATGTTCGAGGCCGTTGCCGCCGCGTCCCTTGACGAGCGCGGCCTTGTCCTTGCCGGTGCGGAAATCCTTGACGATGAAGCGGTTGTTGAGCGAGCGGCCGTAGATCGCCTTCTTCGTGTAGAAATTCTGGGTGATCACCAGCTCGACATAGCAGGGCGCCTTCGACGCGCTGAGCCGCGTGGCGGCCTTGGTCGTGATCTTGCGATCGGCGATCGGCGTTTCGAAGACGATCTGCGACGGCGGCAGCTTGAGCGCTTCGACGACGTTGATCGAGTTGAGCGCGTCGATCTGCATCTGCGGGCCGAGCGCGTCCTTCAGATAGTCGGCGTCGCTGATGTTGCGGTTCTTGTTCGACGCGGCGTCGGCGACCGCGCCGACGATGCCGAAGCCCGACAGCCAGCCGGTGGTCATCGCCTGCCCTTCGAGGGTCGGGAAGATGTGGAGTTCGCAGGTCGGCGCGGGCGCAGCGGGCGCAATCGATGTCGCGGCGATGTCGGCGGCCGCTGCGGCCGTCGTTTCGGCGGTTGCCACCGCTTCGGCCGCGGCTTCGGTCGCGGGTTCCGCGCTGTCCTGCGCGATCGCGGGCGCGATGGCGATGCACGATGCGGCGAGGGCCGCCAACGCTGTCCTTGCGGGTGTGAACTTCATTCCTGTCCTCCTGTCTTGACCTGTTCGGGATTGTCGATCGGGTTTTCGGTTGTTGCGGGTGCCGGAGCCGGCGCTTCGGCAGCGGCGTCCGGGTTTGCGGCGTCCGGCGGCGTGACGAGGATTGCGGTGCCGGCGATCGGCGGTGGCGGGGTGGCCGCGACGCCGACGGTGAAGGCGATCGGCTCGCCGGTGCGCGCCCTGAGCTCGCGGCCGCGCGGGATCACGCCGGGCTTGCCCTTGATGAAGGCGGAGAAGACGCCGACGGTGAGCATTGCCGCGGCGGTCGCGCCATTGTTGTTTGCGCCTTCCTCGCGGTAGCGTCCGCTGAGCGCGAACCGGCGGTCCCCGATCTGCAACTGGCGCAGCGTGATGCCGATGATGCCGGGTTTGCCGAACGCCCCCTTGTTGGTGGTGAAGGTGACTTCGCCATATCCGGTCGCGCCCTTGGGGACGACGATCGTCTCCCTTTCGACGATGTCGTGGAGCACGACGACGGGAAAGCGGTCGCCGAGTTTGGCGGTCATCGTCGAGAGATCGGCATCGAGCATCACGAAGACCGGCGTGCCGGCGGCAAGCGTCGCGACGACGGGCGCGGCTGTGGCGATAGCGGCAGCGCGAGGTGCGGTGGCTTCCACGACCGGCGCGGCCGGGGCGTCGACGACGACCGGCTCGGCAACTGCGCCCGCCCCGAGCGCAGGACTCCAGCAAGCGACCGCCGAGATACCGGCGGCCCATCCCCCAAAACGCATTTCTGCGACCCCCATATCCGGCCCGATGGACCGGATGGATCGAGTTGCTAATCAGCGCCTAAATCTTTGCAAGTGCTTTTTGTTTCGATGCGGAACAATATCGGGACATGCTGCTGCCGGTTACGGGCCGGTTATTGCTTTCCAGACGCTCTTTCCTTCCTTCACCGTTTCGAGGACGCGGATATTCCTGATGTCTTCGACCGGCGTTGTCAGCGGATTCTTGTCGAGAATCACGAAGTCGGCGAGCAGGCCGGGCCTGATACGGCCCTTGCGGTCCTCCTCGAACGCCTGCCATGCGGGGCCCGTGGTGAGCGCCTGCAGCGCTTCATAGGCGGTGAGGCGTTCGTCCGCGCCGCTGACGACGCCCGTCGGCGACACGCGCGCCATCGAGGTCCACAGCATGAAGCGCGTATCGAGCGGGGTGACGCTGTAGTCGCTATGATTCGACGGGATCAGCCCCGCGGCACGCGCCGAGCGGAAGGGGCTGATGAAATCGACGACCTCGGCCGGGAAGTTGGTGCGGTGGACGTCGGCCCAATACCATGTGTGGTTCGAGAAATAGGCCGGGCCGACGCCGATGCGCCTGTAAGCGGCAAGCTGGTCGCGGCGCTGGAACTGCGAGTGGATGACGACCGGGCGCCGGTCGTCGGCGGCCTTGATGCCGAGCGCGTCGAAACCCTCGATCGCCATGTCGATCGCCGCGTCGCCATTGGCGTGGACGAAGAGCTGCCAGCCGCGGTCGTGGACCTTTTTCGCCTGCGCGATGAACTCTTCTTCGGAGAGGACGGGTTCGCCGTGCCAGGGATGATGCCCCTCCGGGCTGCCGCGCTTGTAGTCGCGGGTGAAGAACCCCGTGCGCGACTGGACGGATCCGTCGAGGACGAACTTGATCCCCTGCAGCTTCACATGACCCCGATAGCTGCCGAATTCGAGGTCGGGCTGCGCGAGCAGCGCATCGAGGCCGGTCGAGAAGGGCAGGAGCGCGAGGTCGATCTTCAGTCGCTCGCGCGCGGCGGGCGAGGTCAGGAAGGTGACATCGGGCGGCAGCGTCGCGCCGTCCTGCGCGTGGGTATAGCCCTCGGCGAAATAGGCGTCCTGCGCGGCGTCGAGCGCGGCGAGTTTCTGTTCCGCCGTCGGCTGGGGCATTTTGGCGAGCATCAGGAACATCGCCTTTTCGAGCAGCACGCCGTTGAGCCTGCCGGCATCGTCGCGCAGGATCATGCCGCCGGGCGGGACGGGGGTGCTTTCGTCGATCCCCGCGGCTTTCAGCGCGGCGCTGTTCGCGACCGCGCCGTGGAGCGAGACGTGGAGCACGACGAGCGGGCGGTCGGGGGCGAGCGCGTCGAGTTCGGCGCGGGTGATATAGCGTTTCTCGGCGAGCGTTTCGTGATCGAACTGCCAGACGGTCGTCCAGCGGCCGGGGCTGGCGGGGGTGCGGGCGAGATGATCGCGGATCGCGGTCGAAACGCCGGCGATATCGGTGACCGGGCCGAGCGCCTTGCCGCGGAGGTCGAGGCCGCCCGCGCTCATCGTCGCGACGGTGAAATGCGAATGGGCGTCGATGAAGCCGGGAAGCATCGTCGCGCCCGCGAGATCATGGATGGCGGCATCCTTGCCCGCGGCGGACCGCGCCTGCCTTTCGGAGCCGGCGAAGGCGATGCGTCCGTCCCTGGTGACGACGGCTTCCACGGTTTGCGGGGTGTCGCCGTCCATCGTGACGATCGGGCCGCCACGATAAAGGATGGTTTCCTGTGCGACGGCAGGCGCCGTGGTTGTCAGGAACAATGCGATGGCCGCGGTGAATTTCATGTCTCTCTCCCCTGCGACGCATCGTGCGGAGGGTGAAGGGAGAGGTCAAGCATTCCTGAGCAAGCTAATCTTCGTCACTCCCACGAAGCGGGAATGACGAAGTCGGGCGTCAAACCTGCTGCGGAGGCATCTCATCGGGCCCGCGGCCGGGCTGGTCGATGTCGCCACCGCCCGGGCGTCCGGGGACTTCGGCGGGTTGCCCGGCGGGGTCTTCGACCGGGGTGGGCTGCACCGGCTGTTCGGGCGGCGCTTGCGGTTCGATCGTGTCGGGCTTCGGCTTGGGAAGCGGGTCGGGGCTGCTGGCCATGGTCATTCTCCTTGGATCAACCAACGAACGGGCGCGACGCATGTTCCGCCCGCATCAGGCATGTCCCGCCTGCGGAACGGGCGGGCTTTGTGCCCTTGCCCTTGGCGGCGCGTCTGCTATAGCCCCGCGCGGCCCGCACGGGCGTGCGCGGCAGCGCGCGATTTCGTGCACCCGGCCGAAAGCACCTGCGGGCGTGGCGGAATTGGTAGACGCGCTGGTTTTAGGTACCAGTATCGCAAGATGTGGGGGTTCGAGTCCCTTCGCCCGCACCAATACGCAATGCAGGCCGGGATTACAGGGAACTCCGCCATTCGGCCGGGGTTCGGATACGAGATTTTGAGCAAGGATAAGACCAAGGCAATGAAGACCGTCGAAACGCTGAACGAAGGCCTGAAGCGCGAATATCGCGTGACCATCACCGCCAAGGATATCGACGCGCGCGTCGACGACGAGGTGAAGAGCATCGCCCCGACCGTCCGCATGCCCGGTTTCCGCCCCGGCAAGGTGCCGCCGAACCTGATCCGCAAGATGCACGGCCCGGCGCTGTCGGCCGACGCGCTGAACAAGGCGATCGATCAGGGCGTGCGCGACCTGATGGCGAAGGAAAAGCTTCGCCCCGCGCTGCAGCCCGCCGTGGCGCTCGACGACGGCTATGAAGCCGGCAAGGACGCCGAGCTGACCGTCAGCCTCGAAGTGCTGCCCGACATCGCAACCCCGTCGATCGACGGGCTGAAGCTCGAGCGCCTGACCGTTCCCGCCGATGACAAGGCCGTGATGGCCAAGATCGAGGAATTCGCGGCGCAGATGAAGCGCTTCGAGGAAGCGCCGAAGACCAAGAAGGCCGCTGAGGGCGATCAGGTCATCATCGACTTCGCCGGCAGCGTCGACGGCGTCGCCTTCGATGGCGGCACGGGCGAGGACATGGCGGTCGAAATCGGTTCGGGCCAGCTGATCCCGGGCTTCGAGGACCAGCTCGTCGGCGTCAAGACCGGCGACGAGAAGGTGCTGAAGGTGACCTTCCCGGACGACTATCCGGTCGAGAATCTGAAGGGGCAGCCCGCCGAATTCGCCGTGACGGTGAAGGAAGTGAAGGTTCCGGCCGCGTCGAAGATCGACGACGAGTTCGCGAAGTCGCTCGGCCTCGAAAGCCTCGACAAGCTCAAGGAGCTGATGAAGGACCAGGTCGAGCAGGAACTGAACGGCCTGACGCGCACCTATATGAAGCGCAAGCTGCTCGACCAGCTCGCCGCGAGCCACGACTTCGACGTGCCGCCGACGATGGTCGAGGCCGAGTTCAACCAGATCTGGCAGCAGCTCGAGCATGAAGCGAGCCACGAGGAAGATCCCGAAGCGGCGAAGGCCGAACTCGAGAACGACCGCGACGATTATCGCTCGATCGCGGTACGCCGCGTCCGCCTCGGTCTGCTCCTGTCGGAAATCGGTCAGGCGCACGGCGTGCAGGTCAGCAGCCAGGAGATGCAGCGCCTCGTCATGCAGGCGGCGCAGCAGTATCGCCCCGAGGACCGCCAGCGCTTCGTCGAATATGTCCAGCAGGACGCGCTCGCCGCGGCACAGCTCCGCGCCCCGCTCTATGAGGACAAGGTCGTCGACTTCCTGTTCGAAAAGGCTGAGATCAGCGACCGCGAAGTGACGCGCGAAGAGATCGAAGCCGCGATCGAAGCCGACGACGACGGCCACGTCCATGGCCCGGGCTGCGGCCACGACCATGACCACGACCACAAGCCCGCCAAGAAGGCCGCCGCGAAGAAGCCGGCCGCCAAGAAGGACGCGGTGAAGGAAGAGGCCAAGGAAGAAAAGGCCGAGGCTCCCGCCAAGAAGGCTCCCGCGAAGAAGGCAGCGGCTCCGAAGGCCGAAGCCGAGGAAAAGCCGGCGGCTGCAAAGAAGGCTCCCGCGAAGGCCGCGGAAGACAAGCCCGCCGAAAAGAAGGCCCCGGCCAAGAAGGCCGCCGCCAAGAAATAGGCCCGGTTCAGGGCTGAACAAAAAGGCCGGGTGGAGCGATCCATCCGGCCTTTTGTTTGGCGCTGCTAGCGAACGAGGAGCCCGAGCGGCGGCGCCGCCGGCTGTTCGCTCCAATGTTGGGGCCCGCGCACGGCGCCATTTTTGCGCAGTTCGGCGAGCGCATCGAGGTCGAGGTCGGCGTAGGTCCAGCCGGGCGTGTCGAGCTCGCCGATCGCGACGACGCCTTCGGCGGGCATGCCGAGGTCGGGCGGCGCGAAGACCCCCGCCGCACCGACATTCATATCGACCACCGCCGACCAGGGGGCGGCGCCGACCGTCGGCGACTGGACGGCGAAACATTGGGTTTCGAGCGCGCGCGCCATCGCGCCGATGCGGACGCGCCAATAGCCGGCGAGGCTATCGGTGCACGCCGGGATGAGCAATATGTCGGCACCCGCGGCGGCGAGCGCCTGCGCGGCGGCCGGAAACTCGCTGTCGTAGCAGATGATCACGCCGGCCTTCGCAAAGCCGAGGTCGAAGAGCGTGATCTGCGGCGCGCCGGCGGCGATCGTCCAGCGGGTGCGCTCCCACATCGTCAGGATCAGCTTGTCCTGAAAGCCCGTTCCGCCTGCGGGGCCGAACAGGCGGGCGCGATTGACGATCCGGCTGCGCGCGTCGCGTTCGACCATCGATCCGGCGAGGATGTGGACCTTATGGCGTTGTGCGAGGTTCGCGTGGAGTCTTGCGACGTCATTCGCCATCGCCGCGAGCGGTTCGACCTGCGCGGCGGCATCGAGCGCAGCGGCGGGATCGAGAAGCGAGGCAAGCTCCATATTGCCATATTCGGGAAAGACGAGCAGGCGCGCCCCGTTTCCGGCCGCTTCGGCGACCCACGCTTCGAGCTTGGCGGCGTAGCTCGCCCAATCGGGGTGCCGATCGATCGGCCAGGCGGCGCTGGCGACGCGGATCATAAAGCGCGGGTCCAATATTGGAGGGAGTGGCTCCGTCCGGCGCCCTCGCCGACGCATTTCCAGTCGAAGGAGGCGGTCACGCCGTCAAGCGGCGCATAGCCCCGCGCGCGCCAAAATGCGTCGAGGGGGCGGTAATCGGCAGGGCGCGCGGGATCGTCCTCGTCGCGGATCACGCTGCAGAAGGCGGCTTGCGAAGCGCCCTGCGCGCGCGCCTGTGCTTCGCGATGGTCGAAGAAGGCGTGGCCGATGCCACGACCGCGATGGCCGGCGAGCAGCACCGATTCACCGAAATAGAAGGTATGCGCGATGTCGAAACCCGCGGCGGCGAGCGGCGCCTGCCATGCCGCATCCTGCGTCGCGAGCGGTGCGGCGGTGGCGGCGCCGACGATATCGTCGCCCTCGCGTGCGACGACGATCACCGCACCCTCCGCGGCGGCGAAGTTTGCGAGATAGCCGGACTCGTAACCGGCGTCGCCGTCGTAGAGATAGGGGAAGTCGCGGAACACCGCGACGCGCAGGCGGGCCAGTGCGGGGATGACCAGCGCGAGTCCCGCGCCCGTCACCGGCGCGACGGTGACGGTCATGCGCCGACCTGCTTCAGCCAGTCGTTGAGGTTGTAGTAAGTCGTGACCCGGTCGATCAGCCCGTCGGCATTGACCGACAGGAAGGCGCCGCCGGGCAAGCGGTAGTTCTGGCCGTCGGCTTCGGGGAGGCCGTCGTCGGTCGCGAGGTAGGTACCGTTGACGATGAATTCGGCGGCGGCGCGCTCGCCTTCGGCGAAGATCACCATGTCGGTGAGCCGCTCGCGGTAACAGCGCGTCATATGCGCGTTGAATTCGGCGAACAGCGCCCTGCCGTGCCGCGGTTCGCCCTGGTTGACGTCGTGCCGCATATCGTCGGCGACCAGCGCGAGCATCGCGTCGGTGTCGCCGGCGTTGAAGGCGGCGTAATAGGCGGCGACGATGTCGCGGGTGGTGGTCATGCGAATCTCCGTTCGGGTTTCGCCGCCCCTTATCAGATCACGTCCATATTGTAGCAGTGCCAGCTGAAGATCGCCGCGGCGCCGCGGTGAGGGCGCCAGGGTTCGGCGAGTTCGCGCGCCCGCTTCTCGCTCGGGCGCGCGCCGAGCTGGAGGATGCGGCCGACGGCTTCCTGCACGGCGAGGTCGCCGGCGGGCCAGATGTCGGGACGCCCTTCGGCAAAGAGCAGGTAGATTTCGGCCGACCAGCGGCCGATTCCCTTGACCCTGGTGAGCAGCGCGATCGCTTCCTCGTCATCGGGGGGAAGGGCGTCGAAGGTGAGTTCGCCGTCGAGGATCAACTGCGCGAGGCTCTTGGCATAGCCCTGTTTCTGTCCCGACAGGCCGCAGGCGCGCAGCGTGTCGAAATCCGCGGCTGCCATCACCTTGGCAGGGCAACCCTCGCCGAACTGCGCTTCCAGCTTGTTCCAGATCGAGTTCGCCGCGGCAACGCTGACCTGCTGGCCGACGATGGTGCGGAGGAGGGTGGTGTAGCCGGGCGCACGGATGCGCGGTTCGGGATAGCCCGCGTTGCCGAGCGCGCGCGCGAAATTGGCGTCGCTCGCCGCGAGCGCATCGATTCCCGCGTTCAGCTGCTGCTGGCTGAGACCCATTGCATATTCTCCGTTTGTTCTTTTGATGGCTGATAGCAACGCTTGATTTGGCGCGCAACGCGCGACATAGCGCCTGCAACAAGAAACCTGTGAGGACTGGCATGGCGAAGCTGATTGTCGTGACGCGCGACGGAACCGAGCATGAGATCGAGGGCGACACCAGCCTGACCGTGATGGAAAATATCCGCGACGCGGGCTTCGATGAGTTGCTCGCGCTGTGCGGCGGCTGTTGTTCGTGTGCGACCTGCCATGTCCATGTCGAGGCGGGCGATGTCGCGGCGATGCCCGCGATGAGCGAGGACGAGAACGACCTGCTCGATTCGACCACCGACCGCGACGACGCGTCGCGTCTGTCGTGCCAGATCCCGTTCAGCGATGCGCTCGATGGCCTCCGCGTGCGGATCGCCGCCGAGGATTGAGACTTACCGGCCCGCCGTCGCGACCGCGTAGAGCGCGATCGCCGCGGCGTTGGAAATGTTGAGGCTCTCCATCCGCGGCGAGATGGGGAGTTTCGCCAGCACGTCGCAATGCTCCATGACATTGTGGCGCATGCCGTCGCCTTCGGAGCCGAGCACCAGCGCGACCTTGCTGCCGTCCAGTGTCGAACCGAGCGTCGTTTCGGTGTCGCCCATCAGCCCGATGCGCCAATATTGCGCCTCGGCGATTTCCTCGAGCGCGCGCGACAGGTTGACGACGCGCACCCACGGCACGGTTTCGAGCGCGCCCGACGCCGAGCGCGCGATCACGCCGCTTTCGGGCGGGCTGTGGCGATCCTGGGTGATGATCGCCGCCGCATCGAACGCGGCGGCCGAGCGCAGAACGGCGCCGATATTGTGCGGGTCGGTGACCTGGTCGAGGATGACGAGCGGGCGCTTGCTGCCCGCGTCGACCTCTTCCTGCAGCAGGTCCCCGAGATAGACGCCCTCGAGCGGGTCAACCTCGATCACCAGCCCCTGATGCGGCGCGTCGCGTGCGACGAGGCGCGCGAGGTCGGCGACATCGGCGTAGGAAACGGGAATCACCGGCGGCAGGTCGAGCTGGCCGAGCGCCTCGCGCGTGCCCCAGATGCGCTTGACCGTGCGTTCGGGGTTGGCGAGCGCCGCCAATACGGCGTGGCGGCCCCAGAAACGGACGGCCTGACCGCGCGAACTCTGGCCCTGCGGGCGGCGATGACGGGAAAATTGCTTCATGCGCGCGCCTTTCCCATGACTGGCATTGACAGGCAAGCCTCGTTTCGCCATTGGACCGCTTCCCAAAGCGGGCCCCAAGGACAGGTGGCCGAGTGGTTAAAGGCAGCAGACTGTAAATCTGCCCGGGTTTCCGTACGCTGGTTCGAATCCAGCCCTGTCCACCACCCTCTGGTCCGAGGGCATCTCCTAAAATCGCTGGAAGCCGCAGAAAACCTAGGGTATTATCCCTCGGTCGTTCCTCTGCATCCCATGCCGTGTCACTGCAGCGCAGTGAAAAGTGTGGGGAGAACGTGGGGGTAAGTTTTTCGACCCCTAAGAATCGGGCTTCCGAGTGTGGGGGTAAAAAATTGGATTAACCCTATGAAAAAGCTTACGGCTTTGGCGGTTAAGGCAGCGTTGGCGAATCCCGGCACATATCAGGACGGCGATGGGCTATTTCTGAAGGTCGATAAGCGGGGAGGGGCCTCTTGGCTTCTTAGGCTGCAACGTGACGGCAAACGCCAGGATATCGGCTTGGGCAGCGCCAAGCTGCTTCCGCTTGCGGAGGCGCGTGAGAAAGCCAACGAACTTCGCAAGGCGGTCAAGATTGAAGGTCGCGATGTGCTGGCGGAAAGGAAGGACGAAGCCGCCGCCAAGGTGACATTCCGGGAAGCGGCGCGTCAATATCATAGCGAGAATGCGGCGGGCTGGAAAAGTGCCATCTATGCCCGCCAATGGCTTGCGGCCCTCGAGAGCTATGCGTTCCCGAAATTGGGCGACCTTCCGACCGGGAGAATCGCCGCATCGGACATCATCGACGTGCTGTTGCCGATATGGCAGGAGATTCCCGAAACGGCGCGTCAGGTGCGCAACCGGATCTGCGTCGTCCTCGATTATGCGCACGCGAAAGGCTGGCGCTCCACCGAAGCTCCGTCGGGCAATGGCAGCCTAAAAGCCGGGCGCGGATTGCCGCGACAGGTCAAATCTCGCGAGAATCGCAAGGCGATGCCTTATAGCGCGTTGCCCGAGTTCATGGTCGCTTTGCGTCGAAAGCCAGCATTCGGGCGACTGGCGCTCGAACTGCTCATCCTGACAGGCGTGCGCAGTCAGGAGGTTCGGCTTGCGACTTGGGATGAGTTTGATTTCGAAGCGCGCATCTGGGCTATTCCGGCGGACCATATGAAGCGGGGCAAGGCCCACATGGTCCCGCTGTCCGACGCAGCTATGGCGGTGCTCGCCAAGGCCAATGCCTTCCGGCTTCCGGATACCAATGTCGTTTTTCCGGGCGTGGCTGGAAAGCCGATGTCGGACATGACGCTGCTCAAAGTGCTGCGCGACATGAAGGAGCCGTTCCATGTGCATGGCTTCCGTTCCACATTCACTGACTGGGCGGCCAATGATGATTTTCCCGATGCCGTGGTGGAAGCGGCGCTGGCTCACAAGACACCCGATGCTGTGCAGGCGGCCTATCGCCGCACAACCTATCTTGGCACGCCGGCGCAGCCGGGTGCGCGTGTCAGGCTGATGGAGGCTTGGGGCGATTACTGCGCCGGCGGCGCTGCCGCATCAGAAAATTCGGCTGCGCTGGTCTAAACTGAGCGCGGCTTCAATTGAGCGCGCACTGGCGGCGGCAGGCTGCCGCTAGAGGTCGCGCGTTTGCTTGGGTGGGCCGCGCAGCGCTATTGGCTCGCTGCTCTTGGCGGGGCGGCGGCTAAGCACAGCTGCGCGCGCACGCCGTCCCGCCTGCGGCTTCGCCAAGGGCGCGTCTGTTGTCCGATGTTGACGCCGCGCTGACCGCACGGCGGCGCTGCCGGGTTGGCCGGCCACGGACAGCGTGTCGTTCGGCGCACGGCTATGGGACCGCTCGGCCGTCGCGCAAGCCGGGCGATGCCCGGCTCCTTCACTTCGTTGCAGCCCTTCGGGTGCGCGTCGTCCTTTGGCGCGGTCCCGTCGCCTTTTCTCGCCGCCCGCCCCGCCGTCCGGGGCCGGGTGTGGTTGAAGAGAAGGAAGAACGTCATGAAGCTGGATTTCATCGATCTGGGCAATCTGTCCATCGCCGCCGCCAACATGCGCGGGAAGGGGAAAGATCCCGACGTCGCAGACCTTATGCCGAGCATCCGCGCGCGCGGGGTGCTGGTTCCGCTGCTCGTGAGGCCCAATTGTTCGGAAGGCCATTACGAGATCGTCGCGGGGCGTCGGCGTTTTACCGCCGTGGGCGCCGTCGCGCGTGAGGGCGGGGCGGTGAAGCCTATCCCTTGCGCCATTCTCGACGAAGGTGACGATGCCGACGCGCTCGAAGCGTCGATGCTCGAAAATCTCGCGCGGGTGCAGCCCGACGAGGTCAGCCAGTGGGAAGCGTTCGTCGCGCTCGTCAAGGCGGGGCGCAGTGTCGAGGAGGTCGCCGACAGCTTCGGGTTCGAGCCGCGTACGGTGAAGCGCATTCTCGCGCTCGGCAATCTTCTGCCGCGCATCCGCACCCTCTATCGCAGCGGCCAGATCGACGCGGGAACGGTTCGCCATCTGACCCTCGCTTCCAAGAGCCAGCAGAAAGCGTGGCTGGCGTTGTTCGACGACGAGGGCGCCTATTGCCCGACCGGCCATCAGCTGAAATCATGGTTGTTCGGAGGCACGGCTATCGCGGTGAAGCACGCGTTGTTCGATGCCGAGGAAGCGAAGCTCGCTGTCGTGTCGGACCTGTTCGGCGATGACAGCTTCTTTGCCGATGCCGATGCCTTCTGGTCGGCGCAGATGGCAGCCATCGAGGCGCGTAAGGCGGCTTATCTCGAAGCAGGTTGGTCCGATGTCGTCATCATGGCGCGCGGCGACTGGTTCCGGTCGTGGGATTATGCCCATGCGGGCAAGCGCAAGGGCGGCCGCATCTATGTCGAGGTCCGCGAGAGCGGCGAGGTGAGCTTCCACGAAGGCTTTGCCACCACCAAGGAAGCGAAGCGGCTTTCCGGCGGCAGCGGGAGCGGGGAGGATGATACCGTGATCACCAAGCCCGTTCGTCCGGAAGTGTCGGGTCCGCTCAATGCCTATATCGACCTTCATCGCCATGCGGCGGTGCGGGCCGATCTGGCGGGGCATGGCGGGGTGGCCTTGCGGGCGATGCTCGCGCATGTCATCGCGGGGGCCGACCTCTGGCGCGTCGATGTCGAGGGCCAGCGGGCGCCGAAGGAAGATATTGCGGAGAGCGTCGAAACCTGTTCCGCAGAGGCGGCCTTTGACCGCAAGCGCCGCGCGGTGCTTGGCGTTCTCGGATTCGACGAGGAAGCGCCGACCGTCACCGGAAGGCCGATGAACCGTCCCCCTTTTGCCCCGCTGTTCGCGCGGCTTCTCGATCTTCCCGATCCGGTGGTGCTGGAGATCGTGGCGATCGTCATGGGCGAGACGCTGCAGGCGGGAAGCGAGGCCGTGGAGATGATCGGCCTCCATCTCGGCACCGACATGCGCCAGCATTGGTCGGCGGACGCGGCCTTCTTCGACCAGCTTCGCGACCGCGAAGTCCTGCTCGCAATCGTCGGCGAGGTCGCTGGATCGGAGGTCGCGGCAGCGAACGCCGGTGAGAAGGGCAAGGCCTTGAAGGCTATCGTCTCGGACTGCCTTGAAGGCACGAACGGTCGGGCGAAGGCCGAACCGTGGATTCCGAAGTGGATGGCCTTTCCGCCTTCGGCCTATACCTCGCGCGGTAGGGTCGGCAGCGTGAAGTCGGCTGCAAGCGTCCGGCATGAATTGGCGGCCAGCGCCGAGGGGGAGGTTGCGGAAACCCAAGAGGGCGATAGCGAGGAAAATCCGCCCCTCGCAGCTTGATGGATAGGGCGGGCGGCTTTGGTCGCCCGCTCATTTTTCGCGCGGGGCAATTGACGCGCCGGTCTCGACCGGCGCGGCGTTGTTCGTCCGGCGCGCGCCGCTGCCGCAAGCGGCATCGGCGCGCAGGTCTGCCGAATTATTTGGAAAATATGGGGCGGTGCGAACTTTCCCCCCTCCCACCGCCCCGACGAAAAAGCATCGAAGATGCCTCGCCCCTGGCCACCGGAGAATGGGTCGCGGGTCGCAAACGGCCCGACTCCGGCAGCAGGTATGCCCGTCCTATCTGGTCGTGCCGGATTGCATAGCCGGAATTTTTTCGGGCCTTCGGAATGCGCCAGCCTGCGACAGCGGCGCGCCCATTTCTTAACCCGTGATCGGCACTCTATTCCGCCCTGAACTGGCCCAAGTCAGTCAGTGCGGCGTACATGCACCGAGCTCGGTCGTGGATCGACGGGCGCGGATCGCGGGTCCCGTAGGTGCTACGAAATCCTCGCGCTCCGTTCGGCGACGCCAAGCTTCCTCGTCTCGTCATCAACACAGGACCATTCCCGGCGACGGGCGAGTTGACCTGAACCGGCGCGGCGGCCCGAAAAAGTGCGGCGGCGCGACTATTTCCCCGCCGGCTGTGCCGGCTCCTCGCGGCCGCTTCGCTTTCAAATAATAGCGCCGCCGCACTCCTCCGCTTTGCTGCGGCCCTTGCGGGTTCGCGGGTCACCTCATGCGCCGGCCCCTGGTCCACCCATGCCGCAGGAATGGTCCCGCGGTGCATTTGAGGAGACGACCAATGGCAGCAATCGGCTTTGTGAACGGCACCATCGAACAGGGTTTCGTGGGCCAGCTGAAGACCCTCTCGATCCGCGCAGCGATCGAAATCCGCACCAACCGCTCGAAGGCGGGCGACGTCCAGCCCGACTACCGGGTCTATTCCGAGGGCGTCGAGATCGGTGCCGGCTGGATCCGCATCGGCCAGGTATCGCGCGAGCCCTATGTGTCGCTCAGCCTCGCGGCTCCCGAGTTCGGTCCGCGCCGCCTCTACGCGAACCTCGGCCGCGCCGCCGGGCAGGACGGCGAGGACGGCTACGCGCTCATCTGGAACCCGGTCGACTGAGGCGGGCTTCGACCCCGCGCCGCCTTGGCGGCGCGGGGCTTTGCCATGTTTGGCAGTTTAGTCTTCGTCCGGCGGCAGATCCTTGATCGTGAAGGTCATCGGATTGCGGAGCCAGATATTGACGTGGGACTCGCGCCACCCGCAGCAGCGCGCCGCGAGCTTGTGCTGGCGCGGGAAGGTGCCGGCATCGATCTTGCGGTAGAGCGTCGCGCGGCTGAGGCCCGTTCGGTCGAGGACCGTACCAAGGCGGAGGAAGCGGTCGGGTTGAAGAGTTGCCATGGGATTTTTCTCCATATCTTGGCGTGGGTTGTCCTCTCACTTCCCGAAGATTGATGCGCTCCCCGCTGTGGTCAATTGCATGAGACGGCCATTGGTCCCGGGACACCCCGTGGCGCCCCAGAGATGTACCCTGCCGCACCACATAGCACCCTGGGGCACGAATTGATCGAGGCGGAAAATTGACCTCGATTTGGTTCTTTCGCCGCCGATTTGGAGAAATGAGACCGTCTGGGACGGTCGCGTCCGAATCGAGCGCGCCGATTCGGTGCGCGCGCACTCGGTACCTTGAGGTGGCGATTTCCAGCGGTCGCCGCTTCGCGGCGGCGTTGTCCGACCGGCACGGCGGGAGCGGAGGTGGGCGTCACTCGCCTTAGCCCCGCCCGGCCGGGCCGCAACCCTGCGGGTCCGCCACTTCGTTCCGGTCCTTCGGATGCAGCCCGGCCGATCTCGCGGGTCTGCCGGCTCCTTCCTGCCGCCCACCTCCGCCCCCTTCCGGGCCGGGGTGCGGTGGCTGAAAGGAGAAGGGTCATGCGCAAAGAAAGGATTGAGCGGGCGAGCCTCTACACCGAGGTCACCAACCGGATCATCGCGGAGCTCGAAGAAGGGCGGCTGCCATGGGTGCAGCCTTGGGATAGCGCGGCATGCGGATGCTCGATGCCGCAAAATGCTGGAACGGCGCGCATATATAGCGGCATCAATGTGATGATCCTGTGGGCCGAGGGTATTGCCAATGGCTATGCGTCGCAGCGCTGGCTTACATATAGGCAGGCAGAGACAGCAGGCGGCAATGTGCCGCGCGGCGAGAAGGGCACCGTCGTCTGCTACGCTGACCGATTCACGCCCAAGGCCGAAGCCGAGGCGGCGCGCGGCGAGGATCGCGGGGCGCGGCAAGTGGCGTTCCTCAAACGCTTTGTCGTGTTCAACGTCAATCAGTGCGAGGGACTGCCGGAAGATTTTACCGCTCCGATGGTCGGCCCCGATCCGGTGCTTGCCATCGCCGAGGCCGACGCGCTGATTGCTGCGAGCGGCGCCGCGTTCAACTTCGGCGGCGGTGAAGCCTTCTACAGCCCTTCCCATGACTTTGTGCAGGTGCCGCCGCAGGCCGCTTTCCGCGAACCCATCAACTGGTATCGCACCGCGCTGCACGAGCTTGGCCACTGGACCGGCCATGCCAGCCGCTTGGATCGCGACCAGAAAGGCGGGTTCGGGTCGGAGGCCTATGCCAAGGAGGAACTTGTCGCCGAAATGGCGGCGGCGTTCACTTGCGCTTCGCTCGGCATCGCGCCCACGGTTCGACACGCTGACTATATTGCATCATGGCTTTCCGTGCTTCGGGGCGACGAGAAGGCGATTTTCCGCGCCGCCAGTCAGGCGAGCAAGGCGAGCGATTATCTTCTCACCATTGCGGGCGACCGGCAATGAGGCGCCGCGATCTGTCCACGGTGACCATCGAGGACGCCGAGCGCCGGATGGTGATTGCGCTCGGCAAGATGACCGCGCGGCAGAGCGATATCTTCCTGTCGATCCGCTTCGACAATACGCCCTATGATGAACTGGCGTTGCGCCACGGTATCATTGTTGACGAAGTCACACGCGACTTCGCCCGCGCGCTTGGCATGTGGTCGCGTTGCCTGCACGCGCGCTTCCCGCGCTTGGTCTGGCCATGGCTATAATTTGTGTTGCACCGGATGCCGCTTGCCATCCGGTCCAACGGCTTTCTAAGATCGGGCCTGATATGCGCAGCGACATCGATCATCTTCCCCCGCACAAACAGCGCGAACTGGAGCGTGTCGTGCAGATCATCTTCGAGGAGTTCGAGGATTCGACCGCGCGCGCAACGATGGATTGGAAGAAGAAGGGGCGCATCGCCAAGATTATCCTGTACGGCAGCTACGCTCGCGGCGGCTGGGTCGACGAACCGCACACGGCAAAGGGCTATCAGTCCGACTTTGATCTTCTCATCATCGTCAATGATCAGCGCCTTACCGACCGCGTCGAATATTGGTCGAAACTCGAGGACCATTTGAACCGAGAGTTCGGGGTGATGAAGACGCTGCACACGCCGGTAAACTTCATCGTCCACAGTAATGGTGAAGTGAACGAAGGGCTCGCGCGAGGTCGGTATTTCTTCATGGACATCGCGCGTGATGGAATCGCGCTTTATCAGGCGCACGACGAGGAGTTGTTGCCCGACCCAAAGCCCATGACGCCACATGAGGCGCTCGACATGGCGCGAGAGTATTTTGATGATTGGTTCCCCAGCGGCGCGGAGTTCATGCATCACTACCGCAGCGCCCTCAAAGCAGGCTGGCTTAACAACGCGGCGTTCCAGCTCCATCAAGCCACTGAAAGATATTATCATTGCGCTCTGTTAGTGCGAACCTTTTACACGCCCCATATCCACAATCTGGCTTTTCTAAGGACCCAGGCCGAAGGATTTGATCTGCGCCTCGTGGACGCTTGGCCGCGCGAAGCGAAAACGGACCGCAAGCGGTTCGAGAAGCTCAAACAGGCCTATGTGAAGGCGCGATATTCGAAGAGCTACAAGATCAACGAGGAGGAGTTGGCGTGGCTCGGCGAGCGCGTCGAAAAGCTTGCCTCAATTGTTGAAACGATATGCCATGAGCGCATCGCAGAACTCGAAAACACGGCGCGAGAAGCAGGATGAAGAGAGAAAATATGGAAGATACCGAAACGCTGGTCACGCTGACCGCCGACATTGTCGCCGCCCATGTCAGCAACAACAGCGTCGCCATATCCGACATCCCGCTCGTCATCCGTTCGGTGCACGAAGCGCTTACCGGTCTCGCGTCCGGCGCTGAACCCGAACCCGAGCCGCAGCAGCCTGCGGTGTCGGTGCGCGCATCGGTGAAGCCCGACTATATCGTCTGCCTCGAAGACGGCAAAAAGCTCAAGATGCTCCGCCGCCATTTGATGACGCATTTTGGCATGACGCCCGAAGACTATCGCGCCAAATGGAACCTGCCCAAGGACTATCCGATGGTCGCGCCCAACTATGCCGAAAAGCGCCGTGCGCTTGCGAAGCAGATCGGTCTAGGTACCAAGGGGCGCGGCGGCGGGCGCAAGCCTGCAGCGCGCGGCCGCGCGAAGTTGAAGTAGGCTTCTTATTGACCGCGATAGGGTTCGCACGCGATCCCGTCGTTGTCGGCATCAAGACCTTCCCGATAGCCCGGCTCGCCGCGATAGATTGGCGCTGATCCTGCCGCGCGCGCATCGTCGCACCGCCGCCAATGATCGCCCGCCTGCGGCGCGCGCTCGCGGGCAAGACCATTGGCGCCGCTGAACTCTTCAGCGGCGGCATAAAGCTGCGCGCGGCCATCCGATGTCGTGCCGACCGAGCCGACACCGACGATCGCGCCGAGCAGTCCGGCGCCCAAGAGTATGCTGGACGCCGAAGCCTTGCGCCGACTGCGCTGTCGAGGTTTCCAGTGCCGGGCCATAGGACAGACATAGCTGTGCGTGGTAAATGTTCGGTATCGCGACTGTCATGCCGGGGTGACTTCGAATGTTCGTTTGCCGCGACGACGCCAGAGCAGCAATTGCTGCTCGCGTCCTTCGCCGCGCAGCTTTGCGCCCGCCTCGACGAGAAGCCCGAGAATGACCGCGCGATCGTCGCCCGTGAGTTCGATCAGGTCGGCCTTGGCGACGAGACCGCCGAGCTCGATCAGCTGGCGCGTGCGTTCGCGGCGTTTCACCTGCCATTCCCGCGTGTCATGCCGCGCCCGCTTCGCCTGAAGGCGATTGCTCGCCTGCACTGTTCGCCGTGCCGCCGCCCGCGTTGCCGACAGCGCCTTTGCGAGCGCGGGCGCGACCGCCGCGAAAGAAGGCCGCGCCGCTTTTGCGCCACGCCTCCTTTCGCGAGGTTTCGGCACCGGCTGCGTCGAGCAGCGCGCCTGCTAGCTGCTCGATCGACAGCGCGCCAGCGCCGGTTGCTAACACCAGCTCGCCTAGCTGGCTCTGTTTCTTCAACTTCAGCGCCTTCGCCTTGTCGGTGAGCGCGTGGAGTTCGGCGTCGAAATCACGCGGTTTACGCATCGTCTGTCCTTCCATGTCCGAGGGTCGGACGAACCAGCTATGCCGAATCTCAAAACCCGGCAATACGCTGAAATCTAACGAGATGCTGTGATCCCGAGCGCGATGAAATCGTGTGAGGGCGCGGCCTATCGGTCGGCCGATCGCCTTCACGACGAGCGGCTCGGTCGCAGCCACGACTTCTCGAACAAGGCGGGGGTTGTGCACAGTGAGGTAATGCTGCCCGAGGGCGCCCCCGAGGAATGGCGCGACCGCGAGCAGCTCTGGAATGATGTCGAAGCCGCCGAGCTTCGCAAGGACGCGCAGCTGGCCCGTGAGATTGAGTTCGCGATCCCCCGCGAGATGACCGAGGCGCAGGGGATCGAGCTTGCGCGGGAATTTGTCGAACGCCAATTCGTCGATCGCGGCATGGTCGCCGACCTCAATGTCCATTGGGATATCGGCGCCGACGGACTCGCAAAGCCGCACGCGCATGTCATGCTGACGATGCGCGATATCCGCATTGGCGAGGATGGCAGCGCCGAGTTCGGGGCCAAAGTGCGCGACTGGAACCGGACCGAGCTTTTGACCCATTGGCGCGAAGCCTGGGCCGAGCATGTCAACGAGCGACTGGCCGCGCTCGATATCGATGCGCGTGTCGATCATAGGACTCTGGAAGCGCAGGGCATCGACCTCGAGCCGCAGCACAAGATCGGCCCGGCGGCGTCGCGCATGGTGGCGGAAGGGCTGGAAGCCGAGCGGCACGGCGAGCATCTCGAGATCGCCCGGACGAACGGCGACAAGATCATCGCCAATCCATCGATCGCGCTCGACGCGATCACGCACCGGCAGGCCACGTTCACGAACCGCGATCTTGCGATGTTCGTGCACCGGCACAGCGATGGCAGGGAGCAGTTCGATGCGGTGATGGGCGCGGTGAAAGCATCGCCCGAGCTGGTCGCGCTCGGCAAGGACGGCCGCGGCGAACACCGCTTCACATCGCGCAGCATGATCGACACCGAACAGCGCCTCGAACGCGCGACCGCGACGCTCGACGTGCGGCGCAATCATGCAGTGCCCGACCGCCAGCGCAACCGGGCGCTTGCGCTGGCCGCCGAACGGGGTCTCGACCTGTCGGTCGAACAGCGCGGCGCGCTCGAACATGTGACCAATTCGCGCGGGATCAGCAATGTCATCGGCTATGCCGGGACGGGTAAGAGCGCGATGCTCGGCGTCGCGCGCGAGGCGTGGGAAGCGGCGGGCTATCAGGTGCAAGGCGCGGCGCTCTCGGGGATCGCGGCCGAGGGTCTCGAACAGGGCTCGGGCATCGGCTCGCGCACGCTCGCCAGCCTCGAACATCAATGGGCCAACGATCGCGAGCGCCTGACCAACAAGCATATCCTCGTCATCGACGAAGCCGGGATGGTCGGGACCCGCCAGCTTGAACGCGTCGTGTCGGAAGCCGAGCGCCAGGGTGCGAAGGTGGTGCTGGTCGGCGATCCGCAACAGTTGCAAGCGATTGAGGCGGGCGCGGCATTTCGGTCTGTCGCCGAACGCCACGGCGCCGTCGAGATCATGGACATCCGCCGCCAGCAGGAGGACTGGCAGCGTCAGGCGACGCGCGAGCTCGCGACCGGCCGGACGGGCGAAGCGATCGGTCGCTATGCTGAGGCGGGCTTTGTGCACGCGACAGAGAGGCGCGAGGCGGCGCGGACCGAATTGGTCGATGCCTGGGAGCGCGACCGGCAGCAGCATCCTGATGCGAGCCGAATCATTCTGACCCACACCAACGACGAGGTGCGGGCGCTTAATGAGGAGGTGCGGGAGCGTCTGAAAACCGACGGGGCACTTGGCAGAGAGGTGGCGATCACCGTCGAACGCGGCGAGCGAATGTTCGCCGAGAATGACCGTGTGATGTTCCTGCGGAACGAGCGGAGCATCGGCGTGAAGAACGGCTCGCTCGGCACCGTGCAGAATGTCGACCGGATGCGAATGGCCGTGATGCTCGACGACGGGCGCAGCGTCGCGTTCGATCTGAAGGACTATGCCCATGTCGATCATGGCTATGCCGCCACGATCCACAAGGCGCAGGGCATGACGGTCGACCGGGTGCAGGTGCTCGCGACGCCGGGGGTAGACAGCCACTCGACCTATGTCGCGCTGTCCAGGCATCGCGAGCAGGTCTATGTGTACTACGGACGCGACGATTTTGCGAGCCAGTCCAAGCTTGTTCGCGCCGCATCGCGCGAGCGCGGCAAGGATATGGCGAGCGATTATCGTGCGCCCGTACCTGCGAAGGCGGCGGCGGAGCTAAAGCCTGGCATGTTCGACGGGCTGGACCTCTCCGTGTCGCGCAAAGATCCTGGGAAGATGGTGCCCGAGGTCAAGCGGGCAGTCGGGCTTGCGGATGTTCGCGTGAATGCGCGGTCGCTGGGTCCCGCAGCGGAGCAGTCGCCGCTTCATAAGGCGGTCGAGCGTTTTGCGCGCGTGACAAAGGAGATCGTCGACGTCCGGCGCGCCGGCGGCAAGGAGCTGCCGCACGAGATCGACGCCTATCGCAAGGCGCGAACCGAGCTGGATGCGTTGCGTCCCGGCGGCGCGAGCGATCTGCGCGAGGCGTTCGGGAAGAGCTATCAACTGACGAAGGACACGGCGGAGGGTCGGGCCGCGGGCGCGATCGCGGCGATGGACCGGCAGGAGGCAGCGCGCGCGGCCGAGCGCGTGGCGGCCGAACGCGCGGTGCGCGATCGTGCGCGGCTGGCGGTCCAGGCGAAGCAGCTCGCCGCCGAGACCGAGAAGCGTGCCGAACTGTTCGTCGCCTCATGGAAGAAAGAAAGCGCGCGGGCGAAAGACGCGCCGACCTATGCGGCACGGGATGCGGCCCGCGCCAACCTGACCGACATGGCGAAGAGCCTCCATCGCGATCCGCAGCTCGAGTCGCTGCTCCGAGACCGCCGCGCCGAACTGGGCCTGAAATCTCGTGCGACCGAAAGTTTGTCTCACGACCTCCAGCAATGGCTCGGCCGCTCGCGCGGAATAGGAATATCGATGTAGCCGAGAGCCATGACAGTAAAACGGACCAGCTCGCCCGCGCCCTCGAACAATGCCGCCGAAGCCTTCGACGAGCTGCGCAAGGAAGTATCCCTCCTGCACGCGGCGATTGAAGGGCTGACGGCCGCGAAGGACAAGCTGCCCGACTACTCGCCCACACTTCGTAAAATCGAAGCGCGCCTCGACAACATCGATCAGCACATCGAAAGCATCCGCGACAAGCCGGCGATGCGCTTGACGCCGCTGACCCTTGCGGCGGAAAGCCATGAAGCATCGCGATCCTATGGCGCCGAGGATCGCAAATCCGTCGCCGATGCCCGCGCGGAGCTGGCGCGGTCGCTCGGCCGCGTCGAGGGCATGATCAAGCGGAAGCGGTCGAACGCGGAGCAGGATTGGTGGGTGACTTGGGCGGGCGCCGGCGGATTGCTGTTGGGGGCGTTCTGGACGCTCATCGGCGTGGCGGCGTGGACCTAATAGGTAACCTCGCATTTCGACGGCAATGCGCCTGATATACGCCGTAAGCTCAGGGATTAGAGGATATCCAAAGCGGACGGTCGATCGCCCGTGAAGTGCGGTCGCCTCACCACCTTTTTTCTTCTCGGCGGAACGGAACAAGGTTCGTCGCGCGCCCATCGCGAGTAGAAGACTGAAACCGGCAATTGTCTTTTTAGGAAAACGGCTATAGAACGGCATGGCGATTTGGGGGCGATCGGTTTTCCTGTAATTTCAGGGCTTTGCCGTAGCAAAACAGCACGGAAGTTGGTCATGAAGTCAGTCGGCACAGCCGGAAGTGCGATTTATCCGTGACGACGGCCACCCATCTCATTGCCCTGCTCCAAAGCCATTTCGAAGGCGACGACGAGCAGTTCTACACGATCGCGATGCAGGCAGCAGCCAACGAGGCGCGGCGCGGGCATGGCAAGCTCGCCCAACAGCTTCGCGATCTCGTCGATGACGCGCGTGCGCGCGCAAAGGTGCCAGCCCGTGGCAAGGCCGTCCCGCTCGTGCAGCCTAAGGGCGAACTCGCGAACCTCGTCGCGGTCAAATATGTCGACACGCGCATGTCGAGCATGGTGCTGCCCGAGGATCTGCGCGATCGGCTGCAACGAGTCCTTGTCGAGCAGCGCCAGCAGCACCGGCTGCGCCAGCATGGGCTCAGGCCGCGCCGCAAGCTTCTCCTTATCGGTCCGCCGGGTGCCGGCAAGACGATGACCGCCGCGGCGATGGCCGGCGAACTCAAGATGCCGCTCTTCACCGTGTTGCTTGACGGACTGCTCACTAAGTTTCTCGGTGAGACCGCGTCTAAGCTGCGGACCGTCTTCTCGGCGATGACCGAGACGCGTGGCGTCTATTTCTTCGACGAATTTGACGCGATCGGCGCGCGGCGCAGCGAACGCAACGACGTCGGCGAAATCCGTCGGGTCCTCAACTCGTTCCTGCAATTTCTAGAGGAAGACGAGAGCGAAGGGCTGATCATCGCCGCGACGAACCACCCCGAACTCCTCGATCCAGCACTGTTTCGGCGCTTCGACGATGTGATCGAATATGCTCTACCGAGCGAGGACGTGGCCCGGGCTATTCTGAAAAGCCGCTTATCGACCTTCGACACTAAGGGGGTCGATTGGAAGCCGATCGTGACGGACGCTGCGGGACTCAGCCAAGCCGACCTTGCGCGTATCGCCGATGAAGCCGCGAAATATGCGCTGCTCGCCGATCGCGAGCGGATCGAGGCGGCCGATCTTCTGCAGGCAGTCGGTGAGCGCAAGGCTGCGGCGCGTCGATAACGATGGCTGACGAGCCCGCGCGGCCCCACTCGCATTTCTATCTTCCCGGCTCGGGCAAGTCGCTCGGCTACACCGCTTACTCTGCGGGCGGGGGCGGATCGGCGGTGCCGCCGCGTGACCGAGCTGCGCACGCGGCACAGCTGACCAAAGCACTTACCGACGTTGTCGTCGCCGGCGAGACGCTGATTGCGGCACGCGACCCGCTGGTTGCCGCTGGGACGCCGGGTTTCTACATCGAATTCCAGCTGCCCGCCGATCAGGCGGACATGGTCGACAAACTTGAGCGTAAGACAAAGAATTTTCCGATCGAACTCGTCACCGTTCAGCCCATGGACAATGATTTCGTCGCCGCCACCGTCTTCGTTCCGGAATCGCAGCGGAACTATTATCTCGGCAAGGTCCAAGCTTATCAGGCCGAGGATAATGTCCGCGAAAAGGTGCAGCCGGACGGCTCGGTGGTGCAGACCAGCAAGCCCAAGAACGAGCGCCTCGTCGCGTCGATCGAAACCGCCCGGCTGGCGGTCGCACGATCCTTCTACACCGATTCGGCGGAGCTTTTCCCCGTTGCCGGCGCCGCGGCCTGGTGGGAGGCTTGGCTGCGCAAGGGCACGCGCGAGCGCTTCGAGACTGCCGCCGGGATATTGAACGTCGCGGTGCGCGAGACGTGTCTCGAATTCGCCGAGCGCGATGTGGTAATCGTCCATGCGACGGCGGAGGACTTGGGCAGGATCATCGCCAATACCGATACGATCGCTGAACTTCGGATGGCGCGTGACACGCCGGGCTTCTTCATGGGACTCGACGGTGGCGAGCAGCACCTATGGTCGGCCGACCTCGTGGATCGCCTTGACCCATGCGAGGCCGATGCGCCGGCGGTCTGCCTTCTCGATTCCGGAACGACACTTGGCCACCAACTGATCGGTCCCCTGCTCAACGCGGCCGATCAGCAAGCATATGACGCTGGTTGGGCGGTCGAGGACCTCAGCGCGCTCGTTCATGGCGGGCATGGAACGCAGCTGTCCGGCATCGCCCTTTACGGCGATCTGACCGACATATTGGCGAGCGTGGGACCGATCACCGTTAAACATCGGCTCGAGTCAGTGAAAATCCTGCCCGACCATGGCGCCAACGATCCCGATCTTTATGGTGCGATCACCGCGCAGGCGATCTCGCGTGCTGAGATTGTGGCGCCAAACCGGCCGCGTGCGATTTGCCTCGCAATCACAAGTCCTGGCGATCACTGGCGCGGACGCCCGTCATCATGGTCGGCCCAGCTCGACGCGCTCGCTTTCGGCCGCGACGAAATCCCGCGCATCCTTACGGTCGCGGCGGGCAATATCCGTGAGCCGATCGTGGCCGCCGACTATCCCTCACGTAACGACCTCATGCCGATCGAGAGCCCGGCGCAGGCGTGGAACGCGCTCACCGTCGGCGCCTTCACCGAGAAATCGGTGATCGCCGATACCACCTATGCGGGCTGGAACGCGCTCGCCGGTGTCGGCGACCTCACCCCGCGCAGCCGCACCTCGGTCAGTTGGCATCGTGACTGGCCGCTAAAGCCCGACATCGTTTTCGAGGGCGGAAATATGGGTGTCGATCCCGCGTCGGGATTCGGCGATCATGTCGATGATCTGGCGCTGCTGACGACCTATCGCAATATCGCCGAACGGCCGTTCACGACGACCGGCGACACCAGCGCCGCCACCGCGCTCGCCGCAAGAATGGCGGCCCGCATCTTGGCCGAGCGCCCGACGCTGTGGCCTGAGACGGTGCGCGGCCTGATCGTTCATTCGGCCGAGTGGACTCCCGCGATGACCGGCTACCTCGGCGAAATCAACAAAGCGGGATTGCTGCGCCGCTATGGCTTCGGCGTACCGTCGCTCGCGCGCGCGATCGGTAGTCTCGACAATGACGTGACGATGGTCGTCGAAGACAGCCTGTCACCGTTTAAGATCGCGAACAGCAAGGCGGTGACTGACGAGCTGATGGTTCATGAGCTCGTCTGGCCCCGCGAGCGCCTGCTCGAGCTTGGCGGAACGGTTGTCCAGCTGCGGATAACACTGAGCTATTTTGTCGAGCCCAATCCCGGCGAACGCGGACAATCGCGCCGCCACAGTTACGCGAGCCACGGCTTGCGCTTCGCGCTGAAACCTGCGGACGAAAAACTCGATACATTCCTGCGCCGGATCACCTCGGAGGCCGGGACCCGCCCGCCTCCCCGGCAAGGAAGCGACGCCGGCTGGACCATCGGCCCGCAGCTTCGCCATCGGGGGTCGCTTCACGGGGATATTTGGGAGGGTACCGCCGCCGATCTCGCCGAGCGCAACAGCATCGTCATCGTTCCGACGGGTGGCTGGTGGCGCGAAAATCTTGCGCAGGAACGCGTCGGAGAACGCGTGCGCTATAGCCTAATTGCTACAATTCGCGCGGCTGAGGGTGTGGATCTCTATTCCGAAATCAGCGCCCAAATCGTACCCCAAGTTCCCACGGAAATCGCGATCGAAATTTGACCGCCTGATCGACCGGTCAGGGCTTTGAGTTTGTAGATGCTGCGTGACCGTTCGGAAACGCTATCGCACGAGAACGCCATGACACTTCAAGGGATGAAAGAACCGAAGACCGAGCAGGAGGCTAGCGCCACGTTACATCTGTTGGTGGACACTTGTGTTTGGCTGGATATTGCAAAAGACTATCGCCAGCGGGCAACGATTGGCGCTTTAGAGCAAATGATCGAAAGCAGCGCTGTAAAGCTATTGGTTCCGCAGCAGGTCCTCAACGAGTTTTCCCGAAATAAGGATCGGATCATCGCAGATGCCGGCAAAAGTCTGTCGAGCACGTTCCGACGGGTGAAGGAAGCATTGGCCGCTTTAGGCGGCCCGGATGACAGAAGCGCCACGCTGAGTCAGCTGGATGATGCTGATCATAAGATTTCGATCCTTGGCAGCGCTGTGAATGATTCGGTCGACAAGATCGAAGCCATGTTCGACGCGGCCACGATCCTCAGTACATCGGACTCGATTAAGCTCCGGGCGGTCGAGCGAGCGATCGCAAAGCGTGCGCCATTTCATAAAAGCAAAAATAGTGTCGGCGATGCCATCTTGATTGAACTCTATAGTGAGGTGCTCTCTGAGCTCCACGGCGAAGATGTTTTGGCGTTCGTCACCCACAACAAAAACGACTTCAGCAATCTCAGCGGCGACGAGCGACAGCCACATCCCGACATAGCGTCGCTGTTCGACGGCGAGAGTTCGATCTATTCCCTCAACCTTGCCGAGTTGCTTAATGATTTCGCGCCCGAATGGCTGGAGGAACTCAAGTTCTGAGGATCAGCGTGCAATAGGCACCCCCTTCGTGGGGTGATCGGCGTGCAAAA
>NZ_JAEMQX010000155.1 GCF_016463645.1 Sphingopyxis sp. | reverse complement strand
GGGCGTCGGGGCGGGGGCGCCGGCGGCGTCGCTGCGCTCGATGATCTTGTCGAGTTCGCCGCGATCGAGCCAGACGCCACGGCATTGCGGGCAATAGTCGATTTCGATTCCCTGCCGTTCCGACATGGTCAGGTTCACGCGGCAGGTCGGGCAAAGCAGCCCCTGGGCATCAGACACGAATTTTCCTTTCATGGCACAGGCGACCGAAGGCCGCCGTTTCACTCAAACGAGCCATGGCTAACCCGCGTTCCGGAAATAGGAAAGACTCCGCTCCGACCGGGAAGAGAGCGTCATCCGCTCCGCGTGGATCAGGTCGTCCGGCGCCAGTCAAAGGCCAAAGGCGCTTCGCGAAATGCAAAGCGGTCGAGATGCCGGGCGACAACGTCCTTCATCGCCTCGACGTGCTCGTCGCTGCTCGCGTCGATGCGGACCGATAGCGTATCGGCGCCGGCATCGAAGGTCACAAGCGCATCGCTGGCCCATGTGGCACCGCGCGCATCCCTGGGGAAGATCACGGTGCCATGCCCGGGAGTGAATTCGACAGCGAGGTTATGCTGCCAGTGCTTGCACAGCTGTTGCAGATATCTGCTCGCGTGCGCGGTCGGGACGACGGCGGTTGCGCCGACGGGAACGGGTGTCATCACAGGCGCTCGATCTTCTGCGCGGCCTCGTCGATCAGCGCGACGATGTCGTGGAGCGTCGCTTCGCCCAAGTCGCGGTCGCCGAGCCGGTTCATCAGCACAGCCTTGAGATTGCCCATCGCACGCCGCACCGACGCGCTTTCGGTGCGCTGACGCTCTTCGCCGACCTCGGTCAGGCGTGCGATCAGCGCGTCGACGGCATCCCTGTTCGCATCGAGTTCGATCCGGCCGGCCTCGGTGATCGCGAACAGTTTCTTCGCGCCGTCGCTGTCGGCCGCTTCGACCAGCTCCATGTCGTCGAGCAGGGTGAGGGTGGGGTAGATGACGCCCGGGCTCGGCGCATAGGCACCGCCGGTCAATTCCTCGATCTGGCGGATCAGGTCATAGCCGTGGCGCGGCTCGTCGGCGATCAGCTTCAGGAGGACGAGCCGCAGTTCGCCGCCGTCGAACATCCGCCGGCGCCGCCCGCGACCCTCGTCATCGTCGCGAAAGCGTCCGCCAAAGCCGCGGCCGCCGAAGCCGTGACCGAAACCCCGTCCGCCGTGGCGCATCGCTTCCCGCATCATGCGGTGCATGGCATGGCGCTCTTTGCACCCATGCCGGTTCATTCCGTGTCGCACCATAAACTCCTTCATACGATTCGATGTGACTAAGATATATCTTTATATGTTTTAGGCAAGGGCGGACAAGAATTTGCCGCGACGGCAGCCACCGATCAGTTTTGCGGAGGAAAACGGAGGTGGATCAAGGGATAGGGGCGACCCTGACCGTCGCGGTCCGACCGTCCGGTGGGAACGAAGCCCATGCGCTCGTAGAAACCGGCCGCCTGGCCGTTCTGCTCGTTCACTTCGGTGGTGATCGCGCCATGGAGAGCGACGGCATGTTCGACGAGCGCCTTGCCGACACCCCGCCCGCGATGGACGGGATCGACGAACAGCGCCTCCATGGCGCTGTTGTCGAGCAGCATGAAGGCGACCGGGCGGTCATCGGCATCGACGGCGAGCCATAAAGGCGCTTGCGGCAGAAAGCCCTTTACCTCTTCCTCTATCGCAATCCGGTCTTCGGGCGTCAGAAAGTCGTGCGTTGCATCGACCGCGGCGCGCCATATGTCGACGGCGCGGTCGCCGTCGGCGGGGGTGGACGGTCTGATCCTGATCATGCACGCGGCCGTAATGCGGCGGGTCCGGCGCGCCAAGCCCGCTTTTCTGCCGCATACGGCTTGACTCGACGATCTTTCTCGCTATTAGCGCGCCCGTGTTGTCGCGGTTCCGGCCGTGGCGATTCCGTCCGAGACAGTTGGTGAAGGGATCTGCCCTTCTTAATTTCCAGCCGAGACGGGGAACAGTCTTATTCGGTCGCCCGCCTGTTTTGCAGGCGCCAGCGGCTTGACCGACCCCATCGGACATCGTTGCGTGAAGGACAGGCGAGCTTCGGCCCGCATGGCTTTTACGTGTGTTAGCGGGCCCGGCCGCATGCATTCGTGCGTGCGTTCGGGCATGAGTGGAGAAACAGGCATGGATCGTGCTGAAAAGGCCGAAGCCGTATCCTCGCTGAACGCTACGCTGTCGAATGCGGCCGCGGTTGTGATTGTTCGCAACCTCGGTCTTACCGTCGCCCAGTCGACGGTGCTTCGCGAGCAGATGCGCAATGCGGGTGCAAGCTTCAAGGTCGCGAAGAACCGCCTGGCCAAGATCGCGCTCGATGGCACCTCCTACACCGGCATCAGCGACCTGCTGACCGGCCCCACGGCAATCGCCGCTTCGACCGATCCGGTCGCGGCTGCGAAGATCGCGGTGGAATTTGCCAAGACCAACGACAAGCTTGAAATCGTCGGTGGTGGCATGGGGGATGTGGTCCTCGACGTGGAAGGCGTGAAGGCGCTTGCATCGCTGCCGTCGCTTGACGAACTGCGTGGCAAGCTTGTCGGTCTGCTCCAGGCTCCGGCCACCAAGGTTGCCCAGATTGCGGCGGCCCCGGCTGGTCAGCTGGCGCGGGTCTTTGGTGCCTATGGCGCCAAGGAAGCGGCATAACTTTTACCTACGTGCAACAATTCACCGGGCTTTCCCGGTTCTGATGGAGAATGAAAATGGCTGATCTTGCAAAGATCGTTGAAGACCTGTCGGCGCTGACCGTTCTGGAAGCTGCCGAGCTTTCGAAGCTGCTCGAAGAAAAGTGGGGCGTTTCGGCTGCCGCTGCCGTCGCCGTCGCCGCTGGCCCGGCCGCTGCCGCTGGCCCGGCTGCTGAAGAGCAGACCGAATTCGACGTCATCCTGACCGGTGACGGCGGCAACAAGATCAACGTGATCAAGGAAGTCCGTGCGATCACCGGCCTGGGCCTGGGTGAAGCCAAGGCGCTCGTCGAAGGCGCGCCGAAGGCCGTCAAGGAAGGCGCCAGCAAGGCGGAAGCTGAAGAGCTGAAGGCCAAGCTGATCGCCGCCGGCGCGACCGTCGAACTGAAGTAATTCGGTTTCGCGGGTTCCGGCCGGTCATACGGCCGGGTTCCAGCAAAAAAAGAAAGGGCGGTGCCGCGAGGCACCGCCCTTTTTCATTGAGGCTTCTTCCGTCAGTGGCGGGAAAAGCCGGGGCGCAGCGTACCGGGCCGCGCGGGGCCGCGCTCGGGGCGGCGGACCTCCTGTTCGGCGGGGGCCGGAGCCACCTCGCGCTGGGCGATTTCCCAAGCGCTCACGGGCCTGCGCGTCATATCCTTCCGCGCGCCGAGCGTCTCTTCATAGACGACGCGCTCCTGACGATCGAGAAAGCGGGCGCGCTTGAGGCGTTTGCTCAGCGTCGCGAACGGATTGTCGGGCGTCGGGCCGGCCATCGCCATCGCTTCGTGACGTCCCATGCTGCCGCTCGGCGCGGCGGCGAATGACGGGCTGGTACGCGGCGCCTGGGCGCGTTCGCGGGGCACATAGGCGGGGGTGACCCATGCGGGCGCGTCGCTGGCGGTCGATGCCGTAGCGGGTTCGACGGCGACCGGCTCGGTCGACGCTACCGGTTCATAAGCCTCTTCGACATATTCCACGCGTTCGATGCGGCGACGGCGCGCGAAGGCGAGCCCCATGCCGCCGACGATCAGAAGCGCTGCGGCGCCCCCGGCGAGTTCCCAAGGGAAATCGCCTCCAGCCGTGGCCTTCTCGGCAGGTAGCGGCGTGGCTTCCGCGACGGGCTCGGCAGGTACCATAACGGGTGCGGCGGCGGGCGCGACTTCTTCCGGAACGGCACTTTCGGCGGCGGGTGCTGCGGCCGCAGGAGCGGCTGTCGCGACCGCAGGCGCGGTTTTCGGGTTCGATCGCGGCGCGCTCCGCTCGGTGCGTACGGGTGCTGCCGCCTTTTCGGCGGTCTGCGGCGCAGATGCGGTTTCGGCCGGAGCGATGTCCAGCGGGACGTGAATGACGGGCTTGGGCGCGGGAGTCTCGGCCGTCTGGGGCGCCGCTACCGGCGCCGTGGTGTTCGGCTCGGGCACCGTCGGCGGAGTTTGCGGCGTGGGCGCCGCGACCGGCGGCGTCATCGTGACGGCGGGTGCTTCCTGCGCCAGCGCGGGGGTGGAAAGGACCAGGAACGCGGCAATCGCGCTCATGGCGGGACGGGAGAGGGCGATATTCTTTGTCATAGCGAGGTGTAAACGAACCGCGCCGGAAAAGCGCTGCCCGAAAGCGCCCTTTTCCACGATGAGCCGTGCGGACCGAACGGCGCGGCGAAGATTGCGGTGTGGTTGGTCGTAGCGCGAAACCATTTCCGCGACCGGGCACATCGTGGGGCCAATGATCTCCGCTCCATGTAAAAAGGCCGCGTTTTCTGCGCTGTTCGATGCGAAAATGACAAGGGGTTTGCGCTTTGGTGTCATGCGCGTCACCAATTCGTCATCGCTGCGCAACCTTGGCGTGGTCAAGGCCGCGCATGAAAACGACCTACCTCGTTCCGACCCGGCTGCCTGACCATTTGCGCGAAACGCAGCGGCTGCTATTCATCGCGAAGCACGCCCGCTGGTCCGGCGGATTGCATCCCGACGATGGCAATCATGCGCCCTATCATCGCGAAATGCGCGAGACGCTCGAGGGACTCGGCATCGAATTGCTGATCGCCGACAGCTATGCCGCGCTGTTCGACCGGCCGACGGCCGATTTCGTCTTTCCGCTCCTCAACCGCGGTGGCTTCTTCAATTCGGAAATGCTGCTGCCGCTCCTGTGCAACCAGCACGGCCTGCCGTATCTCGGTGCCTCGCCGATCGTGCGGGGCCTTTCCGACGACAAGCATCTGACCAAGCTCGAGGCCGCAGCGCGGGGCGTGCCGACCGCGCCCTGGGCATTGTTCCGCCGCGGCGCGCCGGTTAACGTGGCACGTTGCCCGCCCGCGCGACGCTGGGTGATCAAGCCGAACAACAGTTCGGCTTCATGGGGCGTGCGTGACGCCCATGATCGCGTGCAACTTGCGCAGGGGGTCGCCGAAATCCACGCGCTCGACCATGACGCGCTCGTCGAGCCCTTCATCGATGGAAGCGACATCGAGGTCCCCGTGATCACGCTGGACGGCGAGCCCGCGATGCTGCCGATGATGATCTTCGAACAGGCCGACCCGACCCAGCTTCGCACCTATCAGGAAAAACGCGATCTGGTCGGCCATGTCGGATATGCGATCAAGCGCCTCGACGATCCGGTGATTGCCGGAAAAATCGCCGATTATACGGCCCGAATGGCCGACATTTTTCGTCCGTTCGATTATGGGCGCTTCGAGTTTCGCGTCGACCATGTGACGGGTGACGTCCGGCTGCTCGAGGTCAATCTCAATTGCAACCTGTGGTCCGAGAAGCTCTTCTCGCGTTCGGCCGTCGTCGCCGGTTTTTCGCACGCCGAGCTGATCGAGACGATCGTCGCCGAAAGTATGATCCGCCAGATCGCTCCGGCGGCGGTACGGCGCGACGCCGCATGAGCGGATCTATCCTGATCCTTGCCGGCCGCCGGCCCGGCGCCGTCGATCCGCTTGCGGCGGCGCACGGCGTCGCCGACAAATGCCTTGTTCCTGTCGCGGGGCGACCGATGATCGCGCATGTCCTCGAAAGCGCGGCGGATGGCGAGGCCGAACGCGTTTTCGTTTCGACCCACCGCGTCGATTTGCTCGCGGATCTCGCCGATCCGGCGATCGAATTGCTGGGCAGCCGCCTGACGATCGTGCCGGCGGCGGACAATCTGGCGGACTCTGTGCTTGCGGTCGCCGACGCGGCCGAATTTCCCTTGCTTGTCACAACGGCGGACAATTGTCTGCTGACGCCGGCGACGATCGCCGAGATCGAAGCCGAGGCGGTCCGGCTTGGTGCCGAGGCGGGGGTGGCACTGGCGCGGCGCGAGGATGTGCTGGAGGTGCATCCCGAGGGTCAGCGGCGCTTCTACGAGTTCTCTGACGTCGCGGTGTCGAACTGCAACGCCTACTGGATCGGCCATCGAGGTGCGCTCCGCGCGGCGGAAGCGTTTCGCGGCGGCGGCCAGTTCGTCAAGAAGCCCTTCCGCGTGATGCAGGCGTTCGGCCTGATCAACCTGCTTCGCTTTCGCTTCGGCCTGGGGCCGATCCATCATATCTTTCGGCGCATCTCGCGCCACCTGAAGGTCGACATCGCTCCGCTGCTGGTCAGCAACGGAGCAACGGCGATCGACGTCGATAACGATCGGTCGTTGCGGGTGACCGAGGCGCTGATGACGCGCCCCGATCTCGTCAATCCGCGACCCAGTTTCCGTGGAATCCCGGGGGAACCCGGTGCGGCAGATGCACGACAGCTTGCGGTGACCCGCTGAAGTCGTCGGCATTCAAAATGACGAGGTCGGTGGTCTCGTGGTTCATGTCGACGACCAGCCCGATCAACCAACCATCATCTTCGGCGCCCTTCTCGCCGCGCGGAACGAACACGAACTCGCCGGGATGCCGGCCGGGCCCGAAATCGTGGATGGCGGTTGCACCCTTGTCGAGGTCATGTTTGAAGAGCCGCGTGTCGGCGAGCGCCCATTCGGACGAGACACCGTCGGGGATCGCAATCGTATAGGCATAGCGATAGGGCTTCGTCGTCAGCCGCTCGTCGTAGCGCGGAAATTCCTGCGCATGATCGTGGATGACGGTGCGGGTCGTCGTGCCGGCTTCGGGATCGATCGTCCAGCGCTCCATCCGCGACTTTTCGCTGTCGGGGCCGCGATTCGACTGCGCGAACATCGTCTCGTGCGCGACGACGTCGACGATCACCCTGCCGTCGGCGGTCTCATAGGCGTTGGCGGGGTGAAAGACGTAGCAGGGCTCGACCGGCACCCAGATGATGCTGTCGCCGCTGCTCTCCCGGGGGAGAAGGCCGACGCGCGCCTGATGATTATCGTTCCAGGCATAAGGGAAGCGATAGCCGGCGAGCAGCATCTTCATCGAGAAGGTAACGGGCAGGTCGAAGACGAGCACGTAATTTTCGGTGATCGCGCAGTCGTGAATCGAGGGGCCGTCACTGACCGCAATCGCTTCCTCGCGGATGACGTGCGCGTCCTTGTCGAGGACGACGTGCCAGACCTTATTCGGTTCGTCGCCGCGATAGGTGATCGCGTGCATCTCGTCGGTCACGGGATCGTGGTGCGGATGCGCGGTGTACGGGCCGGCCAGCGTGCCGTCGAACGGGTTATGCGCGATCGTATCAAGCTCATAGCCGAGTTCGACAGGCTTTCCGCCCGCTTCGACGATCGCGAAGGTGCGGCCGCCGAGACCGACGACATTGGTGTTCGGCGCGTCGTTATTCCCGGCGCGCGGCCCCGGGGGCAATTCCTCGCCGAGGACGGCGCAGGCCTCGCTGCCGCGCACCCAGCGGTTGCGGTACCAGTCGGCCTTGCCGCTTTCGATCCGGATCCCGTGCACCATGCCGGCGCCGGTGAACCAGTGATAGCTGGCGGGATCGGGCGCCGCGGCCGGGTTGGGGCCGTTGCGGAGATAGCGGCCGGTCAGCGCCGCGGGAATCTCGCCGTCGACGTGCAACTCTTCCAACGTGAATTCCTCGGTCATCGGCTTGTGGATGCCGGTGAGGAAAGGGTGGGCGTCGGTGGGGCGGGGGAGGCGCTTGCGGTTGAAGTCGGCGAGCTTGACGATGCCTTTGGTGACGGCGCCGCGGATGAGGGTTTCGACGTTGCTTGCCATGGGGATGCTCCTTACGGA
>NZ_JAEMQX010000154.1 GCF_016463645.1 Sphingopyxis sp. | reverse complement strand
GGATGGAAGAACGGACCTTTCAGCGCCGCTTCAAGGGCGCGACGGGTATGACCCCGGTCGAATATGTCCAGCATCTGCGTGTCGGCAAGGCGCGCGAGCTGCTCGAATTCACGAAGCGCACGGTAGACCAGATCGCGTGGTCGGTTGGATATGAGGATGCCGCGGCGTTCCGCAAATTGTTCCACCGCCTGATCGGCCTGTCGCCGAACGAATATCGGCAGCGTTTTTCGACGCCGCAGTCGCTGGCGGAGGTCGCCTGAAATTTTTTTCGTACCCGTGTCGATTTGACGGTGGCCCGTTCGTCGTCCGGGTACGAGCCGTTGTTGGCCCGATCGAAGGAGATGGAAAATGCGTGTGATGGTTTTCGTGAAAGCGACCGAAGATAGCGAAAAGGGCCTGCCTCCGACCGAGGACATGACCGAAATGTTCGAGGCGATGGGCAAGTTCAATGAGGAACTGGTGAATGCCGGCGTGATGGTCGACGGCGACGGGCTGAAGCCCTCGTCGGCGGGCAAGCGCATCGCCTTCGACGGCGCGAGCCGCACCGTGATCGACGGACCGTTCGCCGAGACGCGCGAGCTGGTCGCGGGTTATTGGGTGTGGGAGGTCAAGGATATGGACGAGGCGGTCGCCTGGGCGAAGCGCTGCCCCAATCCGATGCCGGGACCGAGCGAACTCGAAATCCGGCCTTTCTATGAAATGGAAGATTTCGGCGAAGCGGTGACCCCCGAGATCGCCGAGCGCGAACAGCGGCTGCGCGAAAAGCTCGGCGGCGAATAAGCGATATCCACCGCCATGCTTGCCTCTCCGGCTTCCTTGCCCGAGAAGGCAGGCATGGCGAAGGACGAGATCCGAGACCCGACCAACAGGGCAATCGAAGCGGTATTCCGGATCGAGCGGGCGCGGCTGATCGCGACGCTCGCACGGATGACGCGCGACGTCGACCGGGCCGAGGAACTGGCGCAGGAAGCGCTGCTGATAGCGCTTACCGAATGGCCGAAGAGCGGCGTGCCCGACAGGCCCGGCGCCTGGCTGACCGCCGCGGCGAAGCGACGCCTGATCGACGGTGTCCGGCATGAGGCGATGCGGACGCGCAAGCAGGCCGAAATCGCCCGCGAACTCGACGAGGAACCGGATATGGGCGTGGAAGCCGTCGAGGCGGCGCTCGACGATCCGCTGGGCGACGAGCTGCTCGGCCTGATCTTTGCCGCCTGTCATCCCGTGATTGCGCACGAGGCGCGTGCCGCGCTGACGCTGCGCCTGGTCGGCGGGCTGACCGTCGAAGAAATCGCGCGCGCCTTTCTGTCGAACGAGGCGACAATCGCGGCCCGCATCACGCGGGCGAAAAAGGCGATCGCGAAGGCCGGGGTCGCATTTGAAGTGCCGCGCGGTGCCGAGCTTCAGGCGCGGTTGGCGTCGGTGCTCGAGGTCGTCTATCTGATCTTCAACGAGGGCTATGCCGCTACGGCGGGCCCCTCGCTCGTCCGTCCGCCGCTTTGCGCCGAGGCGCAGCGGCTGGCGCGCATCCTGGCGGGGCTGATGCCCGAGCAGCCCGAAGTGCTGGGATTGCTCGCGCTGGTCGAGATTCAGGCGTCGCGGCTGGCGGCGCGCGCCGGGCCCGACGGGCGCTTCGTGCCGCTGACCGAGCAGAATCGCGCCCGCTGGGACCAGCTCCTGATCCGCCGTGGGCAAAACGCGCTCGCGCGCGCCGGGGCGCTCGGCGGAGCTGACGGGCCCTACGCGTTACAGGCGGCACTTGCGGCGTGCCATGCGCGGGCGCGCTCGGCCGACGAAACCGACTGGGCCCGTATTGCCGCGCTCTACGATCGGCTGGGAGACGTGATGCCGTCGCCGGTCGTCGAACTCAACCGCGCGGTCGCGCATAGCATGGCCTTCGGCCCCGAGGCGGGGCTGCGGCTGGTCGACGCGATCGCCGACGCCGCGATGCTGCGCAACTACGCCCCGCTGCCTGCGGCTCGCGGCGATTTCCTGTTCCGCGCCGGGCGGCATGAGGAAGCCAGGGCGCAATTTGAAGCGGCGGCGGCGCTCTCCGGCAACGAGCGCGAGCGCGACTTTCTGCTCGGTCGCGCGGCGGCGTGCGCGGTATGACGCGCGCCCGGGTCGAGCGCATCGGCACCGAAGCACAGCCGCTCGCCATCCTCGACGATTTCGCGCCCGACCCCGATGCGCTGCGCCGCCACGCCGCCGCGTCTGATTTCGCGCCGGCGCTGCATCACTACCCCGGCGTTCGCGCGAGCCTCCCGGTCGATTATCTGGAAACCCAGCTTCCGGTCATCGCCGCGGTGGCGGCCGAAGTCTTTGGCCGTACCGGGCCCGTGACCGTCGTCGATGCGAGCCTTTCGATCGTATCGACGCGCGCCGACGCGCTTACCGTCGCCCAGCGCCTGCCTCATATCGATGCCTTTACCGCCGACCGCATCGCGCTCGTCCATTATCTGTCGCCCCAGGGCGGTGACGGCACCGCTTTCTATCGCCACCGGGCGACGGGATTCGAGATCGTCGACGAAGCGCGCCGCGACCTCTTTTTCCGCCATCTCGATACCGAAATCCGCCATGGGGGGCCGCCTCCGCCCGGATATATATTCGGCGACACGCCGCTGTTCGAACGCGTCCATGCCGCGCCAGCGCGGTACAACCGCGCTCTCCTTTATCGCAGCTGGAACCTGCACAGCGGCGCCATTTCACCGACCAATCCGCTATCGGCCGATCCGGTCGAGGGGCGACTGACGGTGACCGCTTTCCTTTCGATCGGCTGACAGGCGCCCGCCGCTGATTTCGGCCGGCTTCGGCGGCTACGCCCGGTATTCGGGCGCTGCACCCTTTGCGGAGACAATCTTCATGTGAAGTTTTGCAGGATCGCGGCTCGGGCGGCCGCCAAGTCGTTTGTCGATTCAAAACCGTCGCCGGTCGAAGGGCTCACGGTCGATACCAGCCGGTATGGCAATGATAATATATATATTTTCGAGCAGCCGGACCGTCCCCGACTGCCCGATTCCATGCCCGAATCGATCAGGAGGCGCATCGGTAAACATCTGTTCCGCCCCGGAGGTGGTCATGGCCAGCAGGCCGTCGGGACCGCCCCTTCGTTTCCCCCACCGAAGGCTCTCCCCCAATGAAATTCCCCCAGCCATATTCCGGCAGTTCCGACGACGGCGAATGCGACTGCCTGCCCCGCCCCGAAACACCGGCCGAGGTGCCGGTCCTCGACACCTTCGTCCTCCGCTATCAGGATGCCTGGTTCGGGATGGAGAAGCGCGTAGCGTTCGAGGCTGCGGATGTCGCGGCGGCGCTGGCAATGATGGAGCGCGAGCCGATCGGGGCGTGGGCCGAACTGACGCGCGAGGGCGAAATCATCTGCCGCCGCGGGTTCGAGCCGGGGGGCGCGGCCGACTATTGGGTCGTCGACTAGGGCGAAGCAGGGCGGACGAGACCGCCCGCCCGCTTTTCGTTATCGGGGCGTCAGAAGGTCTCGCCCACCATCTCCTCGCTCTTTGCCCACAGCGCCCTGGCATTGTCGGGGTCGATCGCATAGGCGCGGACCCCGGCGCGCAGGCCATCGCCTTCGGCAAGCTCGGCGACGTGGCAATCCTCGAGATAGCGTCCGCCGATCTCGGCCGGATCGGCGACCGTGGCGGCCCAGACCGAGGTCGCGGCACCCTGCGGGATCGACTTGAACTCGAACTCCTCGCCGCCGGTCGCGCGCGCCGTGGCATTGATCTGTTCGAGCAGCGCCTCGAGCGCGCCTTCGTCGAGGTGGCGGCCGAGTTCGGTGTGGATGCCGCCCGGGTGGAGTGCGGCGGCGCGGATTCCGCGGTCCTTGTGGCGCCGGTCGAATTCGACCGCGAAGAGGATGTTTGCGGTCTTGGCACGGCCATATGCGATCCACGGATCATAATCGCCGCGGTCGAAGTTCGGATCCTCGAGATCGATGTTCGAGAAGCGGTGTCCCGACGAGGCGAGGCTGACGAGGCGACCGCCGTCCTTGATCAGCGAGGCGATGCGATTGACGAAGGTGAAGTGGCCCAAATGATTGGTACCGAACTGCGTTTCGAATCCGTCTTCGGTCTTGCCGAAGGGCGCTGCCATCACGCCGGCATTGGTGATGACGACATCGAATTTGCGGCCGTCGGCGACGAGCTCGTCTGTGGCGGCGCGGACGCTGGCAAGCGAAGCGAGATCGAGCCGGATCAGTTCTAAGCTGCCGCCGCCGGCTTTTGCGGCGCTGCGGACTGCGGCGGTCGCGCCTTCGGCCTTGGCGAGATCGCGCGCCGCGCCGACGACATCGGCGCCGTGCGCGGCAAGCGCGCGGGCGGTCTCGACGCCGAGCCCGGCCGAGACGCCGGTGACGAGGAAGCGCTTGCCCGAAAGATCGACGCCCGAAAGCACGTCGTCGGTGGTCGATTTCGTATTGAACTGGGTCATGGAAAACTCCTTGGTTGGGGCAGGGCGGAGGGGATTGCCCTGACCCAGTCAACATAGGCGCTGTGCCCGCGGCTTCGCTGCCCGATCATGGCATCCGCTTGCCTGATCCTCTCAAAGCGATGGGGGCGGGGGAGCCGTCCCTTGCGCGCGGGCGCGCGCCGTCCGATGTTGGGGGCATGCAAGGCCGGCTCGACTCGATATGCCAACAAGTGCTGCGGCACGCGGTTTCTCCTTATTATGAGACGCCGGTGCCGCGGCTTGTGGTTGCGACGCAATGCGCGCCGACGAGCGGGATCGCGACCGTCTATGAGCCCATCACCTGCCTGATCCTGCAAGGGACGAAGCAGGTCGTGATCGGCGACCAGGTGCTGCGATATGATGCGTCGAGCTATTTCGTCGCCTCGCTCGACCTGCCCGCGGTCGGCCGGGTGGTGGAGGCAACCCCCGACAAGCCCTATGTCGCGGCGGCGCTGCGCATCGACCGCACCATACTCGCCGACCTGATCGCGAGCATGGACCCCGCGGCGATCGGGCATGTCCCGCCGGGCGACCTCGCGGGCTTCGCGGTCGCATCGGTGACCGAGGAGCTGGTCGAGGCGTGGGCGGGGCTGCTGGGACTGCTCGACCGGCCGGGGGATGTTGCGATGCTGGCGCCGATGCGCGAGCGCGAAATCCTCTACCGCCTGCTGCAGGGGCCGCTCGGCGGGCAGCTCTGCGCGATTGCGCAGGAGGACAGCCGGCTGTCGCGGGTGCGGCGCGCGATCCTGTGGATGCACGATCATTTCGACACACTGCTGCCGACGGCCAAGCTGGCCGGGATTGCGGGGATGAGCGTCGCCTCCTTCCATCGGCATTTCAAGGCAGCGACCGCGATGAGCCCGCTGCAGTTCCAGAAGACACTGCGCCTGCACGCGGCGCGGCGCCTGCTCGCGGGCGGCAGCGAGGCGAGCCGTGCTGCCTATTCGGTCGGATATGAAAGCGCGTCGCAGTTCAGCCGCGAATATACCCGCGCCTTCGGCCTGCCGCCGTCGCGCGATGCCGAACGGCTGCGCGGGACGGCGATGACGATCGCCGCCGCCTGAGGTCAGGCGGGAACGAGCGGCTTGCCCATGCGGATCAGCGGTACCGCGACACCGTCGGGCCCGGGGGCCTCGATGCGCTCGACCGGTTCATAGCCGCAGGCGCGGTAGAGCGGTTCGCCCGAGAGCGTCGCCATCATCTCGGCGCGGCGGAAGCCCGCGGCGCGCGCCGCATCCTCGCAGAGCGCCATGACGAGCCGCCCGACGCCGCGACGGGCGAAATCGGGGTGGGTGTACATGGCGCGGATGCGCGCGGCGTCGGTGGCGGGGTCGAGCGGCGCGGGGTCGCGCAGATCGGTGCTGTGGTCGCCGCCATAGAGCGTCGCGCGGTGCGACCAGCCGCCGCAGCCCGCGATCCGGACGCCGCCGTCGGCGCCTTCCGCCTCGACAATGAAATAGGTGCCGTCGGCGATCAGCTGGGTATCGAGGCCCATGACCGCGTTGCTCGCGGCGATCTGTCCGGGCGAGAGGAAGCCTTTCTGCAGCTCGGCGATGGCGAGCGCCATCACGGCGCGGAGCGTTTCGAGGTCGGCGGGGGTGGCGATACGGTGGGTGAACATGACCCGGCCATGGCGCGTGCCCGGTGCCCGCGTCAACCGTGCGCGGCCGCCGCGGCGGCCGCGTCCTTTTCGGCGCGCAGTTTTTCGGTGTGGAGCAGCTTGTCGGCCATCGCCTGCCACGCCGCGGCGGCGCGGAGGTTGCGGTCGCGGACCTGCGTCAGCGCCGAGGCCTCGGCCTCGGCGGTGCATTTTTCGGCCTGCGCGACATAGAATTCGATGGTGGCCGACATGGCTGCTTCCTTGGATGTTGGGGTCGATCAATCGACCATATCGGCGATCAGGCGCCGGAGCTCGCGGCGCGAGAGCGTCGGACGGCGGCGGCGCGGCGGGTTCGCCGTCATCGCCTTGCCGGCCAGCGACAGCGCGGGCAGAGCGGGGAAAATCGGATTGTTGTCATTGAACATAGTCATCATCTTTATCTTTGATCTTGCGTATTTTACTGTTGGAAGCCGGCGCGGATCGCCGGCCTCTTCGTTCAGAGCCCGCGCCGTTTGCGCTGGCTGGGGGGAACCGGCCCGGCCCCGCGTTCGCGGTAGACGAGGCGGCCCTTGCTGAGGTCATAGGGCGTCATCTCGACGCGCACGGCGTCGCCGACGACCGACCGGATGCGGAAACGCCGCATCCGGCCCGCCGTATAGACGATCACCCGATGACCGTTTTCGAGGACGACGCCGAAGCGCCCGTCGGGCAGGATCTCGTCGATCTGCCCCTCGAAGGTCATGAGTTCCTCTTTAGCCAAGGTCAGGAGCCAATAATCAGGCCTGCTGGAGGTTGATAGCCGAGACCTTGCCGTTCTGGCCGCGTTCGAGTTCGTACGAGACGCGCTGATCCTTGTTCAGCGTGTCCATGCCGGCGGCCTGGACCGCGGTGATGTGGACGAAGCTGTCGCCCGAGCCGTCTTCATTCTCGATGAAGCCGTAACCCTTGTCGGTGTTGAAGAATTTTACGGTGCCGATGGCCATGAGGTGTTTCCTTTCACGAGAAACGGGAATCCACCGGCAAAAGCACCGGCGGAGCTGGTAGCGTGTGAAGGGAAGATAGTGCCCCGGAAGGCCGTCAATTTCCGTCGCATGCGACGTTAGCCCTGCCCATATGGGCGATTGTCCGCAAAAAGTCAAGGTCGCGCCAAATTGTCGCAAAATTGCGCGGCGCCGGTGCGGCGGATTTTTCCGCGGCTGCGCGCCCGGAATTGCTATCGGAATGCACCTCATTATTTTCCGCAAATGCACCGATAAAGTGCAATTATTTCGGTCTCCGATCCTTATCGTTGCGGCGGGCGATGGAAGCGATAGCGGTCGACTTCGCCGTCGATGATGCTGCCCGCGAGCCGCCGGCGTATTTCGTCGGCACCCTCGCGGGTCATGCAGACAAGCCGCGTGCCGCCCGATTTCAGCGGCTCGATCGCGCTGACGCCGATGCGCGCGGAGCGGCAGATCGCGATCAGCTCGCTTTCGGCGAGGCTGAGGTTGATCGCGCGGTTCATGCGTCGTTCGCGGCGCGCGCGCGGATCGCGTCGGCGACGCGGGCGAAACCCTCGACGCTGGCGGTCGCGAGCGCGAGCGGGCGGCCGCCGAGTTCGGTATCCTCGCTATTGAGGAAGGCGATCGCCGGATCGCGCCCGCCCATGCTGAGGAAGGCGAGCTGGCTGATGTCGCCCTGACGCCGTGCCTCCTCGGGCGAGAGCGGGCTGCGCTGCTTGCGGAAGGCAAAGCCCGCACGCGCGCGGCCCGGGGCGGGCGCGTGCGGGC
>NZ_JAEMQX010000040.1 GCF_016463645.1 Sphingopyxis sp. | reverse complement strand
AACGCGCGCTCCACCATCTCGCCGCCGAGGTCATCGACAACAGCATGGACGAGGCCGTCGCCGGCCACGCGACGCGCATCGAGATCACACTCGACGTCGGCAACCGGCTGACCGTCGTCGACAACGGACGCGGCATGCCGGTCGATCCGCATCCGAAATTCCCGAGCAAGTCGGCGCTCGAGGTCATCATGACGATGCTCCATTCGGGCGGGAAATTCGAAGGCAAGGCCTATGCGACCTCGGGCGGCCTCCACGGCGTCGGCGTCAGCGTCGTCAACGCCCTGTCGACCGACACGGTGATCGAGGTCGCGCGGAGCAAGCAGCTCTATCGCCAGCGCTTTTCGCGCGGCACCCCGCTCGGCGGGCTCGAAGAGCTGGGTCCGACGCCCAACCGCCGCGGCACCAGCGTCTCCTTCGTTCCCGATCCCGAAATCTTCGGTGAGCACGGTCGCTTCAAACCGCAGCGCCTCTATCGCATGGCGCGCTCGAAGGCCTATCTGTTCGCAGGCGTCGAAATCCGTTGGAAATGCGCAGCTGAGCTGATCGGCGACGATACTCCGACGGAGGCAGTATTCCAGTTCCCCGGCGGTCTCGCCGATCATTTGAAGGAACAGATCGGTACCCGCGAATGCGCCACCGCCGAGCCGTTCATCGGGCGACAGGAATTTCCGGGGGAGCAGGGCCGCGCCGAATGGGCAATCGCTTGGCCGCTCTGGTCCGACGGATCGTACAGCTGGTATTGCAACACGATTCCGACGCCCGCCGGCGGCACTCACGAAGCGGGCCTTCGCGCCGCGCTGACCAAGGGTTTGCGTGCGTTCGGCGAGTTGATCGGGCAGAAAAAGGCCGCACAGATTACCGCCGAAGATGTCTTCAACGGCGGCGAGATGATGCTCTCGGTCTTCATCCGCGACCCGCAGTTCCAGAGCCAAACCAAGGACCGGTTATCGAGCCCCGAGGCCGCGCGCTTCACCGAAAATGCGGTGCGCGACCACTTCGACCATTTTCTGTCAGACAATATGGACCGCGGCCGCGCGCTGCTCGGCCTCGTCCTCGACCGGATGGACGAGCGGCTGAAGCGCAAGGCCGAGCGCGAGGTCAAGCGAAAGACCGCCACCAGCGGCCGCAAGCTCCGCCTGCCGGGTAAGCTCACAGACTGTGCGAATGACGGGCCCGAAGGCACGGAATTGTTTATCGTCGAAGGCGACAGCGCGGGCGGCAGCGCCAAGCAGGCGCGCGACCGCAAGACGCAGGCGATTCTGCCGATCCGAGGCAAGATATTGAACGTCGCGAGCGCGAGCGCCGACAAGATCCGCGCCAATCAGGAAATCGCCGACCTCGCCCTGGCGCTCGGCTGTGGCATGCGAAAGGATTGCGACGCCGACCGCCTCCGCTACGACAAGATCGTGATCATGACCGACGCCGACGTCGATGGGGCGCACATCGCGACGTTGCTGATGACCTTCTTCTTTCAGGAAATGCCCGACATCGTGCGCGAGGGACATGTCTACCTCGCGCAGCCGCCGCTCTATCGCCTTACAGCGGGAAGCCTGTCCGCCTATGCGCGCGACGACGCACACCGCGCCGAGCTCGAGGCGACGATGTTCAAGGGCAAAAAGGTCGAGGTCGGGCGCTTCAAGGGTTTGGGCGAAATGAACCCCAATCAGCTCAAGGAAACGACGATGGACCCGATGACGCGCTCGATGCTGCGCGTCACGCTGCCGCAGGAATATGAGGAACGGCACCAGGTCAAGGATCTGGTCGACCGGTTGATGGGCAAGCACCCCGAGCATCGTTTTCAGTTCATCCAGGCTAATGCGGCGAGCCTCGACGAGGCGGCCATCGACGCCTGAGGAGGTTTTTGATGGCGACATTACGCTCGACGACGATAACAGCGGCGATACTGGCGACGCTCGCGCCACAGATCGCCAATTCGCAAACCCCGGGCACATCGGCCCCAGCGGCGCAAACCGCCCTCGACCGCCGCGCGGCGCAGCTTGTCGACCTGTTCGGCGGCAGGATCGCCTACTCGGCCTATTTCGATCCGTACTTCCAGACGGCGGTTTCCCAAGCGCAATTCGACACGTTTAAAGGCGGCCTGATCGCGCAATATGGCGCCCCTGTCGCGGTCGACAAGGTTACACCCGCCAGCGACCGGTCGGGAACCATCCTGCTGCGCTTCGAAAGGGGGGTAGCGACGGTGCTGCTCGATGTCGGCGTTGCGCCCGACGAACGCGTGACGGGCTTGCGCGTCACGGGCGTCACGGTTGTGGACGACAGTTTCCACAAAGTCGCCGCGGAGATCGCCACGCTGCCCGGCCAGACCGGTTTTCTTGTCGCCGAACTCGACGGGGCGACGATCCGCACGCTCGCGTCCGCCAACGCCGATCGGCAGTTCGCCACGGGTTCTACCTTCAAACTCTATGTCCTGGACGAACTCGCGGCGCAGGTCGCGGCAGGCAAACGTCGCTGGGCCGACGTCGTGCCGCTGTCGCACTTCAGCTTTTCCTCAGCGGGCACTGCGAACTGGCCCAAGGACACCCCGGTCACGCTTCAGACGCTTGCCAACTGGATGATCTCGGTCAGCGACAATGGCGCGGCCGATACGCTGATTCACCTGCTCGGCCGTGAAGCGATCGAGGCGCGCATGAAGAGCACCGGGCACAGCGATCCGTCGCGTAACATCCCCTTGCTGACGACGGTCGAGGCATTCGCGCTCAAGGGCAATAATTTCGACGACCTGCGTCCGCTGTTTATCAAGGGCGACGATGCCGCACAGCGCAAGCTGATCGGGGACAATCGGGCTCGCCTCACCCTCGCCAATATCGATGGAATCAGCTTCGCCGCCGGCCCGCGCTTCATCGACGACCTCGAATGGTTCGCGAGCTCCAACGATATCGCGCGGCTGATGATCGATCTGCGCGCGCGGCAGTCGAAGACCTTGCTCGAAGCGATGGCGATCAACAACGGGGTCGGCCCAGTCGCCGCGGCCGACTGGAAATATCTGGGCTACAAAGGCGGATCGGAAAACGGCGTGCTGTCGATGAGCCTGCTCGGACAGCGCAAGACGGACGGCAAATGGCTCGTTGTGACGGCGAGCTGGAACAATCGCGACGCCAATGTCGAGACCGGACCGCTGATCGGGCTGGTCACGCGCCTGCTCGCGCTTGCGGCGAAATAATCTCAGGCCGTCAGAGCCGCTACCAGCGCCTTGACCTTCGCCTGCCGCCATTGCGGTGTTGGCGCTACCAGCCAATAGCCGCGCTTCACGGCAACGCTGTCGCCGACCTGCCGGACCCGGCCCGCCGCAATATCTGCCTCGGCAAGCATCGCCGGCACATTGGCCTGTCCCAGACCGTTCGCGGCGGCGTCGATCGCAAGCCCCGCGTCGCCGAGACGCAGCGCTGGTTCGCCATCGCCTGCGGGACAGCCTGGCCAAGCAATGCGGGTATCGCTGTTACTGCCGGGTCCCGCCACCGTGACCATGAGCGCGTCGGCGAGCGCGACACCTTCATGCTCGCCGGCGCCGTCGGTCCAGAAAATCGCGAGATCGAGGTTCGCCTCGGTGAAATCGATTCCCGTATCAGCGGATACGAGCGTGAAGCGGACGTCGGGCGCTTGCTGGCTGTAGCGTGCGAGCCGCGGCGCAAGCCATTTCGCGGTAAGATCGCGCGGCGCGGCGATCGTCAGCGACTGCGACGACTGGCCCGCTTGCATCGCACGTACCGATTCCTCGAATTGCAGGAAACCCTGCCGCAGCGCGTCGAGCCCCGCATCGGCCTCGCCCGTCAGTTCGAGCCCCTTGGGCGTTCGGCGGAACAGCACGACACCCAGCATATCCTCGAGCGCGCGAATCTGCTGCCCGACCGCCGCGGGAGTCACCGCCAGCTCGTCGGCGGCGCGAGTGAAGCTCAAATGTCGGGCAGCGGCATCGAAGACGCGGAGCGCGTTCAGGGGCAGGTGCGTGCGCTTCATGACGCGGTCGCTGGTGCCTGAAGCGGAAATTGCGGGATCGCGACGAGTATCTGTGAGCCATCGCCGAGCTCCATCGCATAGCTTCCGACCATCGACCCCTCGGGGGTCGGCAGCGGACAGCCCGACACATAGTCATAAGCACCGCCGGGCGCGATCAGCGGCTGCTCGCCAACAACGCCCTCGCCCTCGACTTCGCTGATCTGGCCGCGGCCGTCGCTGATCCGCCAATGGCGGCTGATCAACTGCACCGAGTCCTCTCCATGATTTTCGACGCGGACATGATAGGCCCAAAACCAGCGGCCGAGCGCCGGGTGCGACTGTTCGGGCAGATAGCTGACCGCAACACGCACGGTGATCGACCCGGTGGTCGCCGCAAAGGGAAAGAAGGAGTCGATCATCTCCACACCAAAGTCGCCTAAAGCCCGACCTTGGTCAATGCTTGGTCAAGATCGGCGATCAGATCGCGCGGATCTTCAAGGCCGATATTGATGCGGAGCATGCCCTCGACGACGCCCATATCGGCCCGCACCTCGGCGCTGACGCCATAGTGGGTCGTCGATGCCGGATGGCAGCAGAGGCTGCGCGAATCGCCGATATTGTTCGAAATATCGACGAGTTCGAGCGCGTTGAGGAATGCCATCGCCTGCTCGCGCCCGCCGTCGAGGACGAAGGAGAAGATCGGCCCGCACGCGTCCTCTCCATGATTTTCGACGCGGACATGATAGGCCCAAAACCAGCGGCCGAGCGCCGGGTGCGACTGTTCGGGCAGATAGCTGACCGCAACACGCACGGTGATCGACCCGGTGGTCGCCGCAAAGGGAAAGAAGGAGTCGATCATCTCCACACCAAAGTCGCCTAAAGCCCGACCTTGGTCAATGCTTGGTCAAGATCGGCGATCAGATCGCGCGGATCTTCAAGGCCGATATTGATGCGGAGCATGCCCTCGACGACGCCCATATCGGCCCGCACCTCGGCGCTGACGCCATAGTGGGTCGTCGATGCCGGATGGCAGCAGAGGCTGCGCGAATCGCCGATATTGTTCGAAATATCGACGAGTTCGAGCGCGTTGAGGAATGCCATCGCCTGCTCGCGCCCGCCGTCGAGGACGAAGGAGAAGATCGGCCCGCACGCGTCCATCTGGCTCATCGCCAGATTGTGCTGCGGATGGCTAGCAAGCCCCGGGTGGAGCATGCGCGCGACGCGGCTCTCGATCGCCTTGCCCACTGCGAGGGCATTCTCCGACTGACGGCGCGCGCGCAGATCGAGCGTCTCGAGGCCTTTCAATACCACCCATGCGTTGAACGGTGACAGATTCGGCCCGGTGTTGCGCTGGAACGGAAGCAGTACCTCGTTGATGAACTGCCCCGTCCCGCAGACCGCGCCGGCAAGAACTCGCCCCTGTCCTTCCATCAGCTTGGTCGCCGAATAAGCGACGACGTCAGCGCCGAAGTCCATCGGGCGCTGAAGCACGCTGGTCGCAAAGGCGTTGTCGACGACCGTGGTGATGCCGTGCGCCTTTGCCAGTTCGCACACATGCTTCATATCAACGATGTCCATCGTCGGGTTCGCTGGGGTTTCGAAGAAGAAGACCTTGGTGTTCGGCTTGATCGCTTTTTCCCACGCATCATTGTCGCGGCCGTCGACGACGGTGGTTTCGATCCCGAAGCGCGGACAGAGATGGTCGACGAGCCAGCGACAAGAACCGAAGGCTGCCTTGGCGGCGACGATGTGATCGCCCGCCGACAATTGGCACAGCAGCGCGGTCGTCATCGCCGCCATCCCCGTCGCCTGGACGCGGCACGCCTCGGCGCCTTCCATCAGCGCGATCCGTTCCTCGAGCATCGCGACGGTAGGGTTCTGCAGCCGCGAATAGGTCATGCCCTGTTCTTCGCCTGCGAAGCGCGCCGCGACTTCCTCGGCGCTCTCGTAAGTGTAGCCTGAGGTAAGGAAGAGCGCCTCCGACGTCTCACCATGTTCGCTGCGCCATGTACCGCCGCGTATCGCCTGCGTTGCGGGGTGCCATTGGCGCGTCTTGCTGCGATCGAAACCCGTCGTCTTCTTCATCGTCTTATCCGTTCAAAACCGAAACAACTGCATCGCCCAATGCCGCTGTGCCCATATTGCCCCCCAGATCGGCACCGCGGCAGCCCTCCGCCAGCACCTTTGCCACGGCCACCTCGATCCGCGACGCGCTCGCCTCATCACCACCGGAATGGCGGAGCAGCATCGCGAGCGACAGGATCATCGCCAACGGATTGGCAATGCCCTTGCCCGCAATATCGGGCGCGCTGCCGTGGATCGGTTCGTACAGGCCCTGTTTGCCTTCGCTCAGCGACGCCGAGGCGAGTAGCCCGATCGAGCCCACGCACATCGATGCCTGATCGGACAATATATCGCCGAACAGATTGCCGGTGACGACGACGTCGAACTGCCCCGGATTGCGCACGAGCTGCATCGCCGCGTTATCGACATACATGTGGCTGAGTATCACGTCGGGATATTCGGCGGCGACTTCGATCACCACATCGCGCCACAGCTGCGAGGTTTCGAGCACATTCGCCTTGTCGACCGAGCAGAGCCGCTTCTGACGCCCCTGCGCCGCGCGGAAAGCGACATGCGCAATGCGCCGCACTTCGCTTTCGCTGTACGACATGATGTCATAGCCCTCACGCTCGCCATTTGCGGTCGTACGCGTTCCTTTCTCGCCGAAATAGACGTCGCCGTTGAGTTCGCGGACGATCAGCAGGTCGATCGCCGATGCGACCTCGGGGCGCAGCGCTGAGCTGCCTTCCAGCCCTGCGAACAGTTTGGCAGGGCGCAGATTGGCGAAGAGGCCGAGTTCGGAGCGAAGCCCGAGGATCGCCTGTTCCGGGCGCAAATGGCGCTCGACATTGTCGAAACGCGGATCACCAACCGCGCCGAAGAGGATGCCACCGGCCGCCTTTGCTTTCGCCAGCGTCTCGGGCGGCAGCGGATGGCCGGTCGCTTCACAGGCCGCCCCGCCGACGAGCGCGCGGTCGAGCGTCACGGGAAGTGCAAGCGCAGCAAGGACCTTCTCGGCCTCCGCCATGATCTCCGGACCGATACCGTCGCCAGCCAGCAGCAGGATTTGCACTATGTCGCCCTTTCGTGTCTCGCCAGCCGCTTAGACAGCGGCGACGCGTCACGCAACCGCCCTGCCCAGCCGATCGACCAATCTTTCCCTTACGGTCAGCAAGTCGCGGTTGCGTCCGTCGAGGACATCGCGGTCGAGGAAGTGGCCGGTGATGACGAGGCTGTCGAGAACATCGCCCATCGCCGGGCTGGCGTCCTGCCAGCACAGGAAGGGCGGCAGGCGGAAAAGGCGGTCTTCATACCCCGCGGCCGCACCGATGCTCACCGCGCTACCCGATTTGGGGCTCACGAACGCCAGGTCGGTCGAAATGCCCGTCACCACACATTCTTCGAGACTGAGGCCGAAGCCGAGTTCGGCGAGCAGCAGCAGCTCGTAACGCGCCAGCGCCGCCGCCCATTGCCGCGCGGACGAGGCAACCCCGATCGCCTGCAGGACGGCCGATAAGGCCGTGTAGAGCGCCGGATAGGGCTGGCTTTCGGGAAGCGTCGCCGCGGTCAGGCTCGTCACCCAGTCGATTGCCGCCGCAGCCAGCGGCTCGGCGAGCAACGGCGCGCGGCTTTCGAGCAATTCGACCGTAGCGCCGCCGAGTTGTTCCTCGGTGCGCGCGCGCAATTCGAGCGCCACCAGATTGCCCGGCATCAGGATCGGCCGCAATCGCCGCGAACGTCCGCCGCGTACATAGCCTGCGACCAACCCCGCTTCCTGCGTCAGCGCGCGCAGGATCGCGCCATGCTCGCCGTGCGCGCGGACTGCGCAGACGATAGCGTCGGCGGTCAGGCTGGCCAAAGCACCATCTGCGTTTGCGTCACCAGCGCTACATCGGCGCCATCCTCGGTCTGGATGCGCGTTTGCCAGACCGACAGCCGCTTGCCGACCTTCACCGGGGTCGCTTCGCCCACGAGCACCGATCCAACTGGACCCGCACCGAGAAAATTGGTCTTGCTCTCGATCGTCGTCGTGCCGCTCGCGCCTTCGGGCAGCGTCAGGAATGCACCCACCGCGCCAAGGCAGTCGGCAAAGGCCATGATCGCGCCGCCATGGACGATCCCGCCTGCGGTACAGATTTCAGCGCCGACGGGCAGCTTGCCCACGACGCGCTCCTTGCGGCCTTCGTGGATCGTGACCCCGAGCGTTCCCGCGAGCGGCATGGCTGCTGCAAAATCCATAATTCCACCTTTCGCCAGTATGTTCCCATCAGTCCTTGGGCATTTCAAATAGTCCGCGGGCAATCCCAAATTTGACCGCTCGCCGACGGAGCAGCCGGGCCCGCTCCGGATTTCTTTCTTCAAGCTGACGGAATAGCTCGCTCGCACCGTAATGCGTATATGTTCGCTTTATATTCCAGTATTTTGGGACAAAAATGGAGATCAAACCAACATATACCGAGATGACAACAATCGATCTTGAAACAAAGATTTGCCCCTTGCTGTTCCACACATCCACAGCAATCGATACCGAGATAAAGACGCTCAAAAGGAGGACCGCCGCTAGACCGATCAGCGAAAGGGCTGCCCAAGGATAGAACTGGTGGAATCGCTTTGGCCAAACGAATTTCGGATAACCTCGAAGCGTTGGGGAAAATTGGTTCGCATCAAATGCCAATGGGTAGTGAGCGAGAAGCCTTGCTCGCGCCTTGGCGTCCGAGCGATCAAAAACATACGAAAAAATAGTCTGAAAATACGACATTTTTGCATCAATAAGCGCATGGTTTAACCCTGCCACACAGGAAAACATCAACGCAAAATGCTTCAAATATACGGGATTGACCTTCAGTCCTGCGGACCCAAACTCTTCTACGAACTCGAGATAGGATAAGACCAAAAGGGCAAAAGAAATTAACATCATGGAGATGGACTTTTGTCGTTGATCATAGAGTTTTTCCAGTGAGGGATAGACTCCACTAAGGATCGTTTTCTCGTCGTCTGCTTCCTGAACGAGCAAGAGGTAAGACACCTCTCCATCAGCCATTTTGGCCTGCTTCGTTGAGATTCCGGTCGTCTTGTTCCGCTCCCACCTCATCTCTGCCCTCCGCACTCACCGTCCCGAATGATAGAAATCATGCACCGCCTGCGCGACCGCGGCGCTGACGCCCGGGGCCTTCTGCAGGTCTTCGAGGCTCGCGCCGCGTACCGCGCGCGCGGTGCCAAAGTGCATCAGCAGCGCCTTCTTGCGCGACGGGCCGATGCCGGGCACCTCGTCGAGCGGCGAACTGCCCATCGCTTTCGCCCGTTTCTGCCGGTGCGCGCCAATAGCGAAACGGTGTGCCTCGTCGCGCAGCCGCTGGATATAGAAGAGCACCGCATTGTTCGGCGGCAACGTGAATTCGCGTCCGTCGGGGTGATAGAAAGTTTCGCGCCCGGCATTGCGGTCGGGGCCCTTGGCGACGCCGATAAAGGTCAGGTCGTCAATCCCCAGCTCGGCGAACACCGCCGCAACCGCCGACACCTGCCCCTTGCCGCCGTCGATCAGCACGAGGTCGGGCCATTCGCCCTTCGTCCGTTCGGGATCCTCCTCGATCGCCCGCGCAAAGCGGCGCTCGAACACCTCGCGCATCATCGCGAAATCGTCGCCCGGCTGCGTCTCGGCGCGCTTGATGTTGAACTTGCGATAGGCGCCCTTGATCCAGCCCTCTGGGCCGGCGACAACCATCGCGCCGAGCGCGTTGGTGCCCTGTATATGGCTGTTGTCGTAAATCTCGATGCGCTGCGGCGGGTTTTCGAGGTCGAACAGGTCGGCGAGTTCGCGCCCCAGTTTCGCCTGACTGCTGCTCTCGGCAAGCCGCCGGTCGAGTTCCTCGCCGGCGTTGCGCACCGCCTGTTCGAGCAGGCGGCGGCGGTTGCCGCGTTGCGGCACGCTGATTTCGACCTTCCGGCTCCCGCTTTCGCCCAATGCTTCGGCGAGCAAGGCGCTCTCCGCGGGTTCGCGGTCGACGAGGATCAGCTTCGGCGGCGGCACGCCTTCGTAGAATTGCATCAGGAAGCTCGCCATCACCTCTTCCTCGGGCACGCCCGAAACATGCGCGGGAAAGAAGCTGCGGTGGCCCCAGTTCTGCCCGCCGCGGATGAAGAAGCCCGCGATGCAGAGCTGCCCGCCCTTCGCCGCAAGTGCAAAGACGTCGGCATCGCCCAGCCCGTCGGCGTGCACCGACTGGCTGCCCTGGATGAAGGTCAGCGATTTCAGCCGGTCGCGGATCACCGCCGCCTGCTCATAATCCATCGCGTCGGCGGCCTTGGTCATCGCGGCGCCCAGCCGCTTTTGCACCGCGGTCGAGCGGCCTTCGAGGAAGTCCTGCGCGTCGCTCACCAGTCCGGCATAGTCTTCTTTCGAAATACGGTCGACGCACGGCGCGCTGCACCGCTTGATCTGGTAGAGCAGGCACGGCCGCGAACGATTGGCGAAAAAGCTGTCGGTGCAACTGCGCAGCAAGAAGGTCTTCTGCAGCGCGTTGAGCGTCTGGCCCACCGACCCCGCGCTTGCAAATGGGCCATAGTACCGCCCCTTCGCGCGCCGCGCGCCGCGATGCTTCTGCACCCGCGGGAAATCATGGTCGGTGCGCAGCAGGATGAAAGGGAAGCTTTTGTCGTCGCGCAGCAGCACATTGTACGGCGGGCGGTAGCGCTTGATCAGTTGCGCTTCGAGCAGCAGCGCCTCGGCCTCGCTGGTGGTCGTGACAATCTCCATTGCGCGCGTCTGCGACACCATCCGCTGCAACCGCTGCGGCAGGCGCGCGACCTGCGTGTAATTGGTCACCCGGTTCTTGAGCGCGCGCGCCTTGCCGACATAGAGTACGTCGCCGCGTGCATCGAGCATCCGGTAAACACCGGGCCGCGACGGCAATTTGCGCACCACGCTGCGGATCGCCTCGGCGCCGCGTTCGAGGTCGGGCTGATCGCCCTCCGCGCCGCCGCCACGCATCACATAGGTCGCTTTTTCTTCGTTGAATCGGTCGGGAGCGTTCGGGCGGGCCATGATTTTGCATGTAGGCGATGGCGGGGCGACCCGCCATAGTGCGCGAGGTAAAACATGGGAGGGGTCTTATGGAATTACGCGGCAAACTCGCCTTGGTCACCGGCGGCAGCGACGGCATCGGGCGCGAGATCGCGCTGCAATTGCAAGCCGCAGGCGCCGATGTGATCGTCACCGGCCGCTCGGCGGAGAAATTGCAGGCGATGGCGGGGCTCGACTTCGGCACGATCGCGGGCGACCTGTCGACGCCGACCGGCGTCGATGCGGTTGTGGCGGGCGTCACAGACAAACCGCTCGCGCTGCTCGTCAACAACGCTGGAGTCGGCAGCGAATATGAGCTCGACAAGGCCGAGACCCTGGAGAATGCGGCGCACTGCATCCGCACCAATCTGGACGCGCCGATCACTCTCTGCACACGGCTGCTGTCTGTACTCCGCGCGCAGCCCGAGGCGGCGATCGTCAACGTTACGTCGGGGCTCGCGATCGCGCCGCGCGCGGGCGGGTCGATCTATTGCGCGACCAAGGCCGGTCTGCGCAGCTATACGCAGGCGATCCGGCATCTGCTGAAGGACAGCAACGTCCGCGTGATCGAGGCGCTGCCACCAGTCGTCGCAACGAACATGACCGCAGGCCGCGGAGGCAAGAAGATGAGCGCGCACGACTGCGCCGCCGAGATCGTCCACGGTATCCGCACGGAAAAGAGCGAGGTCAATGCCGGCATGGTGAAGGTGCTGCAGCTCGTCAACAGCATCTCGCCCGCGCTCGCGCGTCGCATCATGATCCGGTTCTGAGGAGACGACAGGCATGATTACCCTCTATGGCGAAGGCCGCGGTTTCCGCGTCGCATGGCTGCTCGAAGAGATGGGGCTGCCCTACCGGCTACGGCAGGTCGACCTTCTCGATGGCGTCGAACAGGATACCGAATTTCTGGCGGTCAACCCGGCGGGTTTCATTCCCGCGATTGTGGACGGCGGGGTCACGATGGTGGAATCGATCGCGATCATCGAATATCTGCTCGCACGCCACGGTCCAAGCCCGCTCGCGCCAATGGTGGATGACCCGTCGTTCGCTATCTATCAGCAGTTTCTCCACTTGGGCGAAGCCGGTCTCGCAGGACCGATCAATGCAATCGTCGCAACGCACATCCTCGCGCCCGAAGCTGAGCGGGAGAATTGGACGACGGGATGGGCGCTCGACATCTTCAAAAGCCGGCTCGGCCTTGTGAGCCGCCAGCTCGCGAATACGCCCTATGTCGCGGGAGACCGGTTCACCGCCGCCGACATCTCGGTGACCTATGCCCTCCAATTCGCCGAACGCACGATCGGTTTCGCGTTCGATACGGCGGAACGGGACTATATCGAACGAACCACCGCCCGAGATGGATATCAACGCGCGATGGACAATTGCCTCGCCACAAAAGCGTGGGTTGCGGGACTGGCCAGAGCGAACTGACCTCAAAAGCAAACGCCCGCGGAAATCCGCGGGCGCCCTGTATTTCGCGATGTCGAAGAAGCTCAGCCCTTGGCGACACCCGCGATTGCCTGATCGACCAGCGCCTTATCGGCCTTGGCATCATGCTTGTCGGCGATCAGCTTCGCCGCCGCGTCGGTCGCCGCCTTGGCAGCCGCGGTGCGGACTTCGGCGAGCGCGCCGGCTTCAGCCGCGGCGATGCGATCCTCGGCCATCTGCTTGCGACGCGCGATCAGTGCCGTCGCATCGGCCTTCGCCTTGCTCACCAGCGCATCGGCCTCCGCATCGGCGCGGGCGCGCATTTCGTCGGCTTCCCCGGCGGCGTCGGCCAGCTTCGCCTCATATTCGGCCTTCAGTGATTCGGCGTCGAGGCGTAGCTGTTCGGCTTCCTTCAGCTGCTTCGAAATCTCAGCGATCTTGTTGTCGAGCATACCCGCGACCATCGCCGGCACCTTCTTCCACAAGAGGATCGCGATGAAGATCGCCATCGCGATCGAAACCCAGACGGTCGCATCGATGAAACCGAACGATGCCGGCTCGACGTGCACCTCACCCGCCGCTTCGGACAGGATCATCAGATAATCAGCCATGGAGCACCGCCTTCACCGCCGCCTTGGCATCCGCCGCAGCAACCTTCACACCAGACAGCTTGGCGACGAGCTCGCCCGCAGCTTCGGCCGCGACCGATTCGATTTCGGCCATCGCCGAATTGCGCGCCGCACTGACGTCCGCTTCCGCCGCCGACAGCTTGTCGGCGAGTTCGGCATCAATCTTGGCAAGACGCTTTTCGGCATCTTTCGCGGCCTTGTCCTTGGCGTCGGTCACCGCCTTCTGCGCGGCGGCGCGGCTCGCGTCGCTTTGCTGGCGATAGCTTTCTTCCAGCGCATCGGCGGCAGCATGCGCCGCCTTGGCTGCGGCCAGATCGTCGGCCACCTTGCGGTCGCGCGCGTCCACCGTCGCCTCGATCTTCGGCAGCATGCCACGGCCGATGACGAAAAAGACGAAGCCAAAGGTCAGCAGCACCCAGAAAATCTGCGATGCGGCATACCAGTTTTCAGCGAATTGGCTGATTTGAGGCATGGATACTCTCGACCGACAAGGAAAAATTCAGTCGCGGGGCCGCACCCGAACGGCCGACCCCGCAAACGGGATCAGGCTGCCTTCAGATACAGCAGGATCGCGATAAGGAACGACAGCAGGCCGAGAAGTTCGGCAGCCGCGAAGCCGATGAACAGGCGGCCCTGCTGGCCGTCGGCAGCCGCGGGGTTGCGCAGCGCGCTTTCGAGGAAGCTACCGAAGACATTGCCCACACCGATGGCAGCCATACCGGCACCGATGGCGGCCAGACCGGCGCCGATGAGCGAAGCAGCTTGAACGTCCATTTTATACTCCTTGGGAAAAACGTAGATTATACAGTTGAAAAATCAGTGCAGATTGATCGCGTCGTTCAGATAGAGCGAGGTGAGCAGCGCGAATACATAGGCCTGGATACCCGCGACCAGCAGTTCAAGGCCGCTGATCCCGACCATCAGCGCCATGCTGGGGATGCCGACGCCGAGACCGACCGCCGGACCGGCAGCGATCCCGTCGATGATGAACGAGGCAAACACCTTCATCAGCACGTGGCCCGCAGTCATTGCGACGAACAGTCGCAGCGCGAGGCTGAACGGGCGAACGAGGAACGATACCAGCTCGATCGCGGGAATCAGCCATAACAGCCACCAAGGCGTGCCATGCGGCACGAACAGCGAGAAGAAGTGCAGGCCGTGGCGCCAGAAACCGACGATCAGGACGATCGAGAAGCTCAGGATCGCGAGAAAACCGGTGATCGCGAAGTGGCTCGTCACGGTGAAGGGGTGCAGGCCGAACAGGCCGAAGGGCATCAGGCCGATCACATTCAGCATCAGGATGAACATGAAAAGCGAGAAAACATAAGGCGTAAACTTGCGTCCTTCAGGGCCGATATTGGCGTTCATCATGCCCGAAATGAAGCCGGTGAAGCCCTCGACGGCGACCTGCCAGCGACCGGGGACAAGCTGGCGCTTCATCCCGCCGATCATGAAGACCCACAAAAGCAGGCCAGCGATCACCATCCACATCGCGCTCGTGGTGAAGGCGACCTCGTGATTGCCGACATGGAACATGTCGAACATCTTCTGCACCTCGAACTGGTGCATCGGGTCCACTTTGCCTTGATCCGCCACGCGATACCTCGCCTAAATTAACATCAGTCCGGCTTCGACGGCCGGACGTTCGCAATCCGAAATATATTCCTGAAGGCAACGACTATTCCAAGGAACAGCACCACCAACAGGCCCCAGGGTGCCGTGCCGGCGAAATGGTCGATCGTCCAACCGACCAGCGCGCCGCCACCGATTCCGCCCAGCAGTTCGGCCAATACGCGATTACCGAGCTTGTAATTGGCGTCGGTCTCCGGTCCGGCGTTCACTGCGGTCCTTCTTGCTTCTGCGGCTTCGGCCCGGTCCAATCGCTCTTCGAGCGAAACCAGACGCGAATCCTCCGAGCCAAGTTCCGGATCGCTGCCATTCCCCGTCATTTCCCTGCCATCCTCCTGAAACAGAACCGGAAACTCCCGATTCCGCCTGCAAAAAAAGGCCCGAAAATTCGGGGTACCCCTAAGGCGCGGTCCGTTTAGGAACGACGCCCGGCTAAGTCAATGCTTGTGCGCAGATGCACAAAACGGCGCGGCAGCCTCGCGCAAAAATGCCGCCGCGTTTAGGGGCGCGGCGGCATCTGAGGACCTTGGGGTCCCGATATCTGGGGCTGGTCGTTACGGACAGCGCGCGTCGCGCTCGGGCGGGCTGCTGTCGCGCGTCTTCCACGCACCGCCTGGCGTCTGATATTTCTCGCCCGGCTTGGTCTGCGCAATCAGGTTGCAGCCGCTGGTAAAGGCGAATTGCTCCACCGTGCTGCCAGTCGACTGCGCGCTCGCGGTATAGGCCGCCTTGCGCTTGATATTGAGATCCTGCACCAGCGCCCGGATCGCCGGGGTCGGCGTCGTGGCAAAGCCCAGATAACCATCAGGTTGCTCGCCGATCTGACCGGCAGCGCGCGCGGCAGCATAGGCCGGATCGCGCTGCGCCATCGCCGACGGCACGGCAAAAGCCACCGCCGCCATCGCCGCGATCGCAGCAAGGGCCAGCCCGGTCGGTTTCCAGTTCGTCATACGCATCACATTCTTCCCCATCAGAATATCTCGCTATTCTGCTCGATGAGCTTCTTGGCATCGCCGTCCAGCCTGTACACCACTTCCTGACGAATGTTGATGTTCAGATTGATCTCGATCGGCTTGTCGGGGGTGTCGATCTGGACGCAACCCGCGAGGGCCCACATTCCCGTCATCACCGCAACACACCGACCGCCGATGGCCAGCCTCCTTGCTCCAGTCTTGGCAGTCTTCATCGCACAGGCTCGCTTTCTGGTGGCTGAACGGGGTTGGATGCGGCCTTCGTGGCCGCTTCGGCTTCTTCCTGCGCGCGCATCAGTGCGGGCAGATTCTGTTCGATGAGCAGCGACGGGTCGTAAAAGCCCTTTGCCGACGTCAGCAGCTGACGGAAGGGTGCCCGGATCTTCACATTGAAGATCAGCGGCAACTTTGCGACCTGATTTGTCAGGAAATTGCGCGTCGCGCCCTCGCCCTGCCCCACCCCGCCAAAGCGGATATCGGTGACCATCTCGCCGTCGAGATCCCCGTTCAATATGATCGTCAGGTCGTCATATTTGAGGCTGCGCAGCGCACCAAAGGCAAAATTTGCGATCGTCCCCAAATTGCGGTTCGACAATTCGCCCACATAGGCGAGCGTTCCGCCCCCGCCGCGCGAATCGATGCGGCCATCGACGATGCGCCCGCCGAGGCCATCGAACTCCACCGGCAGCGTCCCGTCGAACACGCCCGTCGCGTTGATATTGTCGAAGCCGAAGCTTTGCAGGAACACCGCAGCGTCGACCCCGACGATGTCGAACGACAGCCGCCGGGCATTCGCCGCGCTGAAATCGAGCGTCGTCGGATGGAGAAGCAGCTTGCCACCGCCGAAAGGCCAGCTCCCGCCCTCGATCCGGACGCGATTGTCGCCGAGCAGCCGATATTCGATCTCGCCATCAAGCACCGGGATGCCGGGGTTGATTTCCTTGACCTTCGCAACCTGCCCCGGCGCGGCCCTCAGCCCGATCAGATCGTCGAAGCTGATCGTCGTCGTGAGCCCCGTCACCGGGCCGAACGCCGCCGCCAGGCTGGTATCGGCGGTCGCGAAGGTGCCGCGGCTCGTGACCCCGTCGGCGGTCCATTCGATCCGTCCATCGCCGACCACCGATCCGCGCACATTGGCGACGACGCCGAGCGCAAGGCTCGTCAGCTGGTCGGGCTGAAACGCCTCGCTGAACCGCAACTCCCTGACCGTCAGATCGGCCGAGCCGCTGCTGTCGGACAACCGATGGCGGATCAGCGTATCGAGTACCTTCGTCCCCGTCTTCCGTTCGTGGAAGCCTGCCTTCGCCTCGATCAGGCCGTTTGCAAAGCGAAGGTTCGCATCATTGCTGACGAGCGGAAAGAAGCGCGGATCGGGAGCCGCGTCGGTGAGCAGCAGCCCGCCGTCGAGCGTGAGCGCCCCATCCGTCCAGCGCCATTGCCCGGCAATCTCGCTCATATCGAGCGGCACCGCGCCGATCTTCCCGCTCGCGCCGCGAAGCTCGCCCGCCATGCCTCGCGGCGTCGCCCGCCCGCTCAGGCTTTTGGCATTGAAGCGCGTAACGCTTTCCCCTTCGCCCAGCCGGATATCGGCGCGCGCGACCGACCAGCGCAAGGCCGAAAGGTCGATGTTCGCCGGTCCGCTGCCCAGGCTGAACGGCGAACTGCCGCTCGATCCGCGCAAGGCAACCCGGGGAATATGAATATCCCCGCGCAGTCCGTCGGGACCGACGCTCAGCAGCGGCGCGCCGGGACGGCCGCAGAGGTCGATCGCACTGCGTCCGAGGCGGATGCCGCCGACCTCGACGCGGTCGGCCGTGACCCGACTGCACCCACCATCGAATGCGAGTGCCCCCGTTGGCGCGAGAAAACCGCTCAGCGGTACCGTCAGCCGCTCGACGCGCCCGCCTGCGAGCGGCCCCGACAGCGTCGCCGCCGTCGCGAAGCGGAGCAGCCCATCCGCGCCACCCGAAAAGCGCACCGGCGTCAGTGCCAGCCCCGCTCCTTCGGCGCTATAGGGATCAAGGCTGGCGAGCCCCTTCACCTTCCCTTCGGCGCTGCGATCGATGAGCAATGTCCCAGACGGCAGGTCGCCGCCGGCGATGCTCCAGCGCCCCGTCGCGATCACCGCGGGCTCGTCGGCCCCATAAAGATAGCCGATGCGGCTATCGGCGCTGCCGATGAAACGCGCGCCGCTCGCGCTGGTGATCTCGGGTGCGATCAGGTCGACCCGCGCGGTCGGCCCCTCGCCCGCGATCGCGAAGCCTGCGCTGCCGCTCGCGTCGGCGAGCACGCGGCCGAGTGCGCCCATCGCCTTCGCCGTGAGCGGCCCGACCGGCGTGCCTGCAAGCCCCCGTGCGCTTTCGGACAGCGAGCGGCGCATGTCGGCGCTGCCGCTAGCCCGCGCAAAACCGATCCGCCCGTCGAATTTCGGCGCCGCGCTGCCAACGCTGCCCCTGGCTTCCAGCGTCACCGCGTCCGCCGCGAAACCCGTGCTGCGCAGGCGCGCCATCTCGGCCGTGATATCGAGCCTAGTCAGCACGGCCGTCCCGTCGAAGCCCGCGAGCAATCCCATCCGGTCTGCTGCGACCGGCCCGGCGGTCAACCGTGCGATGCTCGCGTCGGCCTTGCCCTTCCAGCTTTGCAAATTCTCCGACAGCGACAGGTCGAGCGCGACCTGCGGCGATGCCGCGCTGACGCTGCCGTCCGCACAGTGCAGGTCGCCCCCTCGCAACGGACCGACAAGCTGGGGCCGGACATCGCGAACGCGCAAAGTTCCGTAAAAGCTGACATCGCTGCCGCTGCAGCCTGCCGCCGCGATGGTCGGCGCGACGAGCGCCAGCTTGCCCGTGAAGTCGCGGCGCAGGTTGCCGCCGCCGTTCAGCGCGGCGCCGATATTGCCCCACGGCGTTTCGACGCGCGCCCGCGCATCGCGCAGAATCACCGAAAGGTCGGGCAAGGCAAATGGATCCTTGCTCTCCGGGTCGCGGAACTTGTCGAGCGATCCGAACGACAGGCGTCCGTCGACGAAACGCCCGTAAAGCCGCACGCCGTCTGCGTGGATTCCCGAAATATAGGGACCTCTCCAGCCATAACCGAGCAGCACTTCAACGCGCTTCGCCGTCAGGTCGGGGCGTTTCGGGTCGCCGATGACGATGCCAGACAAAATCTCGCTGCGAAAGCCTATCCGATCGATCGTGTAGTGTGCAGGAACGCCGCGACTGTCGAGCTGGTCGCGGATGAATTCGTCGGCGATCGGCTCGCGCGCGATCCAGACGCCGCCAACAAGGAGAAGCACCGCCCCCGCCGTCAGCCAGCGCTTCTTGAACAGGAGCGTCCGGGATTTGAACCGCCGCTCCGGGGCCGCATCCGCGTCAGTCATGGAGTACGGACAATGACGTCATGGCGGATAAATTTCGTCCTCCGACCCCGGCCCCGTTCAGGACAGAAACGCCGGAAATCCCGTTTCGATGCAGGAAATTGGTCCGGTTCGCCATCATCCTTTCCTATGACCGTTGAGTGCGCCCCACAAGGCGGTTATTGCCGCGCCATGGGGGATACGCCGGACCATGTCGGACATCGCACGCGGCTACGCGCCCGCCTGCTCGACGAAGCCGATGGCCTCGCCGATTACGAACTGGTCGAATATCTGCTCGCCCTCGCCATCCCGCGCCGCGACACCAAGCCGCTTGCCAAGTCACTGCTGCGCGAATTCGGCTCGCTGGCGCAGTTGGTCAGCGCCGATCCCGAATCGCTGCGACGCGTCGATGGCCTCGGCGATACCGGCATTGCGGCACTCAAGATCGTCCAGGCGACCGGACTGCGCCTCCTGAAGGGCGAGTTTCGCGACAAGCCGCTGCTGTCGAGCTGGGACGCGCTGCTCGACTGGCTTCGCGCCGACATGGGGCCGATCGACGTCGAGCGCGTCCGCATCCTCTATCTCAATTCGCGCAACATGCTGATCCGCGACGAGCTCGCAAGCGAAGGTTCGATCGACCAGTCGGCGATCTATGTTCGCGAGGTGATCAAACGCGCGCTCGAACTCGGCGCCTCGGCGATCATCCTCGTCCACAACCATCCGAGCGGGAGCCCCGAGCCGAGCCGGCAGGATATCGCGATCACCAAAGATATCGCGAGCGCCGCCGCAAAGCTGGGGATCGCCCTTCACGACCATATCATCATCGGCGGATCGGATTATCGCAGCTTTCGCGCGATGGGGCTACTGTGACACGTCATTTGACTTCCTCGGCTCGCGGCCACATCATTTGGTCCATGCAGATTCGACGCAGCCTTCTCCGCTTCCGCCATCATGGGGGGCAGCTTCTCGCGGGCACCTAGCCCCGGGTTCCGGCGCGATCGCCCCGAGCCCGGGGCACCTTCCGTCCAATATTGCCGCGAGTGGCGAACCGCCGCGCGCCAGCCGGAAAGTCCGCGCCATGACCAAGAAGAAGAAAAACGGGGCCGCGATGCCTCATATCCGCATGATCGACAGCGAAGCCGACGCCCTCACCGAATTGACGCTGCAGCAACAGCGCGATTCGGTCCGTTTCTATGAATTGCTGCTCGAAGAAATCGATCGCGCTGCCATATGCGGCCGGTCCGACATTCCGTCCGATGTCGTCACTATGGGGTCGAGCGTCACGTTCCTCGACGAAAAGAGCGGCGCGGAACGAACAGTGCGGCTCGTATATCCTGCCGAAGCCGACATAGCCGCCGGACGGATGTCGATCCTGACCCCTGTCGGCGCGGGATTGATCGGCCTCAGCGTTGGCCAGTCGATCAACTGGCCCGATCGCGGCGGCATCGAACACCGGCTGACGATCGTCGCGGTCGAACAACCCGTCCAACTTTTATAAACGGCGATGCAGCCGCCGGATCACTCCGACGGCTGCACCACCCCGCGGGGCGCCGTTCAGGCGCCGCGCGACAGGAAACCGGTCAGTTCGGTCTTGTTCACACCGCCCGACTTGTCGCTGTCGGCCGATGCGAAAGCCTGCCCGATCCAGGTTTTCACCTCGGCCGATTCGACATCGGCGCTCGGATCGGTCGCGGCACGAAGCTTCTTCATCCACGCGCCGAATTCGGCTTCGTTGAGATCGCCATTCTTGTCGCCGTCATAGGTAGGGAATTCCTGCTCGACGATCTGTGCGATCTGCGTGGGCGTCGCGGCCGCGCTCGACGACGGAGCGGGCTCGGTCGAAGCCGGCGGGGTCGTCGACGCATCAGGCGCGGGGGCCGGGCTGGTGGTATCCGGTGCCGGTTCGGTCGTTGTCGGCGGGTTCGTCGGATCCGACGCCGGAGGAGTCGTCTGCGCGAGGGCCGGGAAACTGACGGCAGCAGCGCCGATCAAAAGCATCTGCTTCAACATGGTCTATCTCCTGTCTAAGGGGTTATTCCGGTTCCGATTCAGGTTTTTCCTCGGAATCCGGCGCGGGCTGGTCAGCCGGAGGGGTGGGCTCAGCCGCGGGAGGTGCGTCGGTCGGTGCTGCGTCCTCGATCGGAGCCTGATCGGTCGGTTTCGTTTCGTCCGTCGGCTTCTTGTCGGGTTCGGGGGTCGTCGTATCGGTCGGTGCCGGCTGCGACTGGGTGTTCGGAACCGGCTCTTCGGCCGGAGGAGTCGTCTGGGCGAGAGCGGGGAAGCTGATCGCCGCGGCGCCGATCAAAAGCACTTGTTTCAACACATTTATTCTCCTGTAGCGGCGACTTCGAGGGCCGGCTTGGCCTGTCGCCTTTCTGATGGGGCATAGGGGCAACCCATCGTGTTTCGGCAAAGTTGCGCCCCTTGCGCATTTGGCGAAACGCCCCGTCCCTGCTACGGGGCGCCCCGTCGTGGTTCCGCAGGGATTCCGCGACAAGGCGCCCGAAAAGGAAGGAAATTCAATGGTTCCGCGTTACGCACGGCCGGAAATGACTGCGATCTGGTCGGCCGAGAATCGCTTTCGCATCTGGTTCGAGATCGAAGCGCACGCGACCGACGCCCTCGCAGAACTGGGCACCGTTCCGAAGTCCGCCGCCAAAGCGCTGTGGGACTGGTGGGCAACCAACCCCGTGATCGATGTCGCCGCGATCGACGCGATCGAGGCCGTCACCAAGCATGACGTCATCGCGTTCCTGACCTGGGTTGCCGAGAATGTCGGCGACGAAGCGCGCTTCATGCATCAGGGCATGACCAGTTCGGACGTCCTTGACACCTGTCTTGCGGTCCAACTCAGCCAAGCAGCTGATATTCTGCTCGCCGACCTCGATGCGCTGCTCGAAGCGATCAAGCGCCGCGCCTATGAGCATAAGCTGACCCCGACGATCGGCCGCAGCCACGGCATCCACGCCGAACCCGTCACCTTCGGGCTGAAGCTCGCCGAGGCCCATGCCGAATTCTCGCGCTGCAAGCTGCGGCTGGAGGCCGCGCGCGCCGAAATCGCGACCTGCGCCATTTCGGGCGCGGTCGGCACGTTCGCCAATATCGACCCGCGCGTCGAGGCGCATGTCGCGGCGAAGCTCGGACTGTCGGTCGAACCCGTATCGACGCAGGTGATCCCGCGCGACCGTCATGCGATGTTCTTTGCCGTCCTCGGCGTCGTCGCCTCGTCGATCGAACGGCTGTCGGTCGAGGTCCGTCACCTTCAGCGTACCGAAGTGCTCGAGGCCGAGGAATATTTCTCACCGGGACAGAAGGGCTCGTCGGCAATGCCGCACAAGCGGAACCCCGTGCTGACCGAAAATCTGACCGGCCTCGCGCGCATGGTCCGTAGCGCCACGATCCCCGCGATGGAGAATATCGCGCTCTGGCACGAACGCGACATCAGCCATTCGTCGGTCGAACGCTTTATCGGCCCCGACGCGACGATCACGCTCGACTTCGCGCTCGCGCGCCTGACCGGCGTCGTAGACAAATTGCTCGTCTATCCCGAGCGTATGCAGAAAAATCTCGATCGCATGGGCGGCCTCGTCCACTCGCAGCGCGTGCTGCTGGCATTGACGCAGGCGGGCGCGAGCCGCGAGGACAGCTATGCGCTCGTCCAGCGCAACGCGATGAAGGTCTGGGAATCGGATGGCCAGCTGTCGCTGCTCGAGCTGCTGAGAGGCGACGCGGACGTCACTGCGAAGCTGTCGGCCGACGAACTGACCGCGCTGTTCGATCTCGGCTATCACATGAAGCATGTCGACACGATCTTCGAGCGGGTATTCGGAGCGACTTAGGCCCGGGCTGGAATCGCGCGGCATTCTGTCATAGGGTCAGCGCCGGACCGACAGAGGAGCAAGACGAAGTGGGAATCCTGCGCACGATCATCTGGGTCTTGTTGACCGCCGTCCTCGTCATTTTCGCAATGGCGAACTGGATTCCGGTGACCGTCACGATCTGGCCGGGCCAAGTGCTCGACACCAAATTGCCGGTGCTGATCTTTGCCGCCTTCCTGATCGGCAGCGTCCCGATGTGGGTCGCGCTCCGTACGACGCGTTGGTCGATGAAGCGCCGCCTCGACGCGAGCGAGCGGCAGGCGGCCGACCTACGCGCGCTCGCCAACCGGCCCGTCGAGGTCACGCCCACCGCGCCGGTCAACGATATTCCGCCTGCCCCCACCGATCTCTTCTCGACGGACAAGCCATGACCTCCCCGCTTTATCTCGCCATCGACACCACGCACCTCGACGCGGCGCTGACGCTGGCGCAAAAAGTGCGGCGTCATGTTGGCGGGCTGAAGCTGGGGCTCGAATTCTTCTGCGCCAACGGCCACCACGGCGTCCATGAAATGGCCAAGCTCGGGCTGCCGATCTTTCTCGATCTCAAGCTGCACGACATTCCGAACACCGTCGCAAAGGCGATACAGGCGCTGCGTCCTCTCGAACCCGCGGTGCTCACGGTCCACGCTGCCGGCGGCCGTGCGATGCTGGAAGAGGCAAAGGCTGCGGCGGGACTGAACACCAAGGTCGTGGCCGTCACGGTGCTCACCAGCCTGGACGCCCCCGACCTCGACGATATCGGCGTGGGCGGTACGCCGCACGATCAGGTCGCTCGTCTCGCCGCGCTCGCGCGCGAATCCGGGCTCGACGGCATCGTCTGTTCGGGACGGGAAGTGAAGGCTGCGCGCAAGGCATGGCCTGGCGGCTATTTCGTCGTCCCGGGCGTCCGCCCCGCCAACGGCAAGATCGGCGACCAGAAGCGTGTCGTCACCCCGGCGCAGGCGATGTCCGACGGCGCCTCGATCCTCGTCATCGGCCGCCCGATCAGCCAGTCGGCCGACCCCGACCTCGCCGCGCGCGAGATCGAAGCCACACTTTAAGAGGTTTTCATGCCCCCCCTGGTGAAGATTTGCGGGCTTACGACGCCCCAGGCCGTCGACGACGCCATTCGTCTGGGCGCCACCCACATCGGTCTCGTTCATTATGAGCCGAGCCAGCGCCACGTCGACCTCAAGACCGCGGCCGAACTGCGCAAGCGCGCCGGTTCACGCGTCAAGGTCGCATTACTGCTCGTCAACGCCTCGCAAAAGCTGACCGGCGATGCGCTCGGCATGGTGCGACCCGACATCATCCAGTTCCACGGTAGCGAGACACCCGAATGGCTGGCGGTCGTGAAACGGCTGGTTCCTGCGGAAATCTGGAAGGCCGTCGGGTTGAAGGATGCGGGGACGCTCGAGCGCATGCAGAAATACCACGGCATCGCCGACCGCATCCTGTTCGATGCGCCTGCTGCTGCGCTTCCAGGCGGAACCGGTACGCGTTTCGACTGGTCGCTGCTCAAGAACCACCGTCACACGATGGACTGGGGCATCGCGGGCGGGCTGACGCCCGACAATGTCGGGCAGGCGATCTCCGAAACCGGCGCGCCGCTCGTCGATGTCTCCTCGGGCGTCGAAAGCGCACCGGGCGTCAAGGATGTGGACAAGATCGCCGCTTTCCTTAAAGCGGCGGGCCGATGACCCAGCTCCCCAACAGCCTTCGCACCGGCCCCGACGAACGCGGCCACTTCGGTCAGTTCGGCGGCCGTTATGTTGCCGAAACGCTGATGCCGCTGATCCTCGACCTCGAGCGTCACTATCGCGCCGCGCAGACGGACCCGGCGTTCAAGGCCGAATTCGACTATCTGCTGAAACATTATGTCGGGCGCCCCAGCCCGCTGTGGTTTGCCGAACGGCTGACCGAGCATCTCGGCGGCGCGAAGATCTACCTCAAGCGCGAGGATCTCAACCACACCGGCGCGCACAAGATCAACAATTGCATCGGCCAGATCCTGCTCGCGAAGCGGATGGGCAAGACGAAGATCATCGCCGAAACCGGCGCGGGCCAGCATGGAGTCGCGACTGCGACCGTCGCCGCGCTCTTCGGCCTGCCCTGCACGATCTTCATGGGCGCGGTCGACGTCGCGCGCCAGCAGCCGAACGTCTTCCGCATGAAGTTGCTCGGCGCCGAAGTCGTCGCGGTCGAAAGCGGCGCGAAGACGCTGAAGGACGCGATGAACGAGGCGCTACGCCACTGGGTCGCGAACGTCCACGACACCTTCTACATCATCGGCACCGTCGCCGGGCCGCATCCCTATCCCGAACTTGTCCGCGACTTCCAGTCGGTGATCGGCGAGGAAGCCAAGGCCCAGATCCTCGAAGCCGAGGGCCGCCTGCCCGACATGTTGATCGCCCCCGTCGGCGGCGGTTCGAACGCGATCGGGCTCTTCCATCCCTTCCTCGACGACGAAGGCGTCAAAATCGTCGGGATCGAAGCGGCGGGCGAAGGCCTCGATGGCAAGCACGCCGCCAGCCTTGCGGGCGGGCGCCCCGGCATCCTCCACGGCAACAAGACCTATCTGCTGCAGGATGAGGACGGCCAGATCACCGAGGCGCACAGCATCTCGGCGGGCCTCGACTATCCCGGCATCGGCCCGGAGCATAGCTGGCTCCACGAAATCGGCCGCGTCCGCTACGAACCCGTCACCGACGCCGAAGCGCTCGCGAGCTTCCAGAAGCTGACCAAGCTCGAAGGCATCATTCCTGCGCTGGAGTCCGCGCACGCAATCGCGGCCGCCGAACGCATCGCGCCGACGCTGGGCAATGACAAGGTCATCATCGTCAACTGCTCGGGCCGCGGCGACAAGGATATCTTCACCGTGGCGGATGCATTGGGAGTGGCGCTGTGAACGGCCGCCAAAAATTCGGACTGGCCCTGCTGCCCGTCGCGATCGCGATCTACATGGTAGGCTGGATGGGCTGGGCAGCCAATGACATGGTCTTCTACGGAACGATCGGCCTTTTGCTGGCCATCAAGATTGCCATGATTGCGTTCAAACTACGTCACGAGTCGAGTCATGACTAATCGCTTCGCCGCCGCCTTCGCCAAACCGCACGCCGCGCTCGTCGCCTTCATTACCGGCGGCGACGGCGACACCGCCGCGAATCTCGACGCGCTCGTCGCGGGCGGCGCCGATGTTATCGAGCTCGGTATGCCCTTCACCGATCCGATGGCCGACGGACCCGCGATTCAGGCCGCGAATCTGCGCAGCCTCGCCAAAGGCACCACCACCGCCGACCTGTTCGCGATTGCCGCCGCATTCCGGAACCGCCATCCCGACACCCCGCTCGTCCTGATGGGCTATGCCAACCCGATGACGATCCGCGGCGCCGACTGGTTCGCCGCCGAATGCGCGAAGGCCGGCGTCGACGGCGTGATCTGCGTCGATATCCCGTCGGAGGAGGATGGCGAACTCGGCCCCGCGCTCCGCGTCGCCGGCGTCGACCTCATCCGGCTCGCGACGCCGACCACCGATGCCGCGCGCCTGCCCGATGTGCTGAATGGCGCTGGCGGCTTCCTCTATTATGTCTCGGTGGCGGGCATTACCGGGCTCCAGCAGGCCGCGCAGACCAGTATCGACGAGGCCGTCGCGCGCCTGAAAGCCGCCACCGACCTGCCCATCGCGGTCGGCTTCGGCGTCCGTACCCCCGAACAGGCGGCCGCAATCGCGAAGGTCGCCGATGGCGTCGTCGTCGGATCGGCCTTCATCGACATCATCGCGCAGCATGGCGACGCCGCCGCGCCTTATGTCGAAGCCTTCACCCGTACTCTCGCCGATGCTATCCACGGCGCAAAGGAGATCGCCGCATGAGCTGGCTCGACCGCGTTCGCAATGCCCTGCCCTTCACCGCCAAGCGCGATACCGCCGACAATCTGTGGCACAAATGCCGCCAGTGCCAGCAGATGGTCTTCGTCAAGGAATGGGAAGACAACCTCAACGTCTGCCCGCGCTGCGACCATCACGATCGCATCGGCGCGACCGAACGTTTTGCGCAGTTGTTCGACGGCGGCTTGCACGAGCTGATCGCCGCGCCCGCTGCGCCCGAGGATCCGCTGAAGTTCCGCGATACCAAGAAATATGTCGACCGCATCAAGGCGGCGCGCGCGCAGACCGGCGATCGCGACGCCTATCAGAATGCGGCAGGCAAGATCGATGGGCAGCCTGTCGTCATCGGCGTCCAGGATTTCGCTTTCATGGGCGGATCGATGGGCGTTGCCGTCGGCGAGGCTTTCGTCGCGGGGGTCGAAGCGGCGATCAAGCGCGGCACGCCTTATATCGCAATCACCGCGGCGGGCGGCGCGCGTATGCAGGAAGGCACGCTGTCGCTGATGCAGATGCCGCGTGCCACGGTGGCGCTCGCGCGCCTGCGCCGCGCCGGTCTCCCCTATATCGTGCTGCTCACCGACCCGACGACGGGCGGCGTCACCGCCAGCTATGCGATGCTCGGCGATATCCAGATCAGCGAGCCCAAGGCGCTCATCGGTTTCGCGGGCCAGCGTGTGATCGAGAATACGATCCGCGAAAAACTGCCCGAAGGCTTTCAGCGCGCCGAATATCTGCTCGATCACGGAATGATCGACATGGTCGTGCATCGCAAGGAATTGCCCGAAACGCTGGGACGCCTCATCGGCTATCTCGCGCCCGAAAAGGCGGCCTGAACCCCATCCCCGACGTCGTCATGGCCGACCATGCCCACAGTTCCGATCCTGCGGTGCAGGCCCAGCTCGATCGCCTCGCCGCACTGTCGCCGGGGCGCGACATTCTCGGACTCGAACGCATTGGCGAGCTCTGTGCACGCCTCGGCAACCCGCAGCTTCAGCTCCCGCGAACCTTCCATGTCGCGGGCACGAACGGCAAGGGATCGACCTGCGCCTACCTTCGCGCGATCCTCGAAGCACAGGGCCACCGCGTGCATGCGTACACCAGTCCTCACCTCGTCCGCTTCAACGAACGCATCCGCCTTGCCGGGACGCTGATTGACGACGCGTTGCTCGCGACCTTGCTTGAGGAAGTTCTGGATGAGGGGGCTGATCTGCAGGCCAGCTTCTTCGAGGTGACCACCGCCGCCGCCTTCCTCGCCTTCGCGCGCATCCCCGCCGACGACTGCGTCATCGAGGTCGGGCTCGGCGGCCGCCTCGATGCGACCAATATCATCCCTCCCCCCGCGGTCGCCGGGATCGCCTCGCTCGGCATCGACCACGAAGCCTTCCTGCTCGCGCCCGAGGCCGGGACGCCCGGCAACCCCGCCATGCGTATCGCGTGGGAGAAGGCCGGGATCATCAAGCCCGGCACGCCCGTTGCGACGCTCGCCTATCCGCCACATGTGCGCGACACGATCGCGGCGAAAGTCGCCGAGGTTGGCGCTACGCTGTTCCCCGAGGGCGACGGCTGGACGGTACAGGCCAGTGGTGACGCTTTCCGCTGGACGTCCAAACTGGGTTCGATTGCAGAGCCGCTTCGGTCGCAAATGATCGGCACACACCAGATGCGCAACGCGGGGCTCGCCATCGCGATGCTTCATCTTGCCGCCGATCCCCAGCCGACAAATGCAGCGATTGCCCAAGGCATTGCCGATGCCTTCTGGCCCGGAAGAATGCAGCGCCTCGGAGCCGGTCCGCTCACCGCGCTACTGCCGGACGGCACCGAAGTCTGGCTCGATGGCGGACATAATCCCGATGCCGGCGCCGCGCTTGCAACGGCCCTCAATGACCGCCCGCCGCTTCACATCATATGCGGCCTGCTCAGGAACAAGGATGCCGCAGGCTTCCTTCGTCCGATCGCCGACCGTATCGCGTCGTTTCAGGCGGTGCCGATCCCCGGGCACGAGCATCACGATCCCCGTGATCTTTGCCACTCGGTTCAGGCCGACCTCGGTATTCCCGATGCCCAGCCGTGCGACGACGTCACGGCAGCGCTCCGCCATATCGCCGACCATCGGCCGCCCGCCGACGTGCTGATCTGCGGATCGCTCTATCTCGCCGGCGTCGTTCTCGATCTCAACGATGAATGGCCGATCTAGCGCAGTTCCGCGAGCGTCCGCTTCACCCAATCATACATTTCGGCGGCGGCCTTCAGCGTTACCGGCGGCGTTCGCTTCATGCGCTGCTCCACCTCTCTCAACGCCTTGCGCGCACCGGCCTTGTCACCCTCGGCAAGCAGGATGCCGGCGATCCGGCAGCGGATTTCATCGCCCGGGACGCGGTCCACGATATCGCGATAAATTACGAGCGCGTCCGCGGCCCGCCCATCGGCTTCGGCGACCTTTGCCCTCAATAGCGCGCGCCGGTCGATCTCGGTCCGCGAAATTGTTTCGGGTAATCCGTCGACCGCCGCCAACGCCTCGGTATAGCGACCCGCTTCATAGGCAGCTTCGGCGATCCGCATTCCGATCGTCCGGTCGGCGTGCGGTGACAGGCGCTCCGCCGTCCTGAACGCCTCGAGCGCCTCCGTGTGGCGCCCGCGCGCCATCAGCGCATCGCCAAGCTCGATCCGGTTGCCCGCGGTATCGCTGAACTCGGCCGCGTCGCGCGCTTCGCGAACACGGCGTTCGGGGTCCATCCTGTCGGCAATCTTCGTCCTTGCTTCGCGCACTCGCCGGTCGCGCGGCAGGCCGGGCAATATCTCGACGATGAAATAGGCCAGGATGCCGACCATCGGCAGGAAGGCGATCGCCATGATCCAAGCGGTGTTCCGGCCCGTACGGAACACATGGACGATGCAAAGCACCTGCAGCACGATCGAGATGAGGAAGAAGTGCATCGGCTAGACGACTCCTGCCGACGGCTTGCCTTTCCACGCCAGCAACATGCCGGCGACGAAAGCAACAAGCGAGGTCGCGAGGATATGGGTGCCCAGTTCGAGCTGTTGGTACATCAGCACCCCGACCAGTCCCGCAACGATCAAGGCAAATCCGACGATCCGCCATACACCGACCGGTTGCTTGAGCTGCCGGTCATCGATCGCGCCAGTCTGGCGAATGGTTTCGACGACATAGCCCTTGCTCCACAGAACCCACAGAAGAAGCATACCGGGGATCGCGGCGGCAACGGTAAAGCCCCAGAAGCCCACCCAGCCCAGCTTATCGGCTACGATCCCTGCGGGACCTGCCATAAAGGTTCGTCCGACACCAGCAAAGGACGACAACAAAGCAAATTGCGTTGCCGTATAAGCAATGCTCGACAGGCCTGAGAGATAGGTGGTGAACACCGTCAGCCCGACGCCGCTGGTCAGATTCTCGGTCACGATCGCGGCGACGAGCATCCAGTAATTGTTTCCGGTAGCCGCAAGTATCATAAACATGACATTTGAGAACATCATCAGCAGCCCCGAAATCAGCAGCGCGCGTCCCATGCCTAGCCAAAGAATAAGGGGCGCGCCGAGAGCCGACCCGACAATCAGGGCGCCATAACCCCACAGCTTGTTTGCGGAGATATAATCGAGGTCGAGGAAACCGAGATCCACGATCATCGGCCCCAGCATCGTTTGCCCCATCGCATCACCAACCTTGTAAAGGAGGACAAAGCCAAGGATCAGGAACGCGCCGTGCCGGGTCAAGAACTCGCGGAACGGATTGATGACCGTTTCGGTCAGCCATTGGCCGGCCTTCATCCCCGCCACATGTTCGAATCTATCGACGAATTTCCCCGGACCCGCCCACAGCGCGCCGATAATTGCCGGCACGATGCAAAAGGCGGTCAGGCCATACGCCGTTGCCCAGCCAAGCCCCAAACCTTCGTTCGACGCAAAATAGATTGTGCCCGCACCCGCGATCAGGTTGCCCGTCCGATAACCGAACTGGTTGGTCGCGGTGCCGTGAGCGAATTCGTCTTCCTCCAATATCTCGATGCGATAGGCGTCGATGACGATATCCTGCGTCGCCGACAG
>NZ_JAEMQX010000253.1 GCF_016463645.1 Sphingopyxis sp. | reverse complement strand
ATCGAGACGGTCTGGGGCCGCGGCTATGTCCTTCGCGACATCGACGACGAAGGCAATGAGGTCCGCCGCGTCGCCTGACGCGTAGCGCCTTGTACAGGTTTACCGAGGGAACCCGGCGCGGAGCGATCCGCGCCGGTTTTCTTTTGGCGGCAACCGACCGTTTGCGGACCTCCATGACCGAGTTATGCTGCGATCATGAAATCATCGACCTATGTCGTCATCGCGCTTCTCGCGGGGTGCAGCAGTACCACCGCTTCGCCACCGCCCAAAGCGAGTGAAGCTGAGATCGCCGCGGTAAAACTCGCCGCTGTGGGATGGGATACGGCTTGGAAAGGCCAATGCTTGCAGCACAGACTCGATTGGCTTGCTCCCGGCGTCGAGTCCGATCTGATAGATGATTTTGCGCAGAGGTTCGATCCCCGCACGCGATCAAGGTATGATCGGCTTGCCGATATTCCCAAGTTTTGCGGGACCGAGGAGCGTTGGGGTCAATCGTGCGACGTCAATGTGAAGCGGCGTGCTCTAAATGAAGTGGGCAAGCTAGCCGATTTCGCGAAGTTCACCTGCTCTCGCGCGGCCTGCATGGAACGATCTGATTGTAGTGCGCCGTAGCGCGATGCCCGCTCACCAGCCCTAAGCTGTCATCGACCGCCCCCAAAAAAACTGCTGTCCTACATTGCCGCGCCGTGTCAGCTTCCGCTCTGCTCTTTGAAATCACCGGCTTTTGCAAACGGCGCTTAAAGCCACAAAGGACACAGTTTCGATGCGCACATGCGGGACTTTTGTGGCTTTAGGCATCAGCGGATCGACAAGGCATATATACAAGCCGATCGGCAACAGCTCGATCCCCGGCGGGCCGTGGTCAGCGTTTTTTGCCGAATTGCCCCGGTACGCTGGTCGCCCGGGTCAGGCCCGGACGCCAGGTGTCGACGCGCGGAGGGGGTACGATCTGGAAATCGGCGCGGCTGTCGGCGGCGACGAGCTGGTCGTTGTGCGCGGCGCGCAGGCGTACCTTCTGGATTTCGCGATCGGTTTCGACCCCGAACCGGGTTCCCGCGACCCAGCGCACGGTTCCGAGCATCGCTTCGTGGCCGGGCAGGAATACGGTGATCCGTTCGCCTATCTGCAGGATATGCGGTCCCTGGCCGCCGACGCCGGTCAATGATACGTTGCGGATGGTGACGTCGAACTGGCCCAGCCGCTGGCAGGCAAGCGCCGCCTTGACCAGACGCGACTGCCGCGGCTGACGCTTTTCATCGGGGGCCGGTGAGGCAGGGGGCGCCTCGTAATTCGACATGCGCGACTCAACATCTGCCGTCCGATTCCCACCTCGGACGGTTATCTTATTGGTCCCGGCGTCAGCCCTAAACGAGGAAGGTAAATTTTCGTATATCGTGTTTGATAATTTTCGCAGATCATTCGGCTGGATGAAGGCCGCCAACCGCCGCGACGCGCCCGCCGCGACCGGCCAAAAAGCGCTGAATTGGCAAAGAAAACCATCATGGATCATAATCGGCGAGCGCGCGCGTCGCTTCCGGGGCGACCCGGCCGCCAGTGCGGCGCGATGCACGCGGCGGGTCGTCGCATCCTTAACCAGCGCCGGGCGGCCGCTGGCTCGCTCAATATGCCAGCGCGCACCCGTCGGCGCGCATCTCGCTCGCCGCCGCATAGACGCGCGTATCGCCGTCCATACGATGTTCGACGCACTGATAGCGTCCGAAACCGCCGTCGGATTCGCCGAGCGTCCAGCCGATATCGGCAAGCTTCCGGCGGCTCGCCTCGGGTACGCCGTTTTCGAGCCGGAGCATGCCGCTCGGGCCGAGACCGGGCGAATCCTCCCCCATCGTTTCGGACGACCCCTCATGATGCCAGCGCGGCGAGTCGCCGGCGGCCTGTATTTCGAGCCCGTAGTCGACGCGGTTGATGACGATCTGCGCTTGCCCCTGCGGCTGCATGTCGCCGCCCATCACGCCGAAGCTCATCCACGGCACATC
>NZ_JAEMQX010000153.1 GCF_016463645.1 Sphingopyxis sp. | reverse complement strand
CCCATATACAGCTCGCGCCCGGTTTCCTCATAGACCTCGCTCATTTTCGCCATGCCCTTTTCGGCCTCTTCGGCGGCGATGAAGCCCGCGCTGTCCTGATTTTGCAGCTTGGCGAAGTCGCGGACTTCCTGACTGATCTTCATCGAGCAGAATTTGGGCCCGCACATGCTGCAGAAATGCGCCGACTTGGCGCCCTCGGCGGGGAGCGTCTGGTCGTGATATTGCTCGGCGGTGTCGGGGTCGAGCGACAGGTTGAACTGGTCGCGCCAGCGGAATTCGAAGCGCGCTTTCGATAGCGCGTCGTCGCGGACCTGCGCGGCGGGGTGGCCCTTGGCGAGGTCGGCGGCGTGCGCGGCGAGCTTGTAGGTGACGACGCCGACCTTCACATCGTCGCGGTCGGGGAGGCCCAGATGCTCCTTCGGCGTGACGTAACAAAGCATCGCGGTGCCGTACCAGCCGATCTGCGCGGCGCCGATGCCGCTGGTGATATGGTCGTAACCCGGCGCGATGTCGGTGGTGAGCGGCCCGAGCGTGTAGAAGGGCGCCTCGCCGCACGCTTCGAGCTGCTTTTCCATATTCTCCTTGATCTTGTGCATCGGGACGTGGCCCGGCCCCTCGATCATCACCTGCACATCCTGCGCCCACGCGCGCTTGGTGAGCTCGCCGAGCGTATAGAGTTCGGCGAACTGCGCCTCGTCGTTCGCGTCATAGATGCTGCCGGGGCGGAGGCCGTCGCCGAGGCTGTAGGCGACGTCATACGCCTTCATGATCTCGGTAATCTCGTCGAAGCGTTCGTAGAGGAAGCTTTCCTTGTGATGCGCGAGGCACCATTTCGCCATGATGCTGCCGCCGCGCGACACGATGCCGGTCATGCGCTTTGCCGCGAGGGGGACGTAGGGCAGGCGGACGCCGGCGTGGATGGTGAAATAGTCGACACCCTGTTCGGCCTGTTCGATCAGCGTGTCGGCGAAGATGTCCCAGGTCAGATCCTCGGCGATGCCGCCGACTTTCTCGAGCGCCTGATAGATGGGGACGGTGCCGATCGGGACGGGCGAGTTGCGGATGATCCATTCGCGCGTGTCGTGGATGTTGCGGCCGGTCGACAGGTCCATGACGGTGTCGGCGCCCCAGCGGATCGACCAGACCATCTTGTCGACCTCGCTCGCGACGTCGGATGCGACCGCGCTGTTGCCGATATTGGCGTTGATCTTGACGAGGAAGTTGCGGCCGATCGCCATCGGCTCGCTTTCGGGGTGGTTGATGTTCGACGGGATGATCGCGCGGCCGCGCGCGACCTCGTCGCGGACAAATTCGGGGGTGACGTAATCGGGGATGCTGGCGCCCCAGCTTTCGCCGTCGCGCTTGTACTCGGCGAGGCGGGCGCGGCCGAGATTCTCGCGCTCGGCGACATATTCCATCTCGGGCGTGATGATGCCGCGGCGGGCATAGTGCATCTGACTGACGTTCGCGCCGGGCTTGGCGCGGAGCACCTGCTTGCGGACGTTGGGGAAGGCGGGGACGCCGCCGCTGCGGTCGGGGCCGAGCTGGCCGTTATCCTCGGGGCGAACCTCACGCTGCGTGACTTCCTCGACGTCGTCGCGGCCGCGAATCCAGTCACGGCGGAGTTCGGGGAGGCCCTTGGCGATGTCGATGCTGGCGTTCGGATCGGTGTAGGGGCCGCTGGTGTCGTAGACGCGCACGGGGGGCTCGCCCGAATGCGGGTCGAGGTCGATCTCGCGCATCGCGACGCGGATGCCGCTGCCGGTCTGCGTCGCGACATGGATCTTGCGGCTGCCGCGGATCGGCCCGGTCGTGACGCCGATGGGGGTTGCGGATTCGAACTTCGAGTCGATGTCGGCCATGTGCAGTCGCTCCATATGTCCGGAGCGAGAGTGGGATTCCGAGTGCGGAAACCGGCCCTCCCTCCGCCGGTATTACCCGGATCAGGTTCAACGGGTCGCGGTCTATTCCGCTCTCAACCGGCCATCACAGACGCGGCTCCCCGGGGATGGGGGCGTTATAGGCGGCGGCGGATGCGCTGTCCATTGATGATGGCGACGGGGCGGTGGTAAAGGGCGGCGAGGGAGAGGCGCATGCGGATGATGGCGGCGGCTTTGGCGATGTTGCTGGTGGCGGCGAGCCCCGCGGCGTCGGTCGACGATCTCGGCTGGCTCGCGGGCGACTGGGTCAGCGAGGCCGACGGGCGCTGGACCGAGGAGAGCTGGGCGGCCCCGCGTGGCGCGATGATGATCGGGTACAGCCGGTCGGGGCGCGGCGACGCCCTGCGCGAGTTCGAGTTTTTGCGGATCGCGGCGGGTGCGGGCGGCGGGCTCGCCTATATCGCCATGCCGCAGGGCGGGACGTCCGGCGCGTTCCCGCTGGTGCGGCGCGAGGGCACGCGCGCGACCTTCGAGAATGCGGCGCATGATTATCCGCAGCGAATCGAATATGTCCGCGAGGGCGAGGTGCTGACCGCGACGATTTCGGCGATCGACGGGGCGAAGGCGCGGCGCTGGACCTATCGGCGCCGCTGAGGGGCGAAGGGCATCATGGCGGACAAGACGGGGCGGCTCTTCGCGATCATCGACAATCTGCGCCGGCGGCGGCGGCCGGTGACCGCCGAGGTGCTGGCCGGGGAACAGGGCGTGTCGGTGCGCACGCTCTATCGCGATATCCAGGCGCTGATCGCGCTCGGCGCACCGATCGAGGGCGAGGCGGGGGTCGGCTATGTGCTGCGCCCCGGCTTCTTCCTGCCGCCGCTGATGTTCACCGCCGAGGAGCTGGAGGCGCTGGTGCTCGGCGCGCGCTGGGTCGAGGGGCGGCAGGACGGATCGCTGTCGCGCGCCGCGGGGCTGGCGCTCGCGAAGATCGCGGCGGCGAGCCCCGCCGAGCTTCGACAGCGGATCGACGAGTCTGGGCTGTGGCCGGTGAACAGCCGCTGGCGCGAGAGCAATGCGCCCTTGCTCGCGACGGTGCGCGAGGCGATGCGCGCGGAGAAGGTGCTGCATATCGACTATGCCGACGAGCATGGAAAGGCGACGGAGCGCGCGATCTGGCCTGCGGCGCTCGCCTATTTCGAGGAGAAGCAGATCATCGCGGCGTGGTGCCTTCTGCGGCAGGATTTCCGCAGCTTTCGTATCGACCGCATCGCGGCGGCGCGGATCGGCAGCGAAGGCTTCGGGCGGCGGCGTGCGGTGCTGATGGCCGACTGGTGGCGCAAGAATGGGTTCGACGCCGACTCCTGACATGATCTGTCAGGGGGGGTGGGCTAATCCTCTTGGGGTGAGGGGCGCAGCGAGCGCCGCCAGACCGGAGGATTTTCGATGCTCAAGACCCACCATGGTTCGTGCCACTGCGGCGCCGTCAAATTCGAGGCCGACATCGATCTCGAGGCGGGGACGGGCAAATGCAATTGCTCGATCTGCACCAAGAAAAGGAACTGGAGCGCGCAGATCAGGCCCGAGGCGTTCCGTCTGCTGACCGATCCCGCGGCGCTCGAGGAATATGTGTTCGGATCGGGGAGCGCGCATCATGTCTTCTGCAAGACCTGCGGCGTGTCGCCGTTCGGCCACGGCTATGTCGAGGAGATCGGCGGCGCCTATCATTCGGTGTCGATCGCGTGCCTCGACGACCTGACCCCCGCCGAGATGGCGGCGCTACCGGTGACGCATATGGACGGCGCGGGGAACAACTGGTGGAACCCGCCCGAAGTGACGGCGCATATGTGATCAGGTGCGACGCGCGAGGTAGACGCCGGCGATCATCAGCGCGATCCCCGCGACGCGCTTGGCGTCGATCGCCGAACGCAGCGCGCCGAACAGGCCGAAATGGTCGATCGTCGCGGCGCTGACGAGCTGGCCGACGAGCACGAAGAAGATCGCGTTGCCGACGCCGAATCTGGGCGCGATGAAGGTCACCGCGATGACATAGAAGGCGACGAACAGCCCGCCGAAGTAGAATTGCGCCGGAATGTCGGAGGTGAAGCGGATCTGGCCGACCGACGCGGTCATCAGCGCGCCGGCGGTGGCGATGAGGAAGGCGAGGCCGAAGAGGATCATCGACGCCGCCATCGGGCTGCCGAGCCGCGCGCCGAGCCCGCCGTTCAATGCGGCGAGGATCGGAATGCCGACCCCGGTCAGGAACATGATCGTGGCGAAAGCGGGGGCGGCGTTGTTCGCGGTCATCGGCGGGGTTCCTTCATGGCGGGCGCCTTTGCGGCTTGCGCGGCACGATAGTCGAGGACGGGCAGACCGCCGATTCCCCAGTTTTCGCAATCGACCTCGTCGATGGTGACGACGGTGGTCGCCGGATTCCTGGCCAGCACGCGCCGGAGCAGATCGGTGACGCCGGCGATCAGCTCGGCCTTCTGTTCGGGCGTCGCGCCCTCGCGGGTGATGCGGATGTTGACACAGGGCATGGGCATCTCCTCAGGCGAAGGGGGTCGCGAATTCGATGCGGATACCACCGGGCATCGCGCAAATGAAATGGTGCGTCGCCGCGCCCTCGCGGATCGGTTCGGGGTCGAATTCGATCACCGCGCCGGGATGCCCCTGCACGCGCGAAGACGGTGCGCAGCGCATCGAGATCGGCGACGCGCAGCGCGAGATGGTGGAGGCCGATATTGGCGCGGCGGTCGAAGGCGGCGGCGCCAGCGGGATCGGCGACCTGCCAGAGCGTGAGCAGCGTCGTCCCGTCGGAGACGAAGATCGCGGGATAGTCGGGGCGTTCGGCCGCGACGGCGAAGCCCAGCGCGTCGACGAAGAAGTCGCGCGCCTCGGCGACGTCGCGCACGGCGAGGCCGATATGGTGGGCGCCCCGGGTCAAGGCTGTGGTCATTTTTCTTCCTTTCGTTGTCGTCCGACTGACGTCGGAGCGGGCTGGTGCCGCCCTGATTCGAGCGCGGCGATTTCGGCGCGCAGCCGGTTGATCTCGGCCGCCATCGGGCGGACCGCGGCGGAAATTTCGGCCTCGGTGAAGCGCGGGGTGATATGCTGCGAGCAATTCCATTCCCAGCCGGTCACATCGATGAAGAAGGCGCGCTCGGGCGTCGCGCGATAGCCCCCGGGCATCAGCGCGGTGACCGCGGCGGGATCGTCGGCGAGCTCGACGCTGTGGGCGTGGCCGACGAGTTTCAGACGCTCCCTGTTCGGATAGTCCATCAGGAACAGCGAGACGCGGTCGTTGCCCTTAAGATTGGCGGTGCTGATATATTGCTTGTTGCCGCGATAGTCGGCGAAGCCGATGCGATTGCCCGCGATGTGACGGAGGAAGCCCGCGGGCCCGCCGCGATGCTGCATATACGGCCAGCCCCCGGCGTTGACGCTCGCCATGTAGAAACTGTCGCGTGCCTCGATAAAGGCGATTTCCCTAGGCGTCAGCGTGTCGGGGGTGCCATCGGCACTCGCGTCCATCTTCGCATAGGAGGCGCGCGAGCCATGGCGTTCCTGCTCGGCCTTGACCGCGTCGTCGAACAGCGTGTGCCGGTAATTCTGCGCCATCGTGCCACGTCCTTGCGAAAGGAAGCGAACGGAAGCCGGGGGAGAGCGGGGCCTCCGTTCGCGACGTCGATCTAGGTCATTGCCGCGACGGTTATAATCGGGAGTGATTACACAAGTTAATTCCGGTAAATGGAATAATCATGGACCGGCTGCTTACGCTCGAAATGTTCGTCGCCGTCGCGAGCGAGGGCGGCTTTGCCGCCGCGGCGCGCAAGCTCGGCAGTTCGCCGCCCGCGGTGACGCGCGGCATCGCGGCGCTCGAGGCGCGGCTGGGGACCAGCCTGTTTCACCGGTCGACGCGCGCGGTCGTGCTGACCGATGCGGGGTCGGCGTTCCTCGACCAGGCGCGGCGCATCCTCGCCGATCTGGCAGGGGCCGAGCGCGAAATCCGCGGTGCCGGGGCCGAGCCGCGCGGCCAGCTGCATCTGACCGCGCCCGTCATGTTCGGGCGGCTGCATGTGCTGCCGGTGATCGGCGACCTGATGGCGCAGCACCGCGAGCTGGCGGTCCGGATGATGCTGATCGACCGCAACGTCCGCATCGTCGAGGAAGGGATCGATGTCGCGGCGCGAATCGGGCCGCTCGCCGATTCGGGGCTCAAGGCCGTGCGGATCGGCGAAGTTCGCCAGATGCTCGTCGCGAGCCCCGCCTATCTCGCGCGGCGCGGCGCGCCGGCGGCGGTCGCCGACCTCGCCGGGCACGACCTGATCGGGACGCCGGGACCGCGATGGACGAGCGAATGGCAGTTCGCGAGCGGGCGATGGCGGCTGGGGGCCCCGCCGCGGCTTGTCGTCAACACGGTCGACGGGGTACTCGCTGCCGCCGAGGCGGGGCTGGGGATCGCGAACCTGCTCTCCTACCAGCTCGCCGAGGCGGTCGATACGGGGCGGCTGATTTCGTTGCTGGCGAACGAGCAGCCGGCGGCGCTGCCGGTGCACCTGCTGTTCGAACCGTCGCGCGCGCGCCTGCCCGCGGTCCGGCTGTTCATCGAAGCGATGAAGGCGCGGATGCGGACGGCCGGGCTGGTTTGAGGGCGAAGGCTGGTTAGGGGCGGGAAGCCGCCTTCGCCTCCTTCCCCTTCGTCATCCCGGACTTGATCCGGGATCCCGCTTTTTTTTTACGCACCGATTGCCTTCGATCTCAAGCGGGACCCCGGATCAAGTCCGGGGTGACGATGATTGATCGGACAGCTTTCGGTCGGTTGCCGCCGTAGCGATCGTCCAAGCAAAAAGGGCGGCCCGAGGGCCGCCCTTTCCTGTCCGTCTGTCCGGCCGATCAGTCCTGATGCGGCTGGATGTTCACCGCGGCGAACTTGCCGCGGTCGTCGACTTCGATGTCGAACGCGACGCGGTCGCCTTCGTCGAGGCCCGCCATGCCGGCGCGCTGCACGGCGCTGATGTGGACGAAGGCGTCGGCCTGTCCGTCGTCGCGCGCGATGAAGCCGAAGCCCTTCGTCGTGTTGAAGAATTTGACGGTGCCCGAGGTGCGTTCGCCGGTGAGCTGGCGGCGGCCGCGCGCGCCGCCCGCAGCCGGGCGGTCGCCGCGGTCGTCACGACGCGGGGCGAATTCCTCGATCGGAAGCGGCTCGCCCTCGATCTTGAGATCGATCGCCGACACCTTGCCGTTGCGCTCGACGAGCGTGAAACCGAGCGGCTGGCCCGAAGCGAGACCCTGCAGGCCCGCCTGTTCGACCGCGCTGATGTGCACGAACACGTCTTCGCCGCCATCGTCGCGCGCGACGAAGCCGAAGCCCTTCGACGGGTTGAAGAATTTCACCGTGCCCTGGCCTTCGCCGACGACCTGCGCCGGCATGCCGCCGCCACGCCCGCCGCCGAAACCGCCGCCGCCGCCGAAGCCGCCGCCACGGTCGCCACCGCCGAAGCCGCCGCGATCGCCGCCGCCGAAGCCACCGCGGTCACGGTCGCCGAAACCGCCGCGACCGCCGCCGTAGCTGTCGCCGCCGTAGGGTGCCGGTTCGAAGCTGTCGAAATTGCCGAAATCATCGCGCTTGCCGCGTCCACGCTGGCCGCGCCGATCCTTGTTGAAACTCATAGTCTGTTAGTCGCTTTCGGTCGTCCACACCCCATTCAACCGGCTCATTGCGCCGGACGGGGACGCAGTTCACCACAGGCACGGACTCGCCCCATGCCACCAAGGACGCAAGATATAGCCTAATTATCCACAGGCTGCGAACAGAAAATTTCAGAAAGATGATGCGGAATTTTGCATGGTTTGCCGCGGGCTTCGGCGGCGCCGGCGCCCCTGCGCAAACCAGTCATTGAGCAGCGGGGCCGGTTGGCCTAAGGCGACCCCATGACAGTCCATTTCCACGAAGAAGATTTGCCCGAGGGCGTGCTCGGTCCCGGCGCGGTCGCGAT
>NZ_JAEMQX010000252.1 GCF_016463645.1 Sphingopyxis sp. | reverse complement strand
TCGGGATGTTTCTCGTTCAGGATCAGAAAATCCTGCGGACGCAGAAGCTGCGCCAGAAATCGCGGCGATCCGGGGTAGAGGCGAGGCTCGGCCCCGGCATTCACCGCCTGTACGGCGGCGCGGTAGTCGTCCAGCAAGGGGTTCGGGTCGGCAAAGGCCCGCAGCACGCCCTGTGTGGCCTCGCCGGTGCGCTGCGCCTCCTCGCCGCCAAGGTCGTAGAGCCCGCAACCGGCATGGGTGTCGATCAGGGTCAGCGCGCCCGGTTTTTGCTGCAAGGCCCGCACGAGGGCGATCAGCAGGCTGTGCTTTACGACGTCGGCGCTATTGCCAGCATGAAAGCTATGACGATAATTCATTGTTATTCAAAATCCTGGCGATCTGCCTCTATACGAACGGCCGGGCGCGAGGCGTGGGAGCAGCGATTCCAACTGGCTTGCGGTACGCCTGCCTTCTCGAAAGCAGCCATGTTCGGATCGCAGCGCCGTGTTGTCCGCAAGATCGCACAGCGGCGCTGTGCCAAATTGACTTTATCGGGGCTGAAAATCGAGAGTTTGGTGCGGTGATTGGTAAATCCGCTCGAAATTGTACCAAATTCCCGAAAAAAATAAATAAAATCAATGTTCATGGTGCGGTCGAGAAGACTCGAACTTCCACGGCCTTTCGGCCACAACGACCTCAACGTTGCGCGTCTACCAGTTCCGCCACGACCGCACATCATGATGGTCCGGATTGTCTCCGGTACCAGGTAGGAGCGGGCGCCTAGCAAAGCTTTTCGGGTGATGCAAGCAAGCTTCCCCGATTTATTTTTGCGGGCGCGAACAAGCGGGCCGCGCGCAGCGGCCGATGTCATCAAAGCGACTCCAAAGAGTCATGCAACTGTCATGGCTCTGGCGTCAGACCGTCATCGAATCACCCTAGTGGCGGCGTCACCGGGGGCGAGGCGACATATCTCCTCTCATCCGCGGCCTATTTTTCATCAGGGGCGCGCAGGCGCACACCGGGAACGGAGATTTTCATGGCGGCTTTCGCACGCATTCGTTTGGTCATGCTCAGCGGCGTGGCCTGTTCCATCCTTGCGGCGTGCGGCGCCGACGGCGTCGCATCGCCGGGCGAGGGCGTGATCGTCGTACCGACGCCCACGCCGACCCCGACCCCGACACCGACCCCCACGCCGACCCCGCCGGCCACCGTTACGCCGGCTGCGAACTGCCCGTCGATCGCCGGCCCCGACCAGCTCGCAAACCTCGGCACCATCTCGGGCCCTGGCGGCGAATGGCGCAACTGCGGTTTCCCGACGCGCTTCACCGCGACCACCGCGATCCCCAAGGCTCCGGGCGTAATCTATTCGCTTCCCGGCCGCGTCGATGTCGGTACCGACCAGGGCGCCGCGAGCACGAACAATGTCGTCACGCTGACGATCGATCCGGGCGTCACCATCTTCGGTGCGACGGGCGTTTCCTTCCTCGCCGTCAATCGCGGTAACCGTATCGACGCGGTGGGCACACCGACCCAGCCGATCATCTTCACCGGCCGCGGCAACGTCGTCGGCTCGGCGGGCGACCAGACCTCGCAGCTGTGGGGCGGCGTCGTCCTGCTCGGCCGCGCACCGGTCACCGACTGCCTCGCGCCGGGCGCAGCCCCGGGCACGGTCGCTTGCGAACGCGACACCGAAGGTACGTCGAACGCGCTCTACGGCGGCGCGCAGCCGGCCGATAACTCGGGCCGCCTGTCCTATGTCCAGATCCGCTACTCGGGCTTCATCCTGTCGGCCGCGAGCGAGCTGCAGGGCCTGACCCCGTCGGGCGTCGGTTCGGGCACGCAGCTCGACCACATCCAGATCCACAACAGCTCGGACGACGGCATCGAAGTGTTCGGTGGCCGCGTGAATATGAAGCATCTGGTGATCACCGGCGCCGAGGACGACGGTCTCGACACCGACGTCGGCTATCAGGGCAACATCCAGTACGTCATCGGCGTGCAGCGCGAAGGCGGTGCGGTCGGCGA
>NZ_JAEMQX010000152.1 GCF_016463645.1 Sphingopyxis sp. | reverse complement strand
GTATCGACGGCCGCTTCGTCACCGCGAACAGCGGCGTGACGGGCGACCGCGCCTTCTGGCAGCTCAAGATCGGGCTCAACGTTGCCGCGATCGGTTGCCGCGGCCTTGAGGAAACGACGCTCGTTTCGGCGTATAACAATATCATCAAGACGCACGGCAAGGTGATCAAGTCGACCGAGAAGTCGGTGATCACGCAGCTCGGCAAGGAAAACAAGAACAACGGCATCGCGCCGCGCGACCGGCTGTCGACACAGCTGTTCAACTATTTCGCGCAGCCGCCAGCGCAGCGCGGCTTCTGCACGCGCGCCAACGAAATCGCGCAGATCGTCTCGTCGACACCGACCGCGCAGATCGTCGAGCAGGCGCCCGCGCACTTGGCGCGGCTCGATGAACCGTTCAGCGAATTCTACGAAGCCTATGCCAAATATCAGTCGGATGTGGTCGCATGGGACGCCCAATACGCCCCGCGTCCGGCCGCCGTACCGGCATATGGCGTCCCGGCGACCCCGGTTCAGCCGACAGGAACATCGACTATCGCGGGAACGGTCCCGGCGAGCAACCACTGAACGACGCTTGCCTGCCCGCGCGACGGGCGGGAATAGATGGGACAAACGCGCGCGGGGTATTGGCGCTCACCGCATCCTTCTGTTAGCAGGATTGCGATGACCAACGCCCCGCCTCCACCCTCGTCAGCCGCCCAGTCAGCGCGCACCATCCTGACCCGGTTGCACGAGGTCATGGCGTCGCGCGTCAATGCGCAGGGCAAGCTCAACCAGGTTGTCGGGATTATCGGCGAATGCCTCGATAGCGAGGTCTGCTCGATCTATCTGCTCCGCGACGGAGCGCTCGAACTCTATGCCACGCGCGGGCTGAAGCAGGAGGCGGTTCACGTCACGCGTCTTGGCCTCGGCGAAGGCCTTGTCGGCATGATCGCCGACCAGATCGAGACGCTGAACCTCGACGAAGCCGCCGCCCACCCTGACTTTTCCTATCGCCCCGAAACGGGCGAGGAATTGTTCCACAGTTTTGCCGGCGTCCCGATCATCCGCCGCGAGCGTGCGGTCGGCGTGCTGTGCGTCCAGCACAGCGATCCGCGCCGCTATGACGATATCGAGATCGAAACGCTGCAGACCGTCGCGATGGTACTGTCCGAATTGATCGCCAATGCCGACCTGGTCGACACCGCCGCACGCGTGGATGCCGCCGCCGCTGACCAGTCGGCGCAGCGGCTCAACGGCCAGAAGCTGGTCGACGGCATGGGCGCCGGGGTCGCGGTGTTCCATCAGCCGCGCATCACGATCGAACATACGGTCGCCGACGATATCGAGGCCGAGCGCCATCGCGTGTATGCCGCGTTCGACAAGATGCGCGAACAGATCGACCGCATGGCGAGTTCGGCCGATTTCGGCGTCGGCGGCGAGCATGAGGAGGTCATCGAGACCTACAAGATGTTCGCCTACGACGAGGGCTGGTCGCGCCGGATCAACGAAGCGATCGACAGCGGCCTCACCGCCGAGGCGGCGATCGAACGCGTCCAGCAGCGCACCCGCATGCGCATGCGCCAGATCGACGACCCGCTGCTGCGCGATCGCATGCACGACCTCGAGGATCTGTCGAACCGGCTGATCCGCATCGTTTCGGGCCAGATGGGCACCGCCGCGCAAATAGGTCTCCGTCAGGATTCGATCCTGATCGCGCGCAACCTCGGCCCGGCCGAGCTGCTCGAATATGACCGCCGGCGACTGAAGGGTGTCGTGCTCGAGGAAGGATCGCTGACCGCGCACGTGATCATCGTCGCGCGCGCGATGGGCGTTCCGGTCATCGGACGCGTCAGCGACGTCCGCGCGTCGATCCGCGAGGGCGATCTGCTGCTCATCGACGCCGCCGCCGGACAGCTGCATGTCCGCCCGACGCAGGCGGTGCAGGATGCCTTCGATGCCAAGCTAGAGATTTCGCAGAAGCGCCGCGCCAACCTCGCCGCGCTACGTGATCTGCCCGCAGTCACCAAGGATGGCGTGCCGATCGAACTGATGATCAACGCCGGTCTGCGCGAGGATGTCGCGGCGCTGGATCTGACAGGCGCGCGCGGGATCGGCCTGTTCCGGACCGAGTTCCAGTTTCTCGTGTCGGCCACGCTGCCATCGCGCGATCGCCAGCAGCGACTCTACCGCGATGTGCTCGATGCGGCAGGCGACCGGCCGGTGATCTTTCGCACGGTCGACATCGGCGGCGACAAGGCGCTGCCCTATATGAATGTCCGCGACACTGCGCAGGAGGAAAATCCCGCGATGGGCTGGCGCGCGCTGCGCCTCGCGCTCGAACGCGAGGGACTGCTCAAAGTCCAGGCGCGGGCGCTGATGGAGGCCGCGGCGGGTCGCACGCTCAACGTCATGTTCCCGATGGTGTCGGAGCCATGGGAATATGAGGCGGCGCGCGAGCTGTTCGTCGGCCAGCGCGCGTGGCTGGCGCAGCATAACAAGAAACTGCCTGTCGCGATCCGCTACGGCGCGATGCTCGAGGTGCCGGGCCTCGTCGAGACGCTCGACCTGATGCTGCCGCACCTCGATTTCCTGTCGATCGGCACCAACGACCTGACCCAGTTCCTCTTCGCCGCCGACCGTGCGCATCCGCGGCTGGCCGAGCGATACGACTGGCTGTCGCCGATCGTAATGCGGTTTCTCGCGCGCATCGTCCGTACCGTATCGGGATCGAAAGTGGCGCTCGGCGTCTGCGGCGAAATGGGCGGCCGCCCATTGGAGGCGATGGCGCTGCTTGGCCTCGGCATCGAACGCCTGTCGATAACTCCAGCCGGAGTCGGGCCGGTGAAGGCGATGATCCGGTCGCTCGACCTCGGCGCGCTCCGCGCCGACATGGCGGCGATCCTCGCGCAACCCTCGACCAATCCGCGCGGCCAATATCAGGCATGGGCACAGCAGCATCGGGTCGATCTGGGCGATTGACGAGCGCTCCGTCCTAGGAAAACTCCCGTTCATAGACACCAAGCGTCTCGCGCGCAACGCGGTCCCAACTATAATAGGCTTGGCAGAATTCCATCGACCTCGACAGAAAGGCCCGTCTCTCCTCGACGGTCCATGAAAGGATTCGATCGATCGCCCCTTGCCATTGGGGCACGTCCCCCGCGGCCACCAGCATACCGGTGACGCCCTCTTCGACGGCCTGTACCAAACCGCCCGTGCGCGACGCCACGACGACACCTCCGGCCGCCGCCGCCTCGGTTGCGACCAGGCCGAAACCCTCATATTCGCCGGACCGGGGCTCTATGTTCGGCACCACGACACAACAGGCGCGCCGATAGGCCTCGACGAGCGCTTCGCCATCAAGATTGCCCAAAAAATCGACGCGAGAGTTGTCGAGCGCTCGCCACTCGCTCTCATCCCAGCCGGTGCCCGCAACCTTCAACCGAAGATGTTCGGGCAGCGCAGGAAGCACATTTCGGATGAACCAAGCACATCCTTTCCGTTCGACCAGCCGTCCGGCAAACAGAATGAAGGGCTCGCTGCCACCGTCCGGTGGCGGACCGGAAAGATGCGTGGCCAACGGGACGACATCGATACGGCGCCATCCGGTTTCCATCGAGACGACGCGTGTCGCCTCCGAATTGGCGATGACTTTTGCCTGAATCAGGAGGCGCGCTCCCAGCCGCAGGTAATATCCGTAGGCGTGCCCTTTCAATCCGCCGCGTCGATGATACGCGACATCCGTGCCGTGTGCAGAAAGTACCACCTGCGTCTGCCGCGAACGCAGGCGCGCAAAAAGACCCAGCGGCCAGAGTGCCATATCTCCAAGATGAACGACGGAAGATGGGGCGGCATCGATCAGCAGGCGAATCGATGTGCGAAACCCAAATGCCAACAGCTTTGGCATCGTTGGTGGGCGACCGTCAGGACGTCCGGGCAATGCCATGACCGCCAGTGGCTTCATCTCTCGTAGTGCGTCGGTAAGTTTGAGAGAATAGGTTTCCATCCCCCCCATTGCAGGCGGCCATTTGCGCGTGACGTACCGGATCGTCTTCGCCATCCCCTGCTCACGCGGCGTTCAGGCGCCGGCGAAGGCCGGTAACGTCCCGTGAAGACGAACGAGCCCGCCTGCCCAATCCCCTTGCGGCAAAGACAATGTCAGTCATGGCAGAGCATGACGAAGCTGGGATAGGCGGGGCGCAACCATTCGAGAATAGCGGATGGCACCATCTGCATCCCGGCGCGCGGCAGCCCGTGCAATTCATTGTCGACAAGCCAGGCAACGGCCTCCGGCGAACGATCCTCGACAACGGAAAAACACTTCCCCAACATAGCCACGAGTTGCGACAGCGATAACGGATAGCAGTCATAACCCTGTCCCTTCCCGCTCCAGCGCACCAGCCGATTGGCAATCGGACGCGGCAAGGCACCGAGCAGAGGCAATTGAAAATGAGGTTCAATCAACGCCCACTTGTTCGGAACGGCAAGATAGAGACGCCCTCCGGGTTTCAGTATCCGCCGGATCTCCGCAAGCACGGCTTTCTGTTCTTCGACATCGCCGACATGCTCAATTACGTGGTTGAAAACCACCAAGTCGAACCGATGGGAGTCGAACGGCAAGGTCGTCCCTTCGATCATCGTGAGCGGCAGCGAGCCGCAATAGAAATCCGCGTCGCGGTCGGCGGCCACGACATGCGCGCCGCGTTCGTGAAAATAATCGGCGAGGACCCCCGATCCCGTACCGAGATCGAGAAGGTTGAGGCCCGCGAGATTCCCTCCCAGCAGAGCTTCTATCTTTCGCGCCTTGATCGAGCGCGACGTCCGGTCTGTTACCGCGTGGCCGTTAAGTGACATTGCCCACCTTTCGTCCATGCAACAGCCAATAGCCGACGAGCGCGGCAATGGCATCGACGATCGCGGTCACGAAACGATGCAGCGCCGCACACGCAATCGCCGCGCCGCCCCCGACCATCGGACCGAGCCATGCCACAAGGATGGCTTCGCGTATTCCCAGCCCGGCCGGTGCCCCCGGAACGACATAGCCAGCGGCCCATGCGACGGCAAAAACACCTATCGTCGACATCGGTGGCAGCGCCACCGACGCGACCGCCGTGACGATCGCGTGAAACGATAGGCCAATGAGCAGAAAACTGACGACGAGCCAGGCCGCCGCCGCGGCAACCGCGCGTAGCGGCACGCGCATCCAGCGGAGCAAGCCTCCGATCGTCAGAAACGCGCCGCCGATAACAAAAACGGCAGGCGCCACCCGATCCGCCAGAGCGGCATCGATTGCCGCAATGGGCTCGGGCGACAAGGCAAGCGCCACCGATGCGACGAGCGCCGCCGCGATCAGCGTTGCGATAACTTCGACCGCCGTCGCCAGCCCGCTGCTGGACAATTGAACGCCCAAAGGCCTCGCCAGTCCGGCCCGCGCGACATAGTGCGCGATATTTCCGGGCAAATACTTGGCGATCTGGGCGACGAGGCTGACCCGCGTGCCCGTCCAGAAGCGCAATGGGTGTCCCATGCCCCGGAGCCCCGCCATCCAGGCGGCAGAGGAGCTGATGTGCGTCAGCGCGTAGAGAAGCGCAGCCAAGATCAGCGTGGCCGGTCCGACGTCGAGATTCTGCCCCAGAGAAGACCGGTTCTCGATCGCGAATTTGCCGACATAGACGAGGCTGAGCAGAAACAGCAAGGTTCCGGCAAGATATATCGGGCCTTTCGGTGACAGGCGGGATCCCGTTTCGCTTCGGCCCGGAGCGATGTCCGGCGTGTTACCGGGCGCTCCGGTTCCGAGGCTCCGCGCCGGAAAGTCAACATCCTCCATATACCGAACGCTCTTCAATATTCCGAAAGATAGGATTGTTTCGGCCAAGCGAAGGGCGGCCGGGCCAGATGGTCGCCCCAGCGCAGTGTCACCTGGGCCGTACGTCGCCCCGACACCATGTGCGTCCCCCTCGCCAGCGCGACGACGCTGCCAGCGGCATAATGTCGTCCGTCAATATCGATGCCTCCCCCTTCGACCGTATAACGGCCCGGAACGGCGATCTCGACCGCGATCTGCCTTTCGCCCGGCGCGATGGTCTTTCCGGCGACGAACACGCGTCCCCAGTGCGGAATATAATTCTCGCGCAGGACCTTGTCGTCGTCATGGAGGAGGCGACCGTCGAAAAATGTATCGTGGAAGAGGTCCTGCAGAACCACATTATTGGCCAGCAGCATCGGGACCGGCTCGGCAGCGAGCGCTTGGCTGTAAACCGGCTGGCCCGAACGGAAGTAATTCTCGAGCGCCCATCCGCTGGCGAATTGATTCACCGCGCGCGGGAAATCGCCCGCCATGCCGCTGTTGTCGATATAGGTGACCGGAACGGGAAAGATCATATGGATGCCCGTCTGGATGACCCGCTGTCGCGGCAGGATGTCGCGATCTTGGGTGACGGATAGCAAAATCGCGCCGACGAGCGGAAGGAAGGCCACGGCGACAACCCCGTAGCGCTGGCGCAACCAGCCGATCACCGGTGCGATCGCAACTGCGGCCGGCGGCAGGATGAAGGCATAATGATAGGGAAAGGCATTGCGATAGATCGCCACGGTCGCGAGCGGCGCAAGGAGCGAAAGGAAGAGGATTCTATCCCTCCAGCCGCGGCCGCGCCAGCAGGCATAGAGGAGCGCAGCGAGGATCGCGATCGAAAGCAGCGGGGCAAAGGCGAGCTGTCGCACGAGCCATCCGCCTTGGGGAAACACCCCCGCGGAAAACATCCGGTCGATCGAAAGCCGGCCCAACTGCCCGATATCGTACAAGATCGCGGCGAGACCGGTTTCGGGCAAAGCGGGCGCGAGCCAGAGCAGCAACAGCCCCGCGAAAACGGCGAGCGATGCCGCGCCCGCCAGCGCCCAGCGGTGGGCGGGTTTTTCAAGCCGGAACAGGGCGACCCCGAGAAACGCGGGCGCATAAAGAACGGCCTTGATGGTCGAGACGAAAGCAAGGCTGACGAGAAGGACGATTGCCGCGATTTCCATCGCGCGGAGGGGGCGGCACAGGCCCAGCCACAGCGCCACCATCAGCAGCGCCGCGGCAATCGTGTCGGCACGCAGCGCGAAGGCATGCAGGAAGACATAGCCGCCGGTTGCGTAGATCAGCCCGCAAAGCAGCGCCGTTTCGTGGTCGCCAAACCGGCTCGCCATGGCCGCGATAGCGGCGACCGTGACCAGTTCGAACGGAAGCGTGAGCAGCCGGATCAGTTGTATGTGATCGATATTGTCACCGGGCAGCGCCGGCACCCACGAAAACAGTGCGACAAAGGGCGCCTGCAACCATGGCGACGGACGCCCGAGAAGATGCTGGTGAATCTGGCTGAAATGGAAAAACTCATCCCAGTTCACGCTCTTGGAAAAAACGAGTTCGACCTGGAGCAGAATGACGAACGCGAGCATCGCGCACACCAGCTGCATGGCCGTCGGGCGGCGCAGCCGCGACGCGCGATCGTGCAAATGCATCGCAGACGCCACGGTCAACGCGCGCCCCCCTTCTTGCGCGGGCTCACGGCGGCCGCGGGATCGGTCGCCTCCGCCTCCATCGCATCGAAACGCGCCTCGATCCGGTGCAGACGGACAAGCCCCGCCTCGATGAGCTTGCGGTTCGCCGCGATCAGGTCGGCAAGCAGACCCATCACCGCGACCATCACGCCGAGCACGAGCAGCACCCCGCCGATCACCAGCGACTGAATATGCCCGTCGCCGTCGCCCTGAAGATAGAAGATCAGGAAGCGCACGATCGGCACGACGCCGACGAACGCGATACCCAGCCCGAGCCCGACGAAGGCGCGCAGCGGATTATAGGTCGTATAGGCGCGCGCCATCGTGATGCCGGTGTTGACGATGAAGCGCGGGATCGATTTGAACAGGCGCGACGGGCGCAGCGTCGCATTGGTACGGATCGGCACGCTCAGGATCGACAGGCGCTTGCGCCCGGCCTGGATCAGCATGTCGGTCGTATAGCTGAA
>NZ_JAEMQX010000251.1 GCF_016463645.1 Sphingopyxis sp. | reverse complement strand
GCGGCGAGCGCGGCGACGACGCTCGAGTCGACTCCGCCCGACATCGCGACGACGATTCGCCGGTCCTTCAGCGGCGAAGCGAGCTGAAAGTCGGCCCGGGCGAGCCCGGCGGGGGAGGAAATCGTCTCGATCATGGTCGGCGTCATCTAGGGATGCGGCCCCCGAAATACCAGCTTTTCCGCCGCCGCTGTCAAGATATTGACGCGGGTTAAGCTTCGCTAACAGGGACTGAAACGGGCATTTACGGGACCTTAGCTCCTGTGGGCTAGACGAGTCGCATGAACCTCGATCCGTCAAATCTTCCGCGCATCGCCGGAGCGGCCCGACTGTCGAAGCCCGGCTTCGACATCATCCTCGCCGTGTCGGGCGCGCGTCAGGCGGCGCTGCCGACAGTCCGGCGGCTGCGGACGCAGGCGCAGCGCGACGCGCATGCGGCAAGGCTTAACGCGGTCAGCCGGATTCTTTGCGGGGCGCCCGCCAAAACGGAACAAAAAGCGTCGCGGGTCGTTCGCTTCTTCGATCTGTCCGACGATGTGAACGCCCTGCCCGAAACTATGAACAGCCTGTTTACCAGAGGATTTCAGTCGATGTTGAATCCCTCTGTTTTAAAGCCGAACGCGTCGGACACACCCCCCTCCGACGTTTCAAATATGGAATGAGCATGATCGAGAATCAGAAAATCCGGCCCGCACAGGTTATCGGCCCCCTCGGGGAACCGCTGACGCTGGACTCGCTGCCCCCGTCGACGACGACCCGCTGGGTCGTTCGCCGCAAGGCAGAGGTCGTCGCGGCCGTCAACGGCGGGCTCCTGTCCGTCGACGAGGCGTGCGAACGCTATGGGCTGACCCTCGAGGAATTTGCCGGCTGGCAGCGATCGATCGACCGCAGCGGCATGCCCGGGCTGCGCGTCACGCGCATCCAGCACTATCGCGACCTGTACGAGCGCCAACAGCGCTTCTGAGGGCCGCGGGACCGGACCAGAAACAGGGAGGGCGCTTCGGGCGCCCTCTTTTTTTGCGCGGCCGGGTGGACAGTCGCGGGGGCGTCCCGCTACCGGCGCGCCATGGGTATCACCGCTACGATCATGAACACCGCCACCGGCCAGCCGATCCAGAAGATGAGCTTCGGCCGCATGCCCAAACCCTGGGCCAGCTTCACCCTCGCGACCGGCGAACTCGTCACCGCCGAGCGCATCGACGTCACGCCGCCGGCGCCCGGAAAATTCGCCGCGACGGTCCAGGTCTGGGTAAAGCTCAAGGCAGCGGGCTGAGGGCCGCACGCTCCCGCTCTCAAAAGAAAGTGGCGCACTTTCAATCACATGTCAATTTCATTGCAACCCTGACGTTCATCCCGCGTTAAGCCCCCGAGTCAACTTTGGGAGTCACTCAATATGCGCAAGATGTTCATCACCCTCGCCGCCACCTCGGCGCTCGCGCTCGGCGCCTGCCAGAGCCCGCAGGCCGACAAGGTCGAGGACCAGGCCGAAGCCCAGGCCGACGCGATCGACGCACAGGCCGACGCCATGCCCGAAGGCCCGGCGAAGGAAGCGACCGAGGAAAAGGCCGACGCCGTCGAAGCCGCGGGCGAGGAAAAGGCCAACGCGATGGACGACAATGGCGAAATCGCTCCGTCGGAAACCGGCACGGCCCCGGCCACGCCGCCGGCCGATCCCGCCAAGAAATAAGGCGGCCGAAACAAGGGCTGCCTTCCCTAAAGGGCAGGGTGAAGGGCGCCGGTCGATCCGGCGCCCTTTGTCTTGCGCGCGATATTTCCGCCCCTGTGATCGCGATCACGGTCGCGCGCCGCGATCGGGGTTAGCGCGGGATCCGGGACGGGAACCCGCTTTCAGCGACGAACTTCACGGACCACCCTCCCGCCGCCCTCAGCGACCCGGGGCGGCGGGAGGGACTATCGCTCATCCCGGCTCGTCGGCCCCCAGCGCGCGCAGCACGTCCTTCACCCCCGGCGCATCGGCATCGGCGCGGAGCGCCCCGAGCCCCGCCGCGACGTCCAGCCGGTATTCGGCCACCC
>NZ_JAEMQX010000250.1 GCF_016463645.1 Sphingopyxis sp. | reverse complement strand
AGCATCTGATATCCGCCGCACAGCCCGACGATCAGCCCGCCGCGCCGGTGATGCGCCTTGATGTCGATATCCCAACCCTCGGCACGTAGCGCCGCGAGGTCGGCGATCGTCGCTTTCGATCCCGGTAGCACGATGATCGCCGCTTCGGAGGGAATCGGGCGGCCGGGCGGCACCATCACGACCTCGACTCCGGGCTCGAGCTTCAGCGGATCGAGATCATCGAAGTTCGAAATGCGCGGCAGGATCGGGCAGGCGATCGTCCGGCGCCCGTCGCGCGGATCGGCGGGGCGTTCGAGGATCACCGCATCCTCGCTGGGCAGTCGCGCCGCAGCGCTCAGCCAAGGGATGACGCCGAGCCCCCGCCACCCGCTCCGCCGCTCGATCTCGCGATAGCCGTCGTCGAACAGCGCGGGGTCGCCGCGGAACTTGTTGATCAGGAAGCCGCGGATCATCGCGGCATCGTCGGGCTCGATCACCGCGCGTGTGCCGACGAGCGAGGCGATCACGCCGCCGCGGTCGATGTCGCCGATCAGCACCACCGGCACATCGGCGGCGCGGGCGAAGCCCATGTTCGCGATATCGCTCCGGCGCAGATTGGTCTCGGCGGGCGACCCTGCGCCCTCGACGATCACGATGTCGCATTCGCTGCGCAGGCGCCCGTAGCTTTCGAGCACTTCGGCGATCAGCGTGCCGCGGGCCTCGCGGAAATTGCCGCTGCCGAGCGTCCCGCGTACGCGGCCATGGACGATAAGCTGCGAAGTGCGGTCGGCCTGCGGCTTCAGCAGCACCGGGTTCATGTCGCTATGCGGTTCGACGCGGCACGCCATCGCCTGCAGCGCCTGCGCGCGCCCGATCTCGCCGCCATCGGCGGTGACCGCGGCATTGTTCGACATATTCTGCGGCTTGAACGGCCGGACGGTGAGGCCGCGATGGACGAGCGCGCGGCAGAGCGCGGCGACGAGTACCGACTTGCCGACGTCCGATCCGGTGCCCTGCAGCATCAAAGCAGCCATGCCGCCCCTCCCGCGATCAGCCACAGCATCAGACAGGCGCGCAGATAGATGACGAGCGCACGGTCGATCTCCTCGCCGCCAACCTCGCTGTCGCCATCGCCGATCCACGCCTTCTCGTGCATGACGCCGTCATAGGCGATCGGGCCCGCGAGCCGAAGCCCCAGCGCACCCGCCATCGCGGCCTCGGGCCAGCCCGCGTTGGGCGAAGCGTGCTTGCGCGCGTCGCGCCCCAGGATGCGCCATCCTCCACGGCCCGCGAGGCAGAGCAGCAGCCCCGAAAGCCGCGCCGGAATCCAGCCCGCGAGGTCGTCGAACCGTGCCGCTGCCCAGCCGAAGGCGCGCCAGCGTTCCTCGCGGTGGCCGATCAGACTGTCGGCGGTGTTCACCGCCTTATACGCCCAGACGCCGGGCAGGCCGAGCAGGAGCAGCCAGAAGAGCGGTGCCGCCACACCGTCGCAGAAACTCTCGGCGAGGCTCTCGATCGCCGCGCGCGCGACCCCGGCTTCGTCGAGCGCCGCCGTGTCGCGGCCGACGATCAGGCCGACCGCGCGACGGGCCTCCGCAAGGTTGCCGGCGTCGATCCGCTCGCCGACCGCGCGGACATGGTCGAACAGGCTGCGCTGCGCGAGCGCGGGCCAGGCGAGAATCGCGACGCCGACCCAGCCCCAGCTGCCGAAGGCACCGAGCAAGAGGCGCTGCATGCCCAGGCCGACGCTGCCGGCGACAAGCAGGAGGAGCAAAAGCGTCACGGCGCCCAGCGCGCGCCGCTTTGCAAAACCATATCCGGGCCGGTTCCACCGCGCCTCGCATTCCGTGATGATGCGCGCGAACAGCCCGACGGGATGGCCGATGCGGCGATAGAGTGCGCGCGGCCAGCCGAACGCCGCGTCGAGCGCGAGCGCGGTGAGCGTGATCGGCTCAGCCATCGGCGAGCGCCGCTCCGAGCCGCCCCAGCGCAGCGGCGTCGGCGGGCAGGCCGATGCGCATCCAGCGCGATTGCCTCGCAAAGGGGCGCGTCAGGAT
>NZ_JAEMQX010000151.1 GCF_016463645.1 Sphingopyxis sp. | reverse complement strand
AAGCGAACCAGACCAGACAACTCGCCAACACCCAATACACGCGCCAAAAAAACAGAGAGAAGAGAAGTAAAATCCGTCATCGGATAATCGTGCGGACTATCGTACGCGAGCGCAAGCCACCAAACGCGTCAGGCGTATCGGTCGACAAGAAAGTGAAAATGATGCCGCAAGGCGCGACAAGGCAGCCGCGACCATCTCGTCAGATCGGCGATTTCCCCTTGCGGACGGCCTCCATATCTCACAACTTCCTTGTGCGCTTCGCTTTGGCGACAAGTGACGCGGCCGGGGGGCTTTTGTTCAGGATCATCCTTTCATCGCTGGCTGCGGCGGCCATCGGGGCGATCCCGACGGCAACGGCCAAGGAAGCGCCGTCGGCCGAGTTGACTCCCGCAACCCCATGGAAGGTCGATTTCGGCAATGCGGGCTGCAGCATCGAACGGCGGTTCAAATCGGGCGAGGACGATCTGACGGTACGCCTGTTGCGGCGCGGCGTGAACGGTGGCGTCGATATGGTCCTGCTGGGATCGCTGATTCCGCGTCTGTCGGGCGGAACCGAATTGCAGCTCGAACTTGAACCGCAGCAACGGACCTTCTCGGCCCGCACCATTTCCGGGAAGCAACCGAAAACGTCAGCGGCCTATATCCGCGGTTTCGTGACGGGCTTTCTCGCGGGAACAGGCTGGGCCCCCGACCAGACCGTGCGAATCGTTACCGGCAGCAAGACGGATCTCCGAATGCGCTGGACCGACGCCAAGGCCGCCTTCGCCGTTCTTCAGAAATGCGATGACGATTTTCTAAGCGACCAGGGCATCGACATGCAGGCCCTCCGCACGCAGGTTTTACCGCCGAAGCTTCTCGACGATCCACGCCTTGAGGGCGATCCGCCGGTATCCGTCAAAAAACGGGGTGACGATCCGATCGCCGGACAAGTCATTTACGAAGTCAAGGTCGATGCAAGCGGAACGGTAATCGATTGCCGGAACCTGTGGGCTGACGGTATCAGCGACGCAAGCCACCCGTGCGAATATGCGCGCACCCGGAAATTCACTCCGGCACTCGGCGCCGATGGCAAGCCTGCCGTCGGTTATCGTGACGATATCGCGATCATCCGGGTCGCGACATCCGTAACCCGCCCGTTCTGATACGACCCGTAAACGCCGGGTGCTGCCAGCCGCCCGGCGGCGCAGGCTCCATCATCGCAACCGACGATCCGCCTGACACATGTGGGCCGGCAGCGACTTGTCACATTCGCGGGAACATGAACCGGACACTGTTGAGATAATAGGAAACCAGCGGTTTGCCGTCCTTGTCCTTCGCTGGCGTAAACCGGGCGCTGCGTATCAGCGCCCGGCAAACCGCGTCATCGAACCCCTTGGGATTGGTCGATTGCTGGATGTGACATGACTTGGCCCGGCCGTCCTCGCCGACCGTCAATCGAAAATTGACCAGCCCCGGCTGACCTTCCTCCTGCATCAACGCCGGATAATCCTGATCGGTCAGCCAGCGTCCCGGCGGGGTAATTGGGGTCGCAGGCTCCGACTGCTCGCGGTGACGCGTAACGTCGATGCCCCAGTGGGTCAGCAATTCATCGGTGCATGTTCGCATCGCGGCGAAAGGGGCCTGCATCGATCCCGTGCGCAGGACGAGAGGCTGACGTAAGGGGCGACCGAAATGGACTTCGGTAACCGCCGCCTCTTCGGCTTCGCTTATCCCCGGAATGTCCATGCGATCTCCGGATCGTTTGGCGGCCCGGTCGATCAGCGCCTGTTCGGCTTCGGTGCGGGGGCGGATACGCGTGCCGGTCGTGAATATCCAGGCGGGGATATTTCCCGTCCAGCTGCCCGAGAAAAAATGAGCCTCCTGTTCCGGCGCATCGGTCCCAAAGCGAATCCTGGCGCGCCCGCCCCCTTTTGCGGCGTTGGTGACTTCCCCCACCAGCGTCATGCGAAAGAGATCCCCCGGCGCAAAACGATCGATCAGCAACGATGTTTTCTCATCACCGGTGCCGAATGTCCGGGCCAATCGACAGAAATCGGCGGCATAATCGACATTCCACGGCGACGAGGGTTCAAGGATGAGCGGAGCCTTTTTGTCCTGCGCCCATCCGGGCGAACAGCCAAGGATCAGCGTCGCGACGATAACCAGGCCCGTTTTCTTCATGCCACCCCCCGTAAAGGGGACCATATATCCATCGTCCGGCTTCATCCAGTCCCGCAGGCGATCCGCCTGCATCGCGGCAGGCCGTCCTCCTAAAGCGTTCCGTAAGAGGCATAGTCCTCGGCATGCGCATTCGACCGGCGAAAGCTCGTAAAACTCATGCTGGCGGAAAGATCGAGCGCCTCGACCTGATGCCACCAGCCGACGGGCAGGAAGATGGCTTCGCCGGGGCCGATGATCGTTTCGAGAACCGGCGGACTGGCCGCATCGCCTTCGCCCGCGGGCAGCGCCTCATTGCCCCAGTCGGAGAAGCAATGCCGGCTGTTGCGCATCCGCGCGAACGCCCACGGCGGCGCCATGCGCACGCGCTTGCGACCGATTACCTGCACCAGCAGATTGTTCGTAAGGTCGTGATGCCAGGGCGTCAGCGTCCCCTTCGGCCCCAGCCAGAAGAAGCCGTCGCGATCGCGCTGTTCGAGCAGCGCGATCGGCGCCATGTCGTCCCAGAGCGGGGCCAGTGCCGCGGCATTGTTCCCGCTGTTGTAGGCGGTCAGATAAATGTCGTTGCTCGCCTCGTCCTTGCGGAGCCAGTCGATCAGCTCGGCGAAACGGACGAGGCGGCGATGGTCGTCCTTGGCGAGTTCATAATCCGGATCGCGCTCGCGCTCGACCTGCGCCTCGACGATGGCATCGCCCGCGATCGCCGCGAGATGGTCGAGCGACCAGCGGGTGAGCGCCGCCCAATGATCGACGATGCCGGTGAGCTTGGCCGGCCGGTTCGTTTCATAATGATGGCGGTAGAAGAAATCGGGCGCCGGGTCGGCAAGCGTGTCGAGCGCAAAACCGCCGTCGGCCTCGAACGCAAGCCGCTGCTGGTTCGCGAGCAGCCAGCCCTGCTTCGCCATGCGTGCGGCTTGACGCCGGAGCATCGCGGCCATCGGATCCCTCGCAAGCCGGTCGACCTCATATTTCGCCGTCGCGGCGGATACACCCGCGCCGACGAGACGCGTGTGAAGCGCCGCATCGTCCTCGCCGGCCGCAAGGCCCTCGGCCAGCAGGGTGCGTTTGTCAGGCTGCGACATCGGAAACTCCTCGGCCCCGCTCAAGCGCCAGTCGATGACGAATATATGACAATCGCTCAGTCTCCCGTCGGTCCCCTATAGTCCGGCCCATAGACGGCGGCGCGGAAATCGCGGTGCAGCGTGCCGTCATAAGGGATGGTCTGGACAAAAAAGACCGCGGTCAGCTTGTTCGCCGGATCGACCCAGAACAAGGTCGAGGCCATGCCGTCCCAGAAAAATTCGCCCGTCGCGCCGCGATTCTCCTCTGCCGTTTGTGGCGGCGACTTGCGCACCGCGAAATCGAAGCCGAAGCCGACCGCGCCCTTGCCGGGGAGCCACGCACGTTCCCTGATCGCGGGATCGAGCTGGTCGGTCGCCATCAGCCGCACGGTCGAGGGCTTCAGTATGCGCGCGCCGTCGAGCGTGCCGCCGTTCAGCAGCATGCGCGCGAAACGCGAATAATCGTCGAGCGTCGAGGCGAGCCCGAAGCCGCCGGGAGTCAGCGCATGATCGCGGAAATTCAGCGTCTGCGCATCCACCGCCGGCTGCTGGACGAGTTTGCCGTCCTTCTTCACATTCATCGCCGCGAAGCGCGGCAGCCGCGTATCGGGTTGACGCCAAGCGGTCTCGGTCATCCCGAGCGGCTCGAAAATATGTGTGCGGACATAGTCGTCGAAGCGCTGGCCCGAGAGTTTTTCGACGAGCGCGGCCTGCACGTCGACCGCGATACTATACTCCCACTGCGTTCCCGGCTGATAGAGCAGCGGCACGCCCGCGAGCCGCCTACTCGCTTCGGCGAGCGGCACCGTCAGCGCGAGCGGATCGGCGGCGACATAGGCGTCGTGCACGGGGGTCGGCCCGGCGCCATAGGCGAAGCCCGCGGTGTGGCGCAGGATGTCGCGCACCGCGATCGGCCGGGCGGCGGGTACATAGCGCGGCTGCCCCGCCGCATCCTTGCCCGCATAAACGCGCATGTCGGTATATTCGGGGAGATATTTCGACAGCGGGTCGTCGAGATGGAATTTACCCGCCTCCCACAGCTGCATCAGCGCGACGCCGGTCACCGGCTTGGTCATCGAATAGATTTGCGCGATCGTGTCGCGGCGCATCGGCCGCTTCGCCTCGCGGTCGGCCATGCCCGCGCTGCCGAAATAGACCTCGCGCCCATCCTGCCAGATCAGCGCCGAGGTGCCCGCGGCACGGCCATCGGCGATCATCGCCTTCAGCGCCGCGTCGATGCGCGCCTTGTCGATCTTCAGCGCCCCGGCGGGCACCGCCTGCGCGTGCAGCGGCGGAGCGATCGCTGCCGATCCCGCGCATGCCATCATCATCGCCAGTGCCAGCCGCTTGCCGCGCATGTCCTCTCTCCCCTGTTCCGTCCGTTCGCCGCCGTGATCGGGACGCATCACATGGGATCGGGCGCGGCGGGTCAACCCGAATAGGTCTGCGAAAGCCTATTCGGCCGCGGCCGTTTCCGCCGCCGGGGTTTCGGCGGCCGTGAAGCTGCCGTTCTGGATCAGCCATTGCGGATAGTCCGCCTGCACCGAAGCCACGATGCGATCGATCGCGGCGGCGACCTGTTCGCCTTCGGCCTCGCGGTCGCGCTGGACGACGACGCGGCGCGCCTGCGCATCGATCAGCACGCGGTCGCGCGGGAGCAATTCGCCGACGGTGAGCCCCGTAAGGATCGCGCGACTGTCCTCCTCGCGCTGTTCGAGCGCGGCGAGGCGCCGGTTGAGCTGCTCCTCCACCTGTACGGCGGCATTGGTCTGCTGGCGTAGCTGGACGATATTGACGCGCACCTCGCGGTCGAGTTCGGCACCGATCCTTGCCGCGAGCTTCTTGTCGAGCTGCCCCGCATAGCGATCGACGAGCACAACGCCGTCGATCGCTATCGCATCGCGCTCCAGCCGCACATTGAGGCTGTCGACGCGATCGCTTTCGCCGAGCAGCGATCTGAGTTCGGTCTGCACGACCGACCGCGCGCGAACCTCGCCCGCGAGGCTGTTGAGCGTCAGCGCGAGCGGGATCGAAAGAATGCCGAGCGTCGCGACAATCCCCGCCACCTGCATCGCGGTATGCTGCGGCGTCAGCGACGGACCGAAATGATTGAGCCGCGCAACGATCGTCGCGGCAAAGGCGATCGCAAGCGTGTTCGTGAGGAACAGCAAAGCGGCCCCGACGGCGAAATCGAAGCGCCCGGTGGCGAGCCCGAAGCCCACGGTCGATAGCGGCGGGACGAGCGCTGTCGCGATCGCGACGCCGACCATCACGCCCGACAGCTTGCGCATGATCGCGTAGACGCCCGCGATCCCGCCGACCACCGCAACGCCGAGATCGAGCAGCGTCGGTTGCGTCCGCGCGCGCAGTTCGGGGGTAACGTCGCGGATCGGCGACAGCCAGATGATCAGCATCGCGACGAGGATTGCAACCGCCATACCCGCGGCGAGCGTCACCAGCGAACGCCGGATCAGGTTGCTTTCGAGCGTCGCGAGGCCGAAGCCGACGCCCATGATCGGGCCCATCAGCGGCGAGACGAGCATCGCGCCGATCACGACCGCGGTCGAGCTTTGCAGCAGCCCGAGCGTCGCGATCATCGCGGCGAGGATGATCAGCAACAGGAATTTGCGATCGAGCCGCGCGTCGCGTGCAACGCTCGCCAGAATCAACGAGCGGTCGAGGGCGTCGTCGTCCTCGACCGCTTCGTGTTGATCGTCGATCCGGGTCGCCCGGCGGCCGCCCGCGTTGAACGGCGCGTCGCCCAGGCCGGGCACCCCGGGATGATCGCCGGTCACGGCAATCAGATCTTGGCCGTCAGATCCGGAACGGCGTTGAACAGATCGGCGACGAGGCCGAGGTCGGCGATCTGGAAGATCGGGGCGTCCTCATCCTTGTTGATCGCGACGATCGTCTTCGAATCCTTCATGCCGGCGAGATGCTGGATCGCGCCCGAGATGCCGATCGCGAAATAGACCTCCGGCGCGACGATCTTGCCGGTCTGGCCGACCTGATAGTCGTTGGGGACATAGCCCGCGTCGACCGCGGCGCGCGACGCGCCGAGCGCCGCGCCGAGCTTGTCGGCGAGCGGGACGATGACTTCCTGGTACTTCTCGCTCGAACCCAGCGCGCGGCCGCCCGACACGATGATCTTCGCCGAGGTGAGCTCGGGACGATCCTGCTTCGCGATTTCGGCGCCGACGAAGCTCGAGATGCCGGCGTCGCCGCCACTACCCACCGCTTCGACCGCACCCGAACCGCCCGAGGTGGCAGCCTTTTCGAAGGCGGTGCCGCGGACGGTGAGAACGAGCTTCGCATCCGAGCTTTCGACGGTCGCGATCGCGTTGCCGGCGTAGATCGGGCGCGTGAAGGTCTTGGGACCCTCGACCGACAGGATTTCCGAAATCTGCATCACGTCGAGCAGGGCGGCGACGCGCGGCGCGATATTCTTGCCGGTCGTGGTGGCAGGCGCGACGAAGGCGTCGTGGCTGGCCATCAGTTCGGCGACGAGCGGCGCGATATTTTCGGGCAGGTTATGACCGAAAGCCGCATTGTCGGCGACATGAACCTTGCCGACACCGGCGATCTGCGCGGCCGCCTTCGCGACGCCATCGACGCCGGTACCCGCGACAAGCAGATGGACTTCGCCGAGCTTCGAAGCGGCGGTCACCGCGGCGAGCGTGGCATCCTTGACGGCGCTGCCGTCATGTTCGACCCAAACGAGCGTTTTCATGAATGCACTCCCATCGCCTTCAGCTTGGCAACCAGTTCATCGACATCGGCGACCTTGACGCCGGCCGAGCGGACGGGCGGCTCCGAAACCTTGACCGTCTTGACGCGCGGCGCGGTATCGACGCCGTAATCGGCGGGCGCCTTGGTATCGAGCGGCTTCGACTTCGCCTTCATGATGTTCGGCAGCGAGGCATAGCGCGGCTCGTTGAGGCGAAGGTCGGTGGTGACGATCGCGGGGAGCTTCAGCTTCACCGTCTCGAGACCGCCGTCGACTTCGCGCGTCACGCTGACGCTGTCGCCCTCGACATTGACCGCGCTGGCGAAGGTGCCCTGCGCCCAGCCGGTCAGCGCGGCAAGCATCTGGCCGGTCTGGTTGTTGTCGCCGTCGATTGCCTGCTTGCCGAGGATCACGAGGCCCGGGGTTTCGGCGTCGCCGATGGCCTTCAGGATCTTCGCGATCGCCAGCGGTTCGACGTCATCGTCGGTCTGCACGAGGATCGCGCGGTCGGCGCCCATCGCGAGCGCGGTGCGGAGCGTTTCCTGCGCCTTCGCCGGGCCGACGCTGACCGCGACGATCTCGGTCGCGACGCCCTTTTCCTTCAGGCGAATCGCTTCTTCGACCGCGATCTCGTCGAACGGGTTCATCGACATCTTCACATTGGCGAGGTCGACGCCGGTGCCGTCGGCCTTCACCCGCGGCTTGACGTTGTAATCGAGCACCCGTTTCACGGGGACGAGGATTTTCATGGGCTCAAAGCTCCTCTCAGCAAATTGTGCACTGCGCCATAATTGGCGTTTACGTAAACGTCAATCAGCAGTCCCTGCCCTTCCCCGTCATTGCGAGGAAGGGATGGATTATCACGCCGCCTTGGCAACCTCGGCGACGATTTTCTTTGCCGCATCGCCGAGATCGTTGGCCGCCACGATCGGCAGACCCGAGTTCGCAAGGATGTCCTTGCCCTGCTGGACGTTCGTGCCTTCGAGGCGGACGACGAGCGGAACCGAGAGATTCACTTCCTTCGCCGCGGCGACGATGCCCTCGGCGATGATGTCGCACTTCATGATGCCGCCGAAGATGTTGACGAGGATGCCCT
>NZ_JAEMQX010000150.1 GCF_016463645.1 Sphingopyxis sp. | reverse complement strand
AGGGCAACATCCAGTACGTCATCGGCGTGCAGCGCGAAGGCGGTGCGGTCGGCGACTCGATGATGGAAATCGACTCGAACGGCAACGAGGACGCGTCGCCGCGCCAGCGCGTCGCGATTTCGAACTTCACCTATATCCATCGCAACAACGCGGCTGGTAACGGCGTGTCGATCCTCGTTCGCGGCGGTGCCGACTATACCTTCGCCAACGGCCTGATCGTCGCTCCGGGCTTCCGCTGCATCGGCTTCAACAGCGCGACGACGACGCAGGCCGCCAATCCCGGTCTCGACGAAGCCGGCCCGCCGGTGTTCCGTTCGGTGTCGATGCAGTGCAATGCCACGCCGTTCCGCGGCACCAGCGGCGTGACCGACGCACAGGTTCAGGCGATCTTTGAAGGCGGCACGAATAACACCACTACCTACACGCCGTCGCTGACCAGCCTGTTCATCAACGGCGCGACCGAAACCGCGCGTCCGGCTTTCGACGCGAAGACGCTCAACGCCTTCTTCGACACCACCGCCTATGTCGGCGCCGTCCGCGACGCCAACGACACCTGGTATCAGGGTTGGACCTGCAATTCGTCGACCGCGAATTTCGGCACCACGAGCGCAAGCTGCAGCGCCATCCCGACGACCTGATCGCTCGCGATCCATTCGGGGAGCGGGCACGCCTGACCGGCTGGCCCGCTCCCTTCCTGCATATTCCTTGGGGACTTTTACCATGACCAAGCGGCCGATCTTCGCCAGCCTGCTTCTTCTCAGCTCCGCGCTTGTCGCACCTGCCGCGCTGGCGCAGGATGCGGGTGCGCCCGCGCCCGACGCGCCGCCGGTCACCACCGAAGCGCCCGCCGATGAGCCCGTGGCCGACGACGCGGCGGCTCAGGAAGAAGAGAGCGATGTTTCGATCCCCGGCGGCGCCGATCAGGAAATCGTCGTCACCGGCCGCTTCACCCCGAACATCGTCCGCGCGACGCCCGAGGTCGTTTCGGTCCTCTCGTCGGCCGACATTGCGCGCACGGGTGAAGGCGACATCTCCGGTTCGCTCCAGCGCGTGACCGGCCTCAGCGTCGTCGGCAGCGGCTTCGTCTATGTCCGCGGCCTCGGCGATCGTTACTCGCTCGCCCTGCTCAACGGCTCGCCGCTGCCGAGCCCCGAGCCGCTCAAGCGCGTCGTGCCGCTCGACATCTTTCCGTCGAACGTCATCGATTCGACGCTCGTCCAGAAAAGCTATTCGGCGAACTTCCCTGGCGAATTCGGCGGGGGCGTGATCAACCTCACGACCAAGGCGATCCCGCGGGAACCCTTCCTGACGCTGTCGGGCGGCATCGGCTGGGACAGCGAGACGACGAACGAACTCGGCTATACCTATTATGGCAGCGACACCGACTGGACCGGTTTCGACGATGGCACGCGTGACATTCCGCCGCTGCTGAAGGCCGCCTTCGCCAGCGGCAAGCCGATCCTGCAGGGCGCCGACTTCAGCCAGGACGATCTCGAAGCGATCCAGATGGAACTGGTCAACGCCGAGACGACGCTGCTCCAGCAGAACAATCATATTCCGGTCAACTGGTCGGCAGGCATCACCGGCGGCACGACCATTCCGTTTGCCAACGGCGAACTTGGCATCATCGCGACCGCGGGCATCAGCAACAAGTGGCGCACGCGCGACACATTGCAGCAGACCTCGCTCAATCAGGACCTGTCGGGCGATCCGCAAACGAGCTACAACCGCGTCATCACCGATAATCGCGTTGTCGTGAACGGGCTGCTCGGCTTCGGCCTCGAAATCGGCGAGCACAAGCTGCGCTGGACCAACCTCTACATCCGCGACACATTGAAGCAGGCGCGCCTCGGCCTCGGCACCGATGCCAACCAGGTCGGCCGCGACATCATGAAACAGGACACCGCTTGGTACGAGCGGCAGCTGATCAACACGCAGTTCGTCGGCGAATTCCACTTCGACGCGCTGAAACTCGATCTGCGCGGCGGCTATGCCAATTCGCAGCGCGAGGCGCCCTATGAGCGCGGTTTTACCTATGTCCGCACCAATCTGCCGACCGAGCAGGACCCGACGGGCGACAAGTTCGTCAACGACCTCGGCGGCAACCGCGGCGACGCGACGATCGCCTTCTCGGACCTCAACGAGGATCTGTGGTCGGGCGGCGTCGACCTCTCGTACGAGCTGGCGCCCCACATCACCGCGACCGTCGGCTACGCTTACAGCGACACGAGCCGAACTGCCGTGCGCCGCGCGTTCCAGTTCCGCGCGTCGGGCCTGCCCGTCGCCGTGACCCAGCTGCGGCCCGACTATCTGCTCTCCGATTCGACCATCCAGAATTACGACATCACGCTGGTCGAAACGTCGGCGCAGGACGGCACCGCCGCATTCGATGCGGGGCTGACGACCCACGCCGGCTATGCGCAGCTGCAGGCTGAAATCGTCCCGGGTATGAACGTCAACGTCGGCGTGCGTTATGAGGACGGCAAGCAGACGGTTGTTCCGATCGACCTGTTCGGCACCGGCGGCAGCGCGATCGTCCAGACCAATCTCAAGAATGATTATTGGCTGCCCGCGGTCACGCTGACCTGGGAAGTCGCGCCCGACATGCAGCTGCGGCTCAACGCGGCAAACACCATCGCGCGGCCGCAGTTCCGCGAGCTCATCGCGCAAATTTATCAGGACCCCGAATCGAACCGTCAGTTCCGCGGCAACCCGTCGCTCACCGACAGCGAGCTCTGGAACACCGAACTGCGCTATGAATGGTATTTCGCCAAGGACCAGCGTCTGACAGCGGCCGGTTTCTTCAAGAAGATCGAAAACCCGATCGAGGCCTACACGTCGCTCAGCACCGATTCGATCGCCAACACCAGTTTCGCCAACGCGCCCAAGGCGTTGCTCTATGGTGGCGAGATCGAGGTCCAGAAATATATTGCGCTCGACACGCTGTCGGACTCGGCCTTCTGGGCGAGCCGTCGCCTCGTGCTGATCGGCAACTACACCTACACCAAATCGGAAATCCAGGTCGGTCCCGGCGATACGACCGTGATCAACGGCGTCGTACAGGATGCGAGCAACTTCTTCTTCGACGGCTCGCCGCTGACCGGTCAGTCAGATCATCTGGTCAACTTCCAGATCGGGCTTGAGGATCAGGACAAGCTGTCGCAGCAGACATTGCTCGTTACCTACGCCAGCCCGCGCGTCACCAGCCGCGGCCCGTCGGGTCAGCCCGACATCCGCGAAAAGCCGGGTATCTCGATCGACTTCGTCGCACGGCAGGGGGTCAATCTGCTGAACAAGGAAATCGAGCTGAAGTTCGAGGCGCGTAACCTGACCGGCCGCACCTACAAGGAAGTGCAGGAGTTCGGCGACAACCGTATCTACCTCAACCGCTACCAGCTGGGCCGGACCTTCTCGCTCAGCGCGTCGTTGAAGTTCTGATCGCCGACCCTCCCCGCCGCAGCGCGGTGGGGAGGGTCGTGTCGGGCCGCCGCACCGGACTCGCCCGACCGTCAAAAAACTGTAATCTCCCGGTCAACTGATTGTCACCAATCGTCCCTAGGCGATTCGTGAAACCGCTTTTTCAGTTGGGGGACAGGGACATTTCATGGCGACGCTGATGTCCGGATCGGCCGTTCGGCTACCGCGCGCGCTGCCCGCATGGCTGCGCGGCGGAAAGCGCGGCCCGCGCGAAATCTGGCCGATGCTCCTCGTCGGCCTGCTTGGCGCGCTGCTCATCTGGCAATGCGTCCGCCTGCTCTGGACGCTCCTGACCCCGCTATCGCCGCTTGGCGCGTGGCAGCCGCAGACCGCCGTAATCGCATCGCCCGCCCAGCGGCGAGCGCTCTTCACCAGCCTCGATCCCTTCTTCCGCGGCAGCACCCAGGGTCCGGCTGCGGCGACGGTGACCTCGGCCGGCCTGACCCTGTTCGGCATCAATCTTAACGAGGCGACCGGCGGCGGCTCGGCGATCATCGCGGGCGAGGACGGGGTGCAGACGAGCTACGCGGTCGGCGACGAAATCGCGCCCGGATTGAAGCTCGCCGGCATCGCCTTCGATCATGTTCTGCTCGATCGCGGCGGCGCGCGCGAAAGCCTGTTCCTCGATCAGAGCGGCGAGGCGCCCGTCGCCAGCCCAGCGACCCCGCTTCCCGCGCCGACGCCCGAGATTGGCGCTGCTGTCGCCGGTGCGTCGGCCAGCGGCGAAATGACGCCTGCGGCGATCAAGGCCGGCGTCGGTTTCGCGCCGCGGGCGGAGGAGGGCCGCGTCACCGGCATCGTGGTGCAGCCGCAGGGCGACGGTGCGGCCTTCCGTGCTGCCGGACTGCGCCCCGGCGATGTGATCCGTTCGGTGAATGGCCGTCCGATCGGCTCGGCAAGCGACGCCGCGTCGCTCGCCAACCAGCTAACGCCGGGCGCGCGCATTGCGCTCGAAGTCGAGCGCGGCGCCAGCGTCGTTCCGGTCGCCATCTTTCTTTCAAAGCAATAGGTCTTATGCGTTTCAAACTTTCCCTGATGCTCGCCGCCGCGCTCGTATCCGCGACACCGGCACCGGCATTCGCCCAATATACGCTTAACGTCCGTGACGCCGACATCCGTGCCTTCATCCAGGATGCGGCGCGGATCACCGGGCGCACCTTCGTGATCGACGGGCGCGTCAACGGCAAGGTGTCGGTCGTCACCGACCGGCCGCTGTCGCGCAGCGAATATTTCGAGATTTTCCTCGCGACGCTGCGCTCGAACGGCCTCGTCGCCGTCCCTGGTCCCAACGGCAGCTATCGCGTCCAGCCGATCGACGGCGCCGCGGCGCAGCCCGGCCGTATCGGCAGCGGCGGCGCGGCGCAGAACCAGTTCGTCACCGAAATCATCCGCCTGCGCCATATCGACGCGGTCTCGGCGGTCGAAACGCTGCGCCCGCTGGTCAGCGCACAGGGCTCGCTCACCGCGAACCGCAACGCGAACAGCCTCGTCGTCGCCGACTTCGCCGACAATATCCGGCGTATTCGCGCACTCGCCGCGAGCATCGACCGCGACAGTTCGACCAGCCAGATCGTGACGCTCAAGAACGCCGGTGCGCGCGAAATCGCCGCCGCGCTGCAGGCGCTCGTCCCCGCGGCGGGCGAGGGGGCGCAGAAGCCCGTCGCGATCGTCCCGATCGACAGCAGCAACGCGATCGCGCTGCGCGGCGATCAGGCGCTCGTCGCGCGCTTCGTGTCGATGGCGAACGACCTCGATGCCAAGGCCGCGGGCGGCACCGAACTCCGCGTCTACTGGCTCGAACATGCCAACGCAGAAACGCTGCTTCCGACGTTGCAGCAGCTGATCGGCGGCGGCAGCGATCCGGCGCAAAAGGCGGGCCTGCCGCCGGCATCGGCCTCTTCTTCGACATCTGCGTCAGGCGGTGCCAGCACGCCGGCGCCCGCGGCCGCCCCGGCGGCTTCGACCGGGGCAGGCGGTAGCGGCAGCATCTCGACCCGCGGCCCGGCGATCATCACGCGCTATGAGGGCGCCAATGCGATCATCGTCGCGGCGAACAGCGAAGTTCAGCGCATGCTCGGCGAACTGATCCGCCAGCTCGACAGCCGCCGCCAGCAGGTGCTCGTCGAAGCGATCGTGGTGGAAATCGGTGATGATGCGGCAAAGCGGCTTGGCGTCCAGTTCCTCTTGGGCGGCAAGAACATCCCGTTCGTCGCGACGAGCTACAGCAATGCACAGCCCAATATCCTGACGCTCGGCGGCGCCTATGCCGCGACCAAGCTGACCGAGGACAAGACCACGGTCGATGGCGAAACCGTCGTCACCCAGACGACGAGCGCACTCGGCAACAGCCTGCAGGAAGCGGCCGCGGCATCGCTGCTCGGCGCAAGCGGCGGTTTTGCCGGCTTTGCGGGCGATATCGGAAAGAATACGATCTTCGGCGCGATCATCAACGCGGTGAAGTCGGACACGACGTCGAACCTGCTCGCGACCCCGCATATCGTGACGCTCGACAATCAGGCCGCGAAATTCCTCGTCGGACAGGAAGTGCCGATCACGACGGGCGAAGCGCTCAGCGACAATTTCGACAACGCCTTCCGCACCGTCCAGCGAGAGGAAGTCGGCATCAAGCTCGACGTCACGCCGCAGGTCAACGGCGCGGGCGAGGTGAAGCTTTTTCTGCGCCAGGAAGTGTCGAGCGTCGCGGGTCCCGTCTCGTCGCGCAACAGCGACCTCATCCTGAACAAGCGTTCCTTCGAAACGGTGCTCACCGTCGATGACGGCGAGATTCTCGCGATCGGCGGCCTGCTCAACGACGACGAGCGCAAGACGATCGAGCGCATTCCGCTTTTGAGCGACATTCCGCTGATCGGCGAATTGTTCAAATCGCGCAGCCGGACGCGTGCGAAAACCAACCTCATGGTCTTCATCCGCCCGACGATCCTGCGCAACCGTGAGGACAACGCCGCGCTCACCGCACGCCGTTATGGTTACATTCGCGATTTCCAGCTGCAGCGGAACCCCGATCAGGAGCCCGCGATCGATACGCTGGTCCGCGACTATCTGGGCGCGGTCCCGCCGGTGCCGAGTGCATCGACGCCCGCCGATGTCACCGTCGGGCCGGTCAATCTGCCCGAACTGCGCGGTCCCGATGGCAGCGTGACGACGACCGACGTCCCGCCCTCGATTTCGCAGGCGCCTGCGCCGCCTGCCGGAGACTATCCGTGAGCAACCTCGAACCGGCGGCGCCTCCCCCGGCGCCGGTTGATATTCCCTATGGTTTCGCCCGCACGCACGGCGTCGTGATCGCGCCGGGCGAGGACGGCGTCTGGCTCGCGACGCTGCGTGAGGGCAGCGATCCCGCGATGCTCATCGAGGTGAAGCGCTATCTTGCGCAGCCGCTGCGCGTCGCGACCGCCGACGCCGCCGATTTCGACCGCCTGCTCTCCGACCATTATGCCGTCGACAGTTCGGCCGCCGCAATGGCCGGCTCGCTCGATGGCAGCGACCTCGATCTCGGCATTCCCAGTGCCGAGGACCTGCTCGACAGCGCCGACGACGCGCCCGCGATCCGCCTGATCAATGCGATCATTGCCGAAGCGGTGCGGCAGGGCGTCAGCGACATCCACATCGAACCCTATGAAAGCGGGCTCGTCGTGCGCATGCGCGCCGACGGCGTGCTGCGCGAGCATCTGCGCATGCCGCCGCACGTCGCGCCCGTCGTCGTCAGCCGCATCAAGGTGATGGCGCGCCTCGATATCGCCGAACGCCGCGTCCCGCAGGACGGCCGGATCGGGCTGACGCTGGCGGGGAAAGCGGTCGACGTCCGCGTCTCGACATTGCCGAGCCGCGCGGGCGAACGCGTCGTGATGCGTATCCTCGACAAGGACAGCGCCGGCATCGACTTCGACGTCCTCGGCCTGTCGGGCGCCGCCGACCAGATTTTGCGCGAGGCGCTTGCCGAACCCAATGGCATCATCCTCGTCACCGGCCCGACGGGATCGGGCAAGACGACGACGCTCTATGCCGCGCTCAAGCAATTGAACGACGGTCAGCGCAATATCCTGACCGTCGAGGATCCGGTCGAATATGCGGTCGACGGGATCGGTCAGACGCAGGTGAACAGCAAGGTCGGACTCGACTTTGCCGCGGGGCTCCGCGCGATCCTGCGTCAGGATCCCGACGTCGTGATGGTCGGCGAAATCCGTGACCGCGAGACCGCCGACATCGCGGTGCAGGCTTCGCTCACGGGCCACCTAGTGCTTTCGACCGTCCACACCAACGACGCGGTAGGCGCGATCACACGCCTCAAGGATCTCAAGGTCGAACCCTTCCTGCTCGCCTCGACCTTGCGCGCTGTCCTTGCACAGCGCCTCGTTCGCAAGCTCTGCGATCATTGCCGCGAGCCGGTCCAGGCCGATAACAGCATCGCCGCGATGCTCGGGCTCGACATCGGCACGGTGATCTGGCGGCCGAAGGGTTGCGACCAGTGCGGCGGCACCGGCTTCAAGGGCCGCATCGGGGTGTTCGAGGCGATCAAGGTCGACGAGACCGTCCGTCGCTATATCTA
>NZ_JAEMQX010000149.1 GCF_016463645.1 Sphingopyxis sp. | reverse complement strand
GCGTGGTCAGATCATTATCTCCAGCGAGTTATAACATCGGTGTACCCGCGAAGGCCGGGATGACGGAATGGAGGAAGGCAGCTCTCAGAAATCGAGCGGCGCGTCGAGTTCCTTCACCTGCCAGGGCAGGCCGTGCTTGTTCAGCATGTCCATGAAGGGATCGGGATCCATCTGCTCCATGTTGAACACGCCGTCGCCCGACCAGGTGCCGGTGACCATCATCGCGGCGCCGATCATCGCCGGTACGCCGGTGGTATAGCTTACCGCCTGATTGCCCGTTTCGGCGAACGCATCCTCATGGTCGCAGATGTTGTAGAGGTAGAGCGTCTTTTCCCTGCCGTCCTTGCCGACGCCGGTCGCGATGACGCCGATGTTGGTCTTGCCCTTCGTCGTCTCGCCGAGGCTCGACGGTTCGGGGAGCACGGCCTTCAGGAACTGCAGCGGAATGATCTCGCGGCCTTCATAGATGACCGGGTCGATGCGCGTCATGCCGACATTCTGGAGCACGGTCAGGTGCTGGATATAGGCATCGCCGAAGGTCATCCAGAAGCGGATGCGCCCGATCTCCGGCAAGTGCGTCTTCAGGCTTTCGATCTCCTCATGATACATGAGATACATGTTCTTCGGGCCGACGGCCTCGAAGTCGAATGCCTGCTTCACCGACATCGGCGGGGTTTCGACCCAGTCGCCATTTTCCCAGTGGCGCGCGACCGCGGTGACTTCGCGGATGTTGATCTCGGGGTTGAAATTGGTCGCGAAATGCTGGCCATGATCGCCGCCGTTGCAGTCGAGAATGTCGAGCGTGTCGATGCGGTTGAAATGATGCTTGCGGAGCCAGGTCGTGAAGACGCTCGTCACGCCGGGGTCGAAGCCCGAACCGAGCAGCGCCATCAGCCCGGCGTCCTTGAAGCGGTCCTGATACGCCCATTGCCAGTGATATTCGAACTTCGCCTCGTCGCGCGGCTCGTAGTTGGCTGTGTCGAGATAGTGCGCACCGGTCGACAGGCACGCCTCCATGATCGTGAGATCCTGATACGGCAGCGCGAGATTGACGACATGCGTCGCGCCGATCGAACGGATCAGCGCCGCGGTCGCGTCGATATGGTCGGCGTCGACCTCGGCGGTCTTGATCGTGACCCCGGTACGTTCCTTGACCGACTCGGCGATCGCGTCGCACTTGAACTTGCGGCGGCTCGCCAGCGTGATGTCGGGAAAGATGTCGGGGTTCATCGCCATCTTGTGCACCGCGACCGATCCGACGCCGCCTGCGCCGATCACCAGAACCTTGCTCATGAAAAATCTCCTGCCCGCTATGCTGCGGCTTGTGTTGTATGCCGCGCCCTATAGGACGAAGCCATGACAGAACAAAGCCCCGATCCCCTGCTGAACCCGAACCGCGCGCCGACGCTCGCGGGTGTCGAACGCGCCGCGGCGAAAGTCGCTGCATTGCTGCCGCAGACGCCGCTGCTTCCGCTCGAGATCGATGGCCGAACGGTGTGGTGCAAGGCCGAGTGCCTCCAGCCCGTCGGCGCCTTCAAGATCCGTGGCGCGTGGCACCGGCTGACCGACCTGTCGGCCCGGCAGGCGGCCGAAGGGGTCGTCGGCGTATCGAGCGGCAATCACGCGCAGGGCGTCGCCTGGGCGGCGAAGCGGCTGGGGATCAGGGCGACGATCGTCATGCCCGGCAACGCGCCGGCGATGAAGCTCGCCGCGACACGCAAGCTCGGTGCCGAAGTCGTGCTCTATGACCGGGCGACCGAATCGCGCGATGCGGTGGCGGCGAAGCTGCTCGCCGAACGCGGCGGAACGCTCGTTCACGCCTATGGCGACCCGTGGGTCATCGAAGGGCAGGGGAGCGCGGGGATCGAGGCGAAGGCGCAGATGCGGGCGCGCGGGATCGCCGGGCCCGACAAGGTCGTCGCGTGCTGCGGCGGCGGCGGTCTCTCGGCAGGGCTGGCGCTGGCACTGCCCGACGCCGAAATCGTCGCGGTCGAGCCCGAGGGCTGGGACGATGTGACGCGCAGCCTCGCGGCGGGGGAGATATTGTCGGTCGAGGATATGACTTATCCCACCGAATGCGACGCACTGCAGACGCCCGAGACCTGGCCGATCAACTTCGCGGTGCTGCAGGCACGCGGCGTCAGGGGCGTCGCGGTGACGCGGAGCGAAGTGCGCGACGCGATGCGGCTCGTGTTCGAACGGCTGCACCTCGTCGTCGAGCCCGGCGGTGCGGCGGCGCTCGCGGCGGTCCTCGCGGGCAAGGTCTCGCTGACCGACGCGACGCTCGTCACCCTGTCGGGGGGCAACGTCGATCCGCTGAAATTCGCGGAGATCATCACCGAATAGGCTCGCGGAAACTTATCCGCGGCCGAGCGTTTGGACGGGGAAGGAGAAGCAAGATGCAGAAAAGCGTGATTCTGGCGAGCGCTGCGGCGCTCGTGTTGCTGGCGGGCTGCGAAAAGGCCGAGGCGCCCGCACCGGCGCCCACCGATGCCACGACCACCGAGGTTCCGGTCGAAACGACACCCGCCGAAGGGACGGAAGCCACCGACCCGGCGACCGCGCCGCATCGCTTCGCGAGCTGGGCGGGCAAATGGACCGGCGTCGAGGGCATGTATGCGACGATCACGCCCGCGGAACCCGGCAAATACAAGCTGGAGATGCAGTCGGACCTCGACACCAGGGGTACCTATGACGGCGAAGACAGCGAGCATGGCATCAAGTTCAAGCGCGGCACCGAAGCTCTGAGCCTGCGCCGCGGCAATGGCGACGAAACCGGCCTCAAATATCTTGCCGGAAAGAAGGAATGCCTGATCGTCAAGGACGGCGAAGGATATTGCCGCGACTGATCGACGAAACGGCGGCAGAAGATTTTTGACGCTGTCGCCGATTTGTCATCGAAACGACGCGGGAATCGCAACAAGAGCTGCCATGCGCGGCCCCGGATCCACCTATCTCCGGGAGCCCGTGACTCATGGCCAGCCAGCCCAATCGCAAGATCGCCGCCGCGGTCGTGCGCGAAGATGCCGAACAGAAGCAACGCCTGCTCGATCGCGCATTCGCGCTCGCCTTCAAGGGCCTCGTCTATGCGCAGATATGGGAGGACCCGGTCGTCGACATGGAGGCGCTGGCGATCGAACCGGGCAACCGGATCGCGACGATCGCGAGCGGCGGCTGCAACGTCTTTTCCTATCTCACCGCCGATCCCGCCGAGATCGTCGCGGTCGACCTCAACACCGCGCATGTCGCCCTCAACCATCTGAAGCGCGTCGCGGTCCAGCGGCTGCCCGATTATCTGAGCTTCCGCCGCTTCTTCGCCGACGCCGACAGCAGCGCGAACATCGCCGATTATCGCGCCTTCGTCCGCCCCCACCTCGACGAGACGAGCCGCCGCTATTGGGAGGGGCGCGACCTGGTCGGGCGCCGCCGGATCAACGGCTTCGCGCGAGGCCTCTACAAACGCGGCCTGCTCGGCAATTTCATCGGCCTCGCGCATCTGGTCGCGCGGATGCATCGCGTCGACCCCCGGCAGTTTCTCGCGGCACGGACAATCGAGGAGCAGCGCGCGATCTTCGAGGCGAAGTTGGCGCCCTTCTTCGACCGGAAATTCATCCGCTGGGTCACCGACCAGCGCTCGTCGCTGTTCGGTCTGGGCATTCCGCCGGCGCAATATGACGCGCTTGCCGACGGCAAGCCGATGGCCGACGTCCTCCGCGCGCGGCTCGAAAAGCTGGCGTGCGACTTCCCGCTCGACGAAAATTATTTCGCCTGGCAGGCCTTCGGACGCGGTTATGGCAAGGGGGTGACGGTGCCGCTGCCGCCCTATCTGCAGGCGGGCAATTACGCCCGGGTGAAAGCGCGCGCCGAGCGCGTGACGATGCTGCACGCGAACATGACCGACATGCTGGCGGCCGCCGATGCTGCGAGCTTCGACCGCTATGTCTTCCTCGATGCGCAGGACTGGATGAGCGACGTGCAGCTGACGCAGCTATGGAGCGAGGTCACGCGCACCGCGCGCCCCGGGGCGCGAGTGCTGTTCCGCACGGCCGCCGAACCGAGCCTGCTGCCCGGGCGCCTGCCCGACGACCTGCTGAGCCGCTGGGACTATCGCGCCGACGCCTCGCTCGACTACACGCGCCGCGACCGGTCGGCGATCTATGGCGGCGTACATCTCTATGTCCTGAAGGGCTGAGCATGCACGAGAGGGAGGGGCATGCCGCGCTGATGGACGGCGTTTACCGCGGGCAACGTCATATCTACGATTTCACCCGGAAATATTATCTGCTCGGACGCGACCGGCTGATCGACGAACTGACGCCGCCCATCGGCGCGCGCGTCCTCGAAATCGGCTGCGGAACGGGGCGCAACCTGATCGCCGCCGCGCGCTGTTGGCCCGGCGCACGCTTTTACGGCATCGATATTTCGGACGAGATGCTGAAGAGCGCGCGAAGATCGATCGCTCGCGCAGGGCTCGCCAACAGGGTCCACGTCGCGCAGGGCGACGCAACGGGCTTCGACGCGAAAGCGCTGTTCCGGATCGACGGATTCGACCGCATTTTCCAGAGCTACACGTTGTCGATGATCCCGGACTGGCAGGGCGCAATGCGCGAAGCGATGCGCCATTTGGCGGCCTATGGATCGCTCCATATCGTCGATTTCGGCCAGCAGGAGGGGCTGCCTGACTGGTGGCGCGCGGTGCTTCTGGGTTGGCTTGCCCGCTTTCACGTCGAGCCGCGCGCGATGCTGATCGAGGCCGCGCGCGAAGTGGCGAGCGACACGGGCGGACGCCTGTCCGTTACGCGTCTCTATGGCGGCTATGCCTGGTCGCTGCGGCTCGACCGGAGGCCGCGCTAGGCTTTGCGACCGATATGCACGCGAATGACGGTCAGGCCGCCGGTCGCGTTGCGCTGAACGAGAAATCGATATCGACGTTGGCGGCGATCGCGTCGGTCGCCGCCCATTCGCCCTGACCGACGCCGAAGGCGGTGCGGTCGATGCGTGCGGTGCCGGCAACGCGCGCGCGGTCGCCCTCGATACGCAGCGTGAAGCGCAGGGTCGCGGGCCTCGCTGTGCCGCGCAGGGCGAGCGTTCCGCGCGCTTCGTAGCGGTCGCCGCCGAGGTGGCGGATATCGCGCGCGGTAAAGACCGCATCCGGATGCGCGCCGGTGTCGAAGAAGTCGCTGCCCCTCAGCGAATCGTCGCGCTGGTCATCGCCGGTATCGGCGGACGCAAGATCGACGGTTACGCGGATGGTCGACCCTGCGAGATCGTCGGGGCTGAAACGGATCGCGGCGCGCCATCGGCCAAAGCCACCGTTTACCGCTTCGCCATTCCAGCGCGCGGTGAAACCGAGCCGTCCGCCCGATGCGACGGCCCATTCGGCGAGCGGCTGCGCGCGATCTTCGGGTTTTTCCTTTTGGGGTTCGGCGACTTCGGGTTCGGCGACGGGGGTTTCCTCTGCGACTGCGGGCTTCGCCGGCGCGGCGGCAACCGGCGGTGCGGCGACCGGCTTTTCGACCGCATGGCCCTTGTCCGGGTAAACCGCCTTGCCGGCGACCATCGCGCCGATCACGAGCGCGAGCGTGCCGATGCCCGCGCCCACCGCCCTGCCGCGCGCGAAGGGGATCATCCGCTGAAGTTCGGGCTTGCCGAGTACCCACTGATGTCGAAGCGCGCCAGCGATATGAAGCAGGAACAGCCCGATCGCGAGCCACGCCATTGCACCGTGGATCGCCTCGGCGGGTTCGTGCCAGGCGCGGCCGACGGGCAGATATGGCCAGGGCACGCCCCCGTAAAGGAGCGTCGGCACCTCCACACGCGCGGTCGAAACGAGTAGCCAGCCGGTAATCGGACCGAGAATCATCACGAGATAGAAGAGCCAATGGACGATGCCTGCGAGCATCCGCGTCCAGGCCGGGCCGTCGGAGGCCGGCGGACGTGGCGCGAACAGCCGTACCGCGAGCCGCGCAAGGCTGAGCAGCAGGATCGTGATGCCCACCGACTTGTGCAACTGGTATCGCGCGAACAGTTCGGGGCTGTTGTTGCCTTCGAGCGCCCAGCCGAGCGCGATCTGGAAAGCAAGGAGCAGCGCGATGAGCCAGTGGAGCGTGATCGCTGCGTAGCTATAACGCTGTGCCGGCATGACAAACTTTCGCGCTGAGGGGACTGGAGTCGCGGCCGAACCTAGCGACACATTCGGGTCTTGTCGAAGCTGCCGATCAGTCGTCGAACCCGACGAAGCGCACCGCCTCGGCGACGCTCCTGCGGTTCGACACCACCGCATTGGCCGGGAACGCGGCATCGGGCCAGCCCATCGCGACGCAGATCATGATCACCTGATCGTCGGGGATACGCGCATGTTCGCGCACGACGGGGCTCTGCATGATGCCCTGGCTGTTGATCACGCAGCCGAGCCCGCGCGACCAGGCCGCGTTGACGAGCGCATTGGTGACCGCCCCGCAGTCGAAGGGCGCGATATCGCTGCCGAGGAGGACGCGGTCATAGGTAACGACGATACTGACCGGCGCATCGAACTGACGGAAACCGCGCAGCACCCAATCCCGCCGCGCGTCCTTGTCCTCCCGCGCAATGCCCATCGCGCCGAAAAGCTGTTTCGCGATCTCGATCTGGCGCGCGCGGTGGTCGTCGGCGCTGCCGTCGAAGCGGCGGAATTCGCGGCTGTCGGGCTTGCCGGCGAGAATGCCTTCGGTATTGCCTTGGCGGATCGCAGCCAGCGGCTCGCCGGTGACGACCGAGAAATTCCAGCACTGATTGTTGTACGACGAGGGCGCGCGCATCGCGACCTCGATGATTTCGGCGATCAGTTCGCGCGGAACGGGCCTGTCGAGGAAGCCGCGGATCGAGCGGCGTCCGACGACGACGTCATCGTAGCCGGGTGCGCCCGTCACGCCGCCTTCAGAAGCTGCAGTTCGAGCCGATCCCAGATTTCGACGAGCGCCTGCGTGAGCTCGCGCATCATCGCCTCGTCATGCGCCGGGCCGGGGGTGAAGCGCAGGCGTTCGGTGCCGCGCGGCACGGTCGGGAAATTGATCGGCTGCACATAGACGCCATATTCGGCGAGCAGGATGTCGCTGATCTTCTTCGCGCGCACCGGGTCGCCGACCATCAGCGGGACGATATGCGTCGTCGAATCCATCACCGGCAGGCCCGCATCGCGGAAGCTCTGCTTGAGGTACGCGGCGGCGGCCTGTTGCGCATCGCGTTCGACGCTCGATGCCTTGAGATGACGGACGCTCGCGAGCACGCCCGCGACGAGCACCGGCGACAGGCTGGTCGTGAAGATGAAGCCCGGCGCATAGCTGCGGATCACGTCGATGATGTTCTTCTCGGCGGCGATATAGCCGCCCATCACGCCGAATGCCTTGCCGAGGGTACCCTCGATGATCGTGATACGATGCGCCGCCTCGTCGCGATCGCTGATGCCGCCGCCGCGCGGGCCGTACATGCCGACAGCGTGAACCTCATCGCAATAGGTGAGGGCGTTATATTTTTCGGCGAGGTCGCAGATCGCGTGGATCGGGGCGATGTCGCCGTCCATCGAATAGACGCTCTCGAACGCGATCAGCTTTGCGGCCTCGGGATCGTCGGCAGCGAGCAGTTCCTCAAGATGTTCGAGGTCGTTGTGGCGCCACACACGCTTTTCGCAGCCCGAGTTGCGGATGCCCGCGATCATCGAGGCGTGGTTGAGCTCGTCCGAATAGATGATGCAATTGGGAAGCAGCTTGCCGAGCGTGCCGAGCGTCGCCTCGTTCGAGATATAGCCCGACGTGAAAAGCAGCGCGCCGTCCTTGCCGTGCAGGTCGGCCAGTTCATGCTCGAGGTCGATGTGATAATGGGTGTTGCCGCCGATGTTGCGCGTGCCGCCCGAACCGGCGCCGACATCGTGCAGCGCCTCTTCCATCGCTTCGATTACCTTGGGGTGCTGGCCCATTGCGAGATAATCGTTCGAACACCAGACGGTGATCGGCTTCGGGCCGTTGTGGCCGGCGAAGCAGCGGGCATTCGGAAAAGCGCCCTTGTTGCGCAGGATATCGATGAAGACGCGGTAGCGTCCTTCTTCGTGCAGCCGGTCGATCGC
>NZ_JAEMQX010000249.1 GCF_016463645.1 Sphingopyxis sp. | reverse complement strand
AGCGCGAGATTGCGCGTCACTATACGCTGACCAGCGACGACCTGGAAATTGTCGGCCGCCGTCGCGGCGATGCCACCCGGCTCGGCTTCGCGATGCTCCTGCTCACCATGAGATGGCCCGGTCGTGCGCTGGAAGCGGGCGAACTCCCGCCCGCCCCTGTGCTCGCTTATGTGGCCCGCCAACTCGGCGTCGCGCCCGAAGCATTTGTGGACTATGCTCATCGGGATCAGACCCGCCGCGAGCATCTTGTCGAAATCCGACGATCGCAAGGGTTCAGGATTTTCGACCGCGATGCGTTCCGCGAATTCGTCGCCTTCTTAATCCCGATCGCACAGACCATCATCCACCCCGGCCAGATGGCAAGCGTCATCGTTCACGAACTTCGGCGTCGGCAGATCCTCCTGCCTTCTTCGTCGATTCTCGAAGCGGTGCTGCGGCGCGCTCGCCAGCAAGCCGAACAGATTACCTATGAAGTGCTCACGAACGGCCTGCGGCCCGACACATTACAGGGCCTGGACGATTTGCTGGCCCGACGAACGGGGCAGGCCGCGACATGGTTATCCTGGCTGCGCAATGCGCCACAGTCGCCAGCAGCGCGCAATATCCTTCGCCTGATCGAACGGCTCGCCTATGTCCGCGCGCTGGGCCTCGATCGCGGTCGGGCCGACATGATCCCGGCTTCGACTTTTGACAGGCTGGCGGACGAGGGCAGCCGCATCACGCCCCAGCACCTTGGCGAACTCAATGCCCTGCGCCGACATGCGACGCTGGCGGCAACCGGCATCCGCCTTGAGGAAGACCTGACCGACGCAACCCTGACGATGTTCGACAAGCTGTTGGGCAGCATGGTGCGCCGCGCCGAGAACCGGACCCGCGACAAAGCCCTCAAGACGGTGCGCGAGCTACAGGTCCATCTCCGGACGCTCACAGGGGCTTGCCGCATCCTTATCGATGCTCGCACCAACGGCGTAGAATCGCTGGCGCAGATCAAGGCGCTTGATTGGCAGCGCTTTGCCGTGGCGGTCGAACAGGCCGAAGTGCTCGGGCGACCGGAAACCGTCGATCGCACCGCTGAATTGATCGAGCGGCATCGCGCGGTAAAGCTCTTTGCCGGCCCCTTTCTCAACACCTTTGAATTTCACGGTGCCGGTGCGGTGCAGGGACTCCTGTCGGCACTGGCCATTATTGCGGAGCTATATCGGACCAGCAAACGGCGCTTGCCTGATCGTGTGCCGCTGCGCTTTGTGCCGTCAGCATGGCGGCCGTTCGTCCTGCGGGATGGCATCGTCGATCGTGCCGCCTTTGAACTATGCGCGCTGTCGCAGCTACGCGAGCGGCTGCGAGCGGGAGATATATGGGTCGCGGGAAGCCGCCAGTTTCGTGATTTCGACAGCTACCTCATCCCACCGGCCACCTATGCGGCGCTTCGCGAAAAAGGGCCCCTGCCGCTCGCCATCGAAACAGACTTTGAGCGCCATATCGAGGAAAGGCGCACCAGGCTCGATACGGCGATCGAACAGGTGACGGTCCTCGCGCGACAGGGCGACCTGCCCCAGGTCAGGCTTGACGAAAACGGCCTCATCATCTCGCCGCTGAAGGCGGCAACGCCGGCCGCTGCCGAAATTGCCCGTCGCGCAGCCTATGATCGCCTCCCACGGGTGAAGATCACCGACCTGCTGCTTGAGGTCGATGCCTGGACCGGGTTCAGCGAATGCTTCATTCACCGACGTTCGGGCCGGGAGGCCGACGATCGCAATGCGCTTCTTACCGTCATCCTCGCCGACGGCATCAATCTCGGCCTCACGCGCATGGCGGAAACCTGCCGGGGCGCAAGTGTGCGCCAACTCGCCCATCTCCACGACTGGCATATCAGCGAGGCCGCCTATGGCGAGGCGCTGGGAAGGCTGATTAACGCCCATCGCACCATGCCGCTCGCCGCGCTGTGGGGAGACGGAACCACCTCGTCGAGCGACGGACAGCAATTTCATGCGGGCGGTCGTGGGGCCGCGATCGGCGACATCAACGCGCGCAGCGGCAACGAACCGGGCGTCGCCTTCTACACCCATGTCT